>DAIDKO010000111.1 GCA_027450005.1 Rhodanobacter sp. | reverse complement strand
ATCAGATGCCGGTTCATGCTGGCCAGCTGGAACTCGTACTCGAAATCCGACACGGCACGCAGGCCGCGCAGGATCACCCCCGCGCCGATCTCGGCCACGAAATCGGCCAGCAGCGAGTCGAAGCCGCACACTTCCACGTTGCGCAGGTCGGCCAGCGCCAGCCGCGCCAACGCGATGCGCTCGTTGATGCTGAAGCCCGGCCCCTTGCCCTTGTTCGGGCTTTCGGCCACCGCCACCACCACGCGATCGAACAGCGGCGCGGCGCGCGCCACCAGGTCGGCGTAACCGTTGGTGATCGGATCGAAGGTGCCCGGGTACACGGCCAGGCGGGGATTGCCGGAGGGTCTGTTCACGGTCCGGTGGCGCAGTGGAAACAGACACTAGCTTAGAGCCTGCCCCCTGCCTCCGCATAGCTCGCGTTGGCTGCCAGGGGCGCCAGACCTGGCCGTGGACGGACGGCTGCCGGCTCGTGTTTCACCGACCTGCGCGCCAGCTGCTCCCGGCGCGAATCCTGCGGAAGCCGCGGCAGGCCTTTCTAAGGCAGCGCACGCCGGTAGAGCGCGAAGCGCACCTCGCCGGCCCGCCCCTCGCGGTGCAACGCCCAGTGCGCCGGCAGCACCGGCGCCAGCTCGCGCGGCGACTCCACGTAGATCCACGCCCGCCCGGCCAGCCAACCGCCCTGCTCCAGGCCTTGCGCCAGCGCGGTCCACAGGTTGGCCGCAAATGGCGGGTCGAGGAAGACCAGGTCGAACGGCCGCGCCGCGCCGCGCAGGAAACCCTGCGCGTCCATGACCGCCACGTCCGCGCCGGCAACCTTGAGCCGCGCCAGGTTGTCGCGCAGCGCCCGCGCGGCCCGCGCATCGGGCTCGACGAAAACGGCAGCCGCCGCGCCGCGCGACAGCGCCTCGATGCCCAGCGCCCCCGTGCCCGCGCACAGGTCCAGCACGCGCGCACCTTCGAGCACCGGCGCCAGCCAGTTGAACAGCGTTTCGCGCACCCGCTCCGGCGTGGGCCGCAGGCCGGGCAGTTCGGGCACCTCCAGCCGCGAATTGCGCAGGCTGCCGCCGACGATGCGGATGCGGCCGGCACGGCCGCTCATGCGGCCCGCTCCAACTCAGCGGCCAGTACGGGTGGGGGTGTTAGCATGCCGTCCATTGTCTTTGAATCGCCCCCGCAATGCTCAATTTCTGGAAGAAGAAGCCCGCCGGGAGTTCGCCCGAGGCCGCGCCCGAGGCCCCTGCCGCGGATGCACTGCAGGAGACCGCAGCGCCGCCCGAAACCGGCACCGACGAGGCCGCCCCGGCGCGCCGCGGCTGGCGTGAACGGCTCGCCGACAGTGCGCTGGGTCGCGGGCTGGGCTCGCTGTTCAACCGCAACCCCAAGCTCGACGACGACCTGCTGGACGAGCTGGAGACAACGCTGATCACCGCCGATGTCGGCGTGGAAACCAGCACCGCGCTGGTCGAAGACCTGCGCCAACGCATGCACAAGCGCGAATTCGCCGACGCGGCCGGGCTACGCAACGCCTTGCGCGACGCGCTGGTGGCGCTGCTCAAGCCGGTGCAGCAGCCGCTCGACCCGTCCGGGCGCAAGCCCTTCGTTGTGCTCACCGTGGGCATCAACGGCGCGGGCAAGACCACCACGATCGGCAAACTCGCCCGCCGCTGGCGCGACGAGGGCCGCAGCGTGCTGCTGGCTGCCGGCGACACCTTCCGCGCCGCCGCCGTGGAACAGCTCAAGACCTGGGGCACGCGCAACCAGGTGCCGGTGATCTCGCAGGGCCAGGATGCCGACGCCGCCAGCGTGATCTTCGATGCACTGCAGGCCGCGCGTTCGCGCGGCGCTGACGTGCTGGTGGCCGACACTGCCGGTCGCCTGCACACGCAGGGCGGCCTGATGGACGAGCTGGGCAAGATCGCCCGCGTGCTGAAGAAGCTCGACCCCGAGGCGCCGCACGAGGTGCTAATGGTGATCGACGGTACCACCGGCCAGAACGCGGTGAACCAGGTGCGCCAGTTCCGCCAGATCGTCGGCGTAACGGGCCTGGTGGTCACCAAGCTGGACGGCACCGCCAGGGGAGGCGTGGTGTTCGCGCTGGCGCGCGAGTTCGGCCTGCCAATCCGCTTCGTGGGCCTGGGCGAAACCGCTACCGACCTGCGCGCGTTCGACGCTGCCGCCTTCGTCGACGGCTTGCTGCCGCTGGCCGGCGATTGACGTGATGCCGCGACTGCGACGCCTGCTGATCGCCGCGAGCGCCCTGACGCTCGCCGTGCTGCTGGCGCTCGCGGTCTCAGTCTACCTGCTGCTGCGGCCCGACCGGTTCACCGCGCTACTGCAGGCGCAGGCGCGGCAGGCGGGCCTCGTGATCAACCTGGCCCGCCCTGCCAGCCCCACCGTGTTTCCGCGTCCGGCACTGGACCTGCGCGGCATCACGCTCAACGCCGAAGGCGCGGACAACCCCATCCTGCTGGCGTCCAGGGGGCAGCTGGTATTGCCGTGGCGCACCCTGCTGGGCGGCCCGGTCGCGATCGCGCGGATGGAAGTCGACGGGCCGCGCGTGGATCTGGATGCCCTGCAAAGCTGGCTCGCCGCGCGGCCGTCCGGCAGCGCGGACTCCGTGCCGGCGATCCCGCGCATCGATACCGGCGTCAGTATCGAACACGGCAGCGTGCTGCATGGCGACCGCCTGCTGCTCAACAACGTCACCCTTACCGCCGGCATGCTGGCGCCAGATCGCCAATTCCCGCTGTACATGTCAGCCACCACCGCCTCGGGTGCGACGCTGCAGCTGCGGCTCACAACCACGCCGCGCATGCTGGGCAACGCGCTGCAGCTGAGCGATATCCAGCTGAGGCTTGCGCGGAATGGGGGCACCGCGCTCGCCTTGCACGGCGACGCCTACTGGCGGGGCGCCGCCAACGCGAGCGCACGGCTGGGCGGAAAATTCAGGCGGGCCGATGGCGGCAGCTACGACATCGCACTCACGCTCACGCCCGCCAACCAGACCGACCCGCTGCTGCTGCACCTCAAGCTGGAAGGGCCGGACGACCATGCCGACATCCGCCTGCCGCCGCTGGCGCTGGTGCACTGGTGGAACACGCTGAGCACGACGCCCGACATGCAGACGGCGTCGCAACCTGGCCTGCCGCCGGGCAGCGGCTCGCTGCAGATGGCCAAGCTGCAGGTCGGCAGCCTCACCATCAGCGGATTGAGCGTGCAGTCAGACGCCAGCACGCCCGCCGCAGCGAGCAGCACCGCGGCCAAGCCGGGTGCCAACGGCACCGCGAAGTGAACCCGTTCGCCGCCGCACTGCTGGCGTGGTTCGACGACCACGGCCGCCACGACCTACCCTGGCAGGAAACGCTGGACGACGGCCGGCGCGACGCCTACCGCGTGTGGCTGTCGGAAATCATGCTGCAGCAGACGCAGGTAGCCACCGTGATCGGTTACTTCGAGCGCTTCGTCGCCGCATTGCCGAGCCTGCGCGAGCTTGCGGCCGCATCGGAAGACGAGGTGCTTGCGCTATGGGCCGGCCTTGGCTACTACCGCCGCGCGCGCTACCTGCATCGCGCCGCGCAACTCTGTGTGGAGCGCCACGGCAGTGAACTACCGTGCCACTTCGACGCACTGGCCGCCCTGCCCGGCATCGGTCGCTCCACCGCAGGCGCGATCCTGGCCCAGGCGCACGGCCTGCGCTTTCCCATACTCGACGGCAACGTGAAGCGGGTGCTCACGCGCTATCACGGCATCCACGGCCATCCCGGCGAAAGCGCCGTGGAGAAGCAGCTCTGGCTGCACGCCGACGCGCACACGCCGGCTGCGCGCGTGGCCGACTACACGCAGGCGATCATGGACCTGGGCGCCACCGCGTGCACGCGCACCCGGCCGCTATGCCAGGCCTGCCCGCTGGCCGAGTGGTGTGTCGCCCGGCGCGACAACCTGGTCATGCAGTTGCCGTCACCCCGGCCCACCAAAGCGGCGCCTACCCGCGAGACCGTGATGCTGGTCCTGCGCGATGCGGATGGCCGCGTCCTGCTGGAGCGTCGCGGCGTGAAGGGCGTGTGGCCCGGCCTGTGGAGCCTGCCCGAGGCCGCGGACATCGACGACGCCTGGCGCCTGGCGCGACAGCACGCACGCATCGACGACGCACAGGCGCTTGCACCGTTCACGCATGTGTTCAGCCATTACCGCCTGCGCGTCGAACCGCTGCTGTTCGAGGGTGCGACGGCCATGCGCGGCATTGCGGATAATCTCTCATTGCGCTGGTGTGATGCCAGCGAACTCGCCTTACTCGGCCTACCCGCACCCGTGCGCAAGTTGCTGCAGAACCTCGAAGGAATCACCGCATGAGCCGCACCGTCCACTGCGCCAAGCTCGGCATCGAAGCTGAAGGCCTCGACTTCGCCCCCTGGCCCGGACCGCTGGGTCAGCGCATCTACGCCGGCATAAGCAAGCCCGCATGGCAGCAATGGCTGGCCCACCAGACCATGCTCATCAACGAAAACCGGCTAAATCCGCTGGACCCGGCTGCACGGAAGTACCTCGCCGAACAGATGGAGAAATTCCTGTTCGGCGGCGACGTCGACCGGGCCACCGGCTACACACCACCCGATGCCCAGTCTTGACCACCCGCCACATATTCGGTTTAATGAGCGGCTATGGCCGGGTAGCTCAGTTGGTAGAGCAGGGGATTGAAAATCCCCGTGTCGGCGGTTCGATTCCGTCCCCGGCCACCATATAAATCAAGGCTTTAGACTAGAAAGGGCCTCACGGCCCTTTTCTTTTGGTTCGCCTGTTTGCCGTATGTTTGCCGTTTGCTGAAAAGTCGGGCACAGATTGCGCCTGCACAGACTCACTCGCGCCCGCGCGCCACGCGCGCGATGTGGGCCGGTTGAGCTATTTGGAGTGCCCCTAAATGCGAATGCGGCGCAATAGCATATGTGCGCGGGATGTGGCGGCTCTACCGGAGTTTTCCGTAGCGATTGCGCAACGCCTAGATGGCTGCCGGCCTTCAGCAGGTTCCAGCACTTTGCTGCTAAGTCACGGGCGCACTTGCCGTGCCGGTTGCAACATGCCGGCGCTTTTGCACCCCTAGTCAGCCCGTATTAGCCATTTCCAGCCAATCGCTTACGTCCCTCGCGCCAGCGGCGCAGGTTGTCGGCACACCTCGCCTTGCCCTCGGGTGTCCGGGGGCCGGTGCTCAGCCCACCATGCCACTTGCAGCGCCCACCGCCCAGCTTCAGCGCGCGGCAGGGTCGCCCCGATTTCGTCCGGGCATTGCATAGGCGTGGATCGTCGCCCGCGTAGTCGGCAGGCACACTGCGCCGGGTGCTGCCGGGGCAGCCTCCCGGCACAGTGTCATCCGCCCGCGCGTGTAGTCCTGCGAAAACGCCAGACTCGCTCGCCCGTGCGCGTACCTCTCCGAAAACACCAGACTCTCCCGCTTGCGCACGTACTGTTCGCATTACCGGGCACATGGTCAGGCGACCTCCCGCGCCAGCGCTTGCAGGTAGTACACCAGCAGGCTTTGCGCCAGCAGGGCGCCGTGGCCGTGCCGGTAGCCCTCGTACAGCGCGGCCTTGCGGGTCATGGCCTTTTCCTTGGGGCGAAGTCGCCGCAGCCGTGGCGCTGCACCGGGTAGTGCGCGCCGTGGCCGCTGGCGCAGTCGCCCACGCCTGCCGCCGGGTTGATCGCGTCGGGCCTCCAGTGTGTGCAAGTGGCGCAGGTGACGTGCGGACGTGGCACATAGCCGCCAGCTTTGCGGATCACGCACCACGGGCAGCCCGCTGCACGCGGCCAGCCGTCCACCACGGGCAACACGTCGATAATGCCGGGGTGCACGTAGACCGGCCCACAATGCGCGCAGTAGATCGCTGCCGTGTCATCTAGCGGCACCTTGCCTGCCTGCCGGGTTGCCGCATCCTCGGCAGCCAGCAGGAACGCACGCATGCCGCCCTCGCCGATGGCTGCCAATAGGGCCAGGCCGTCATCGTCCAGCCGGTGAACGTGGTCACGATCCACAGCCAGGCGATCGGCCAGCGCCAGCAGGTCGGCCCTTACAGCAGGGCCAGCGCGCTTGCTGGCGCCCAGGCTCACGAGTGCAATTCGAGACTCGCCCCCTTGCGAATCCTGCGAATCCTGCGAATCCGTGACCGCAGCGGGGTGCCGATTCGCAGCTTTCGCAAGATTCGCAGCAGGTTGCGCGCGCTTTCGCAGTTCGGCCAGTGCGTTCATTCCTCGGCCTCCACGCGGATGCTCCACACCTTTGCGCGGCGCTTGCCGTCAATCTCGGCGCCGCCCTCGATCCACTGCGCCCAGCCGGTTTCCTCCAGCAGCGCCACCGCGTCTGTGAACGCGTCTTGCGTGCGTATCGCGTTCGGGCCGTTGCGCAGGGCATCGCTGGAGTACAGCAGGGTGCGCCCGGTTTCCCTGCACCAGTCGCGCAGCAGTTCGGCATGCCGCACCCGGACTGGCACGCTAGCCGTGCCCACGATCCGCGCCGCTTCGTCCAGGTGATACATGGCCAGGATCGCCGCGCGTTCCACGGCCTCGCGCTGGATAACCCCCGCGTCCGGGGACTCGGCCAGGGTGAGCACCCCCGCGATGCGCGCCACCTGCGAACCGCCCTTGCTCGCCCACGCATGGATGCCGGCATACGTGCCGCGCATCCCGGCCTCGATGGCGTCCTTTACGTCGATCCAGTGGGCCATCGCGTCGGGCGTCAACACCAGCACGCGCGGGGACAGCTCGTTACGGCTACCGGTCGCCATCGTCGGCTTAGCCGCCAGCAGATCGCGCATGCGCGTCCAGTAGCGTTCCAGCGCAGGATCGTGGCTCAGGTCGATATCCTGATACTGCCGGGTGCCGATGGTGGACAGGGGCCATGCCAGCAGGCAGCGGGCCAGGAAGCCTTGCCCGGTCAGCACGTCATCGGACAACACGCCTTCGGCAATGACCGGCTGCACCATCAGATGCAGCGCCAGCCGTCGCCCGTAGTATTTCGCCGCGCCATCGCCTGCTCGCACACGATCAAAGCGCCCGTCATCCCACAGCTTGCTGAAACCCGCCGCCGACTTCGCGCGGTTGTCCTTGTTCATCGCGTGGCCGCCCAGAAAATCGCCCGCGTCATCGTTGAACAGTCCCATGCTGGGCTGCCCGAACTGGAACGCCTTGTGCAGCCCTTCCATCGTCGGCTCGCTCAACATCAACCACGGCAGCAAGGGCGCTTCGGGCGGCTGGCCTATGGCCTCCAGCGCCTCGCGTATCGCCGCACGGTCTTTGCCTTTCTGGGCCTTGCGTGACGCGGCGTCGTAAGCGGTCAGATCCAGGTCATGGCTGGCCTTGACGTGCTGCCATTGCGTCGCTTGCGCCTTTTCGTGTGCGTAGTGCGCATGCAGTGCCCAGCGGTCGGCGGCACTCTTGCGCTCGCCACTGGCGGCGATGGTGACGTGCCACAAGCTCAGTGGCTCCACGCTGCCGGATAGATTGACGTCTGCATGCGCTTGTACGGCCAGCGACGCGGCAGCGAGGATGGATTGCCCACAGATCGCAGCGGGCGCCTGCACTACGTCATGGATGCGTCGCGCGGCGTCGCCCAGCAACGGGCCGAGTGCATCCAACGGGTAGTCCGGTGCCGGTGGCAGCGGGCGGCGTAGCGGCTCGGGTGCGCTGGCAAACGTAGATGGTCCAGGCATGACGGGTTCCGCCGCTGCAATCCTCGGCAGCGCCAGCACGTCCGCTGCCGTGGCGTCCGGGTGCTGCGCCAGCCAATCCACGCAATCGCCCTTTGGTGGCAGCGCCAAGGCGCCCACGTCGATGCGCTCCACGGTGCAGCCGATAGCGTGCAGCTTTGCGGCGACCTCGGTCATGTATTTGGCGCCCGGTTCGTCATGGTCGGCCCACAGCACGCATTGACGGCCCCGCAGTGGGGTCCAGTCCGCCCCGCTGGCGCTGCTACTACCGCCGGACGTGGTGGCCGGAATGCCACGCTTCCCAAGTGCATCGGCGCAGCCTTCACCCTCGACGATCACAATAGGGCCGGAGTCCACCAGCGGATAAGGCGGCACGTACAGCGGCCAGCCAGACGCCGGACGATCGGGCCGTTTCGTCACATAGCGCAGGCCATCGCGGCGCATGGGGCGAATGACCTTTTCCTCGACCGGATGCTTGAGCCGCACTACGCGGAACAGTTCGTTCCCGTCGGTATCGTTATAGCGATGCAGGCCGGCCAGCTTGTAACCCTTCGCCACGTCCGCAGCGAACAGACGATTAGCCGCAGCAATGGCGGTCTCAGGTTGGGATTTAGGAAGCGCGTTCATCGCGTCACCCCCAGCCCGATCAGGTCGCGCACGGCGGCTTTGAAGTCCAAGCCGGTGCGCTTCGTGTGGAAGCCCACCAGGTCGCTGCCACCGCAGGATGCAAAGCATCGCCATTGCCCTTTGACGCTGGCGACGTGCACGGACAGGCTCGCGTTCCGATCCTCATGGAACGGGCACGCTCCCTGTGCCCAGCCGGTCGCGTTCGGCTTGCCCAGCTTGGCGACGTGGTGCGCGTAGTAGCTGGCGGGGTCGGGCAGGCGGTCGCGCCAGTTTTGCGGCAGGTAGTCGCTGCCACGGCTGGCGCCGTACAATGCCGACACGCGGTGGAGATAGGCCGCATTGCCCATGCGATCCGCCCCACGGCTGCCACCGTGGGGTTTCGCGTTTGTGGGGTTAGTCATTCCGCACCGCCTTCCGCCTTCAGGCGTTCGGGCAGCGTGCGCAGGCTTTCGATGTACACATACCGGCGCTTGCCGATCAGGAACGTGTCCAACTTGCCCGACGCGGCAAGCTCAAAAGCGACGGTGCGGGAAATGCCGTGGGCGGCACAGGTCGGCACCAGCGGTGCAAACGCAGGCGCATTCGCCAAGGATTGGGGGGAGATGTTTTCCATGTCGTATGCCTATGGTGCATGTCGCCCCTACGGGTTCGCAGGGACGGCAGCGAATGGCTGCGACACGGAAAGCTGGGCCAGCAACGGGAGTGTCTGTCAAATGGAAAACGAAGGCGCCTCAAGTCTATGTATTTGATAGCTTTTTAGATCACTGGCAACTGGGTTGCTACCAAGTTGCTAGCTAGGTTGCTACCCCTTGGGCAGCGCGCTAGCACTATTCCTGACCCAGACCGGCACGCTTATAGCGAGCAACGTCTTTCTTAATCGTTGTGGCGGCCACGTTGAATTTCTCGGCGGCGTCTTTGTTCCATGATTTGCTCCCCTCACGACGGCGTTGAAGGCAGTACTGCGCCCTCTGCTGCCAGAGCACGACGCTTTCTGTAGCGCCTGACTCGTCACTGATAGCAATCATGGCCAGAGATGCGAACTGCTCAACATCGGCCCGGCTCAACAGAAGGCCATGCGATCCCGTCAAAACGCGCACGTCACGCACGGGCATGCGCGTTATCGGATCGCGTGCCGACACGGTGCCGTCGCGAATAGCGCCTTGCAGGCTACCTGTGAATTGTTCTTCAGCCGCCGCGCGCATCATCGCATGCGTGTAGCCATTGTCTTCAACGCATGGCCGCAGTGACCATTCCGGACGGTTCTTGCTGCGATTGAACGCAGCGACGTACTGCGACCACTCCGGAAGCGACATGGGGAACGTCGGCTCTGACAGCTTTGCACCCTTCCATATCCGCGCCAGCGCCGCGTTATCTTCGTCGGTCAGGACCATCCCCCTTACGTCTGACCCATTCGCCCGTAGCGGGTATGACACGCACTGCCCCTGCACTTCCGGCCACTGCGCTAGCGCCAGCAGGGCGGCAACTTCCTGCACTGTGAAAAATTGCTTGTCTGCGGGAACGTAGGCGATACCAAACTGCGGCTTGTCCATTACGCACACCTCTGCGCCCTTCAATGGGAGCCGCGCCTGCCGGGGAAGGTGCCCGGTTTTCGCCCCGTCGGGCTAGGCGCGGCGTGAACCGATCAATCCGCCTTTCTCTGCTTTCGGATCGGCGTCACGTTGGCCGACGCCCCCGTTACCAGCCGGTGCAGTGTCTCCAGCGCAGCGCGCTTTTCGTCCAGGTAGTCGTGCCGGTCGTAATGCTTGGCTTGCACGCCGCCTAGTCCGTGGCTTTGAAGCTGGGCACGTACCTCCATGCTGATACTGGAAGCCGCAAGGCGCGTCTCCACCGTTCGGCGCAGGTCGCCCAACGTGAACGGTCCGCCCTCAAGCTCGCCGGCCTCCTGCATCGCTTCCACGACGGCGCGCAAACGGCTTTGCGTCATGGCATACGTAGCGCCCGAGTGCCCTTCGGTGACAGTGAACAGGAACGGCCCTAGCGCATCGCCTCGCATGGCACGCATCGCCTCCAGAGCATCCGGCAACAGCGGCAGGACGTGCGCACGCGGTACGCGACGACGCCCCTTGCCATCCCATAGGCGAACGGTTCGGGTGTCTTTGTCGTAATCCTCGACCTTCAGCCGCGCCAACTGCTCAACACGCTGGGCACCCGTCAGCAGGTGGAAGCGCAGCAATGCACCCACCGGGTCGGGCAGCGCCACGATGCGCCGCCAATAGGCTTGCAGTTCGGTCAGAGATAGCGCGCGGTCGCGCGCACCGGTTCCCTCGCCCTCGATAGCGGCAAGGCTGGCGGCGGGGTTGCTGCGAATCGCCAGCGCGCGAAGCTCAGGGATAGCGCGGGCATTGTGCCGGGCACGGGCACCGGCAGCATAAGCCGCGCGCAGGTAGGTGCGAATCTTGGATGCGCCGCGCAGCTTGTTTGCGTCGGCCAGGCGGGCCACGACGGCTAGCAAGTCATCGTCTGTCACATCAGCGGCGGGTTTCTCCCACAGCAGGGGCCACGCATCCTTTACGTTGACCTCTAGGGCACGCTCTACCTGCCGGGCACTTGTCTTGCCGTCGCGCCGAAGCTGGGCAACGTAGGCGGCCAGCAATGCCCCTAGTGTCGCGCGGGCACGGGCTGCCTCTGCCTCGGCTGCCTGCTCGGCGTCTTTGCGTTCGCGTTCGGATTCGCGCTGCTCGGCATCCAGCACGGCGCGCAGGTCGCGGTCGCCAGACTGGTAGCGCCTCGATAGTTCATCGGCTCGGTCGCTCGCATGCTGCAAGGTCAGACCGGCCTGCCCCTTGGGGTCGTAGTGGCCCAGCGGTAGCGCATCGCGCCTTCCATCCGGGCGCGTGTATCGGAAGTAAAAGGCAGCGCCGCCAGCCTTCATGCCGAACGCCACAAGGCGACCGGCACCCTTGCGGCCATCATCGCTCAGCCACTCCCCCGGCTTGATTGCAGCAAGTCCCCGTGTCGTGAGTGCCATATTCCCATTTGCCGTTCATTTGCCGTTTGCTGCCGGCTTGGGGCAAATCATAGCGTACTGGCACGAACCATAAAACAGATACTTAGACGATCTATCCCCACCGTTTGCCACAACACGAACGGCTAGAAACGGAAAATTGGCGATTGAAAATCCCCGTGTCGGCGGTTCGATTCCGTCCCCGGCCACCACAGAATTGCCGTAACACCATGAAGGGCAACGACTTTTGCAGTCGCCGCCCTTTTTGTTACGCACAGTTCTACGCACACTTGCACATCGTTGAGGCCCGATGCTCAGCGGTTGAAGTAAGCGGCGATAGCGATCATTGCCGAGATGCCAGCGATCACTGCCGCGAGCCATGCAGCCCGAGCCGAGGAGCTCGCCGCGCGAGTCAGCTCACGATTGCGTCGTAGCTCGAGCATATGCAGCGCCACCCACTTCTTTTGCGACTTGTCGCTATCGGTGACGAAATCGAACAGCTCCCTGTCCGAGAGCCGCTCGAGCTGGTCGAAGTCCCCCTTTTCCACGTCGCGCACTCCCCTGGCTTCATCTGGGCAGGAGTGTAGTGCGACGCTCACAGCGCCATGTCCACCTCATCCATCGCCACCACGATGCCGCGATAGCCGGTCTCCTGCCGGTAGCGCCTCACCGCCTCGCCGATTCCTGCCACGCGCGTCGGCGAGATCGTGGCAGGGAACCGCGCCATCACGGCGGACACCGGCCTGCGCCTGTCCCGGTTCTTCGGTATGTCGGAGGGGTTCTGGAAGGGCCTGCAGGACGACTACGACCGCGCGATGGCGAAGGACAAGCTGAAGGCCGACCTCGCCAAGATCACGCCTTGGCCGCAGGCCACCGCCTGATCGGCACCACGCCGCCGCCGGCACGCTTCCCGTCGATCATGTCCACCCAGGCCTGAAGCAGCCTCCTGCGCTCGTCCAGGTACTGCGCCCGATGGTAGGCCACCCGCAACTTGTCGCCGGCAAATGTGCCAGCGCGCGCTCGATGACGTCGGGGTTGTGCCCCAGCTCATTAAGCGGTCGCCCGGAAGCCGTGCATGGTGACCTCGCCCTTGGCATAACCCATGCGCCAGAGGGCCATGAGGAGCGCGTTGGCGGTTCACCGTTTGCTTAAAAGTCGGGACTTCTAAGGCTCTTTGTCAGACACCAGCCAGCGTGCCGCTAAAGATGCCCTGCTTATGGCTTACCGCTTCAATGGTGTTGCCTTGGTCACGTATGACAAGGATGCGCCAGGAGAGCTCTTCAGCGCGCCACTCTCAGTCCATACCTCAGGCCAAAACTGCAAGGCGACGCGATCTCGACCAACGTCCCATGTCAAAGTAACCTCTGTGATGTGTCCGCTTCCGGCACCAACCGAGGTCGGATGACTCACTTTGACCTGAGGTTGACTACCGTATTTGCCAATCAACTCTTGCAGCTTGATTGCGTAGTCGGTACCGAAATCCAACCTCCGGTTATAGGCGACGAGCAACCCATCACGGAACATAAAGATTGCCGGTCCCGGCGAGCCAATCTTCGGATCCCCACCCTCATGCGTCTCGACATAGAGCCCGGGCATCAGGTTACTGCGCACAAGCGACCAGCCTTGGGCTCGAACGACGGCAGCTACCTCACCTGTGGACATTCCGGTTCGAAACCCGTCCACCTCGAAAGCGGACGCATTGACCGAGACGGCGAGCGCCAAAACCAATGCAACGCAACGCTTATTCATCCTCTCCCCCCTTATGTTTACCGCTAGCGCCGAGAGATAGCAAAAAAAACGACTACTCGCCACTCAAATCCAAATGAAGGCAGCCGATAGATTGCAAACAGGTGCGACCGGCCTGCCCAGCCGTGTTCAGGCGATGTAAAGTCACCGCTCGCACGGAAACAGCCGCCGCCGCTCACCGCACTGGATTCCACGCGACAACACCTTGGCGAGGCAATAGGTCATGGGCAGTGCGATTGATCTCGGAAGCATCACACCGATCCTCTCGACTGCCTCCGACGGCATTTTGCTGGCCGATCGAGATCGCCACATCACCTTCGTCAACCAGTCGTTCACCGACCTGACCGGCTACACCAGCGCCGACCTACTGGGCCGAAACTGCAGTGTCCTCCAGGGTCCGGGCACGGACCCGCGCGTGATCACTGCGATGCGCGAAGCACTGGATACCGGGAAGCCATTCTCCGGCGAGATCCTCAACTACACACGTTCGGGCGAGCCGTTCTGGAACGACATCACCATCACGCCAATCTTCGAGCTAGGGGTGCTGACCGGCTACCTCGGTGTCACACGAGACAGTTCGGCGCGCAAGCAAGCGATTGAGGTGCAGGCATCGCGCGAACGGATGTACCGCTTCCTGTTCGAGCACGTTCAAGCCGGCATCGTGCTGCACCGGACCAACACCGAGGTCATCTACGCCAACGAGACTGCCCTGAAGATGCTCCGGATGCGCTACGACGAGCTGTTGGGTTCGTTTTACACCGACCCGCATTTCGACTTCATTCGCGAGGACGGCTCGCCGTTGCCTCTGGAGGAATTCCCCGTAGCCCGCGTGCTGGTCACGCGGGCGCCAGTGTCGCACTACGTGATCGGGCTGCGCCGCGGCGGTGACCAGGATCTGGTTTGGGCGATGTGCAATGCCGCGCCAAGCCTCGGCGACGATGGCCAGATAACCGAGGTAGTGGTGAGCTTCACCGATGTGACCCCACTGAAGCAAGCTGAGCAGGCGCTGACTCGGTCAGAGGAGCGCCTTAGCTTGATGCTGCGTGGCGCCAACGACGCGGCTTGGGACTGGAACCTGCTGAGTGACCAATTCTATTACTCGCCCCGCTGGTGGCAGATGCTGGGAATGGCACCGGGGGACCTGCCGGTGGATTCCCGCCTGTGGCAGCGCCGTATGCACCGGGACGATGTGCCGCGTGTGCTGGGTGCGTTCGAGACGTTCCTCGGCGACGACACCGAAGGCTACGAGCTGGAGTTCCGGCTTCAGCACAGCGAGGGCCATTATGTGCCGGTACTGTCGCGTGGCTTCATCTTGCGCGACGCCGATGGCCGTCCTATCCGCGTGTCAGGCACCAACACTGATCTCACCGAGCGCAAGCGCAGCGAGCAGGAGATCCACCGACTGGCTTACTACGACACGCTCACCGGTCTGCCCAACCGCCGCCAGCTGATGGAGCTACTAGGACAGATGCTGGCGCTGCCACCAGAGGTGCGACAGGAGGGAGTGATATTGCTAATCGACATCGACGACTTCAAGTTGCTCAACGACACGATGGGACACGAGGTGGGTGACCTGCTGCTCCAGCAGGTAACTCGCCGGCTACAGGCCTGCGTACGCAATCAGGACGTACTTGGGCGGCAAAGCGGCGACGAATTCGTGGTCCTGCTAGGCGGCCTCGGCTGCGATCCGGACGTGGCCCTGCGCGACGCCGAGCAGCTGGCTCATCAGATCCGCGACGTGCTTGCCCTGCCCTACACACTCGATCGCATCAACTACCACTGCACGGTGTGCGTGGGCATTGCGCGCTTTGATGCCGGCGAACGCGGCGCGGAGAACACCCTTAAGCACGCCGACATGGCGATGAACTACGCCAAGTCGGTCGGCACGAACACGCTGCGCGTGTACAGCCAGTCCATGCAGACGGTGATGCAGGAACGGTTGGCGCTGGAGCACGACCTGCGTACCGACCTGCAGACGGGGCGTCTGCAGGTGCACCTGCAACCGCAGGTGGACGCCAACGGCAGCACCGTCAGCGCCGAGGCGTTGCTGCGCTGGACGCATCCCGTTCGCGGGGAAGTGCCACCGGCCCGCTTCATCCCGGTGGCCGAGGCTACCGGGCTAATCGTGCCTCTGGGTGAGTGGGTGCTGGAGACTGCCTGCCGGCAACTAGCCATCTGGTCCCGCGAGCCGCGGACGGCGTCCTTGAGCCTTTCGGTAAACGTTAGCGTCCGCCAGTTCTCCCATCCGGGGTTCGTGCAGAGCGTGCTCGATTTGCTCTCACGCACCGGTGCCGATCCGACGCGGCTGATGCTGGAGGTCACCGAGAGCCTGTTCGCCGAGAACATGGACCAGATGATCGAGCGTATGACAAGGCTGAGCGCCCAGGGCGTGCGCTTTTCGCTGGACGACTTCGGCACCGGTTATTCCTCGCTCAGCTACCTGCAGCGCATGCCGCTGAACGAAATCAAGATCGACCGCACCTTCGTGCAGGACATCCACCGCAACCCCCACGACGCCACGATCACTCGCATGATCATCTCGCTCGCCGATAACCTTGGCATCAAGACCCTTGCCGAAGGCGTGGAGACCGCCGAGCAGCGCGATTTCCTTCAGAGCCTGGGCTGCCACCATTACCAGGGATTCCTGTTCGGCGAGGCGGTCTCGGTGGAGGCCTTCGAGGCTGGCCTGCGCTGACAAAACCCCGGCCATCGACGAGGGGCCGCTGCCAGCAGGATGCCATTCTGCAATACCCTGGCCACCAAATTTCGATGGCTCACAGCGAAGCGGGCCGTTTTCTTTTTCGAGCGCAACACCAGCTCCATGGCCCGCTGTCACCGCGCTGCCACCGGCAAATCATCGACGCGCCACGCGCGGCGGCGACACTTTCGCGCATCGTCCCCCGAGTGTCCCTGCCATGCCGGCGCAGTACGTTGCCCCCTCGAAATTCGGCCTGTTCCGCATCGTACGGCACGGGCGCCGCTGGCGCAGCCTGCTGGAGAATCGCGAGCTGGCGCGGCATGACGATGAGGCTGCGGCTTTGGCGTACCTGCATGCGAGCTGCCCGCGTGCGCGACTGCCGTGCGCGCTGGACAAGTGGCGCTTCCTGGCCGAGCCACCGGCGCGGCTGGCGCAGGCCTGCAGCAGCAACGACGATGACTGGTTGCTGACCGGCTGATCTCTAGATTGCCAGCAAGGCATCCGGCATAGTCGCCAGCAACGCGCCCGCGGTGGCCGCCCAGGCTCCGTTACTGAAAGCTTGGCCAGAAATCGTACGGACGTCCTTGGCGTGCAGGCCGATGGCACACCCTAGGCCGAAGCGCCCCGACGATCGTGGGTGGCGACCGCCGGCGTCTCGCGCCTCGCCGACCAGCGGCAGACTCTGCCGGGTCGAAGCCAACGCTTCTGCTGCGACGACATTAGGCAGCGGGCACAAGTGCTGCTATGGGGCTTACTCCGCCGCGTTGATGACCGCGAGGAAATCCCGCCCGTAGCGCTGCAGCTTGGCCTCGCCCACGCCGCTGACCTGGGCCAGTTCGCTCTCGTTCGCCGGCATCGCGCGCAGCATCGCGAGCAAGGTGGCGTCATGGAAAACCACGTAAGGCGGCACGCCCTGCTGGCGCGCGAGCTGCGTGCGCAATGCGCGCAGGGCGTCCCACAACGGGTGCTCGTACGCCGTGATGCCGAGGTTGGCGCCGGTGACCAACTGGCTGTCGCGCCGCCTGCTCGCGGATCGCTGCGGCTTGGCGTCCTCGCGCAGCAATACGCGCTCGTTGCCGCCGAGCACGGCACGACTGGCCGCGGTGAGCCGCAAGGTGCCGTAGCCTTCGGCATCGGTGGCGAGCAGGCCGGCGGCCAGCAACTGGCGGAACACGGAGCGCCAGCCTCTCTCGTCGATGTCGGCGCCGATGCCGAAGGTAGAAAGCTTGTCGTGGTCGAGCTGGTTTATGCGCTCGCTGTCCACTCCGCGCAAGATGTCGATGACGTGGCCGGCGCCGAAGCGCTGGCCGCTGCGGTAAACCGCCGACAACGCCTTTTGTGCGGGCACGGTGGCGTCCCAGGTCTTAGGCGGCTCCAGGCAGTTGTCGCAATGGCCGCAGGGGCCCCGGTAATCCTCGCCGAAGGCACCGAGCAGCAATTCACGCCGGCAGTGCGTGGCCTCAGCGTAGGCTAGAAGCGATTCCAGCTTCTGCCGCTCGATACGCTTGCGCTCGTCCGCCGATTCGGACTGCGCGATCATCTGGCTCATCGTCACCACGTCGGCGAGGCCGTAGATCATCCACGCCTCGGCAGGCAGGCCGTCGCGGCCGGCACGACCGGTTTCCTGGTAATAGCCTTCCATCGAACGCGGCAGGTCCAGATGCGCCACGAAGCGCACGTCCGGCTTGTCGATGCCCATGCCGAACGCCACTGTGGCCACCATCACCACGCCATCCTCGCGCAGGAAGCGTTGCTGGTTCTTCGCGCGCGTGGCCGCATCCAAGCCCGCGTGGTACGGCAGCGCCTCGATGCCCGCCTCGGCCAGCCAGACGGCGGTGTCGTCCACCTTCTTGCGGCTGAGCGCATAGACGATGCCGGCTTCGCCGCGATGACCGTCGAGGAACTGCATCAACTGCGTGCGCGGGTTGTGCTTCAGCGTCACGCGGTAGCCGATGTTGGGCCGGTCGAAGCTGGCGACGAACTGGCGCGCATTCACCAGCGCCAGTCGCTCCACGATTTCCTCGCGCGTGCGCGGGTCCGCCGTGGCGGTGAGCGCGATGCGCGGCACCTGCGGAAAACGTTTGTGGAGGATGGTGAGCTCGCGGTATTCGGGCCGGAAATCGTGCCCCCACTGCGACACGCAATGCGCCTCGTCGATGGCGAACAGCGCGATCTCCGTCTGCTCCATCAAGCCGAGGAAACGCGTCGTGAGCAGCCGCTCCGGCGCCACGTAGAGCAGGTCCAGCTCGCCGGCCATGAACTGCCGCTCCACTTCGCGCTGCGCCGACGCGTCGAGGCTGGAATTGAGATAGGCCGCCGCCACGCCTGCCGCCTGCAGCGCGTCCACCTGGTCCTGCATCAGCGCGATCAGCGGCGACACCACGATGCCGGTACCTTGCCGCAGCAGCGCGGGAATCTGGTAGCACAGCGACTTGCCGCCGCCGGTGGGCATCAGCACCAACGCGTCGCCACCCCCCGCCACGTGCTCCACGATGGCCTGTTGCTGGCCGCGGAAGCCGGGGTAACCGAAAACGGCGTGGAGGATGTCGAGAGGGGTGCGGGACATCCGGGTAATGCTAGCAAATGGCGTCGCCACGCTCTGCGCATGCGGAACCGCGCAAAGAAAAGCCCCGCCGGAGGCGGGGCTTTTCGTGTTGCTTGCCCTTCGGCTTCGCCGCTGCGCGGCCATGCCTGGGGCGAACGGCTCGAGACTTAGAAGTCCATGCCACCCATGCCGCCCATGCCACCGGCGCCGGGACCGCCGTGGTTGTGCTCTTCCTTCTTCGGCAGCTCGGCCACCATCGCTTCGGTGGTGATGGCCAGGCCGGCCACGGAGGAGGCGTACTGCAGCGCCGAACGGGTCACCTTGGTCGGGTCCAGGATGCCGAACGCGATCATGTCGCCGAACTCGCCGGTGGCAGC
>DAIDKO010000110.1 GCA_027450005.1 Rhodanobacter sp. | reverse complement strand
GGCGAGGTGGCGCACCTGATGGTGGATGCCGGCCTGATCGTGCTGGTCAGCGCGATCTCGCCTTACCGCAGCGAACGGCGCTCGGTGCGCGAGCTGTTCGACGAAGGCGAATTCATCGAGGTGTTCGTGGACACGCCGCTGGCGGAATGCGAGCAGCGCGATCCCAAGGGCCTTTACCGCAAGGCGCGCGCCGGCGAGATCCGCAACTTCACCGGCATCGACGCACCGTACGAGCAACCCGAGTCGCCCGAAGTGCACCTGCAGACCGCCGGCCTGCGCGTCGAACAGCTGGCCGAACAGCTGGCCGCGCAGTTGCTGGGGCGCATCGCCGTGCCGGCGCACGGCGGCGACTACTCCGTCTGAGCGACGCGATGAGCGGCTGGCAACCCATCGCCCTGCCGGGGGCCGACGTGCAATTCTGGCCGCACTGGCTGGAGGCGGCCGAGGCGGACCGTTTGTTCGCCGAGTTGCAGCAGGCGATTGCCTGGGAAACCCATCGCATCCGCCTGTTTGGCCGGGAGGTCGCCTCGCCACGCCTGAGCTGCTGGATCGGCGATCCGGGTGCCGCCTACACCTACTCGCGCAGCCGCTTCGAGCCGCGCCCCTGGCCGGCGGCGCTTGCCGCACTGCGTCCACGCATCGAACAGGCCTGCGGCGCGCGCTTCAACAGCGTGCTGGCCAACCTCTACCGCGACGGCAACGATGCGATGGGCTGGCACAGCGACGACGAGCCCGAACTGGGTTTCCGGCCGGTGATCGCCTCGCTGAGCCTGGGCGCAGCGCGACGTTTCCGCTTGCGCCGACGCCGCGCGCGCGGCGAGCCGACCCAGCCCGGCGATACCCTCGAGCTGCTGCTGCCGCACGGCAGCCTGTTGCGCATGGCCGGCAACACGCAGCAAGTGTGCCGGCATGAGCTGCCGCGCATGCGGCATCTGGCCGAAGCCAGGATCAACCTCACCTTCCGGCAGGTCGATACGTCACCGCCTTGATGCCCTGCAGCGTGGCTTGCCGCGGCGGGGCAGGGGATAATGGTCGTCCGATTTCTCCACGAGGCGCCCCTGCGATGACCGAGAAGACCGTACTCAACGCCACCCATCGCGCGCTGGGCGCTCGCATGGTCGATTTTGGCGGCTGGGACATGCCGATCAACTACGGCTCGCAGATCGAGGAACACCACGCGGTACGCCGCGATGCGGGCATGTTCGATGTGTCGCACATGACCGTGATCGACCTGCATGGCGCACGTGTGAGGGAGTTCCTGCGCCGCCTGCTGGCCAATAGCGTGGACAAGCTCAAGGCGCACGGCAAGGCGCTGTATGCCTGCATGCTCAACGAGCGGGGCGGCGTGATCGACGACCTGATCGTGTATTTCCTCGGCGACGCGCACTATCGCCTGGTGGTGAACGCCGCCACCCGCGCCAAGGACCTGGCATGGATCCAGCAGCAGGCGCAGGCCTTCGGCGTCGAGGTGAAGGAGCGGCCGGAGTTCGCGATGGTCGCCGTGCAGGGCCCGAACGCCCGCGCGAAGGTGATCGGCCTGCTTCACGAAGCGGATCGCGCGCGCATCGAGAAGCTGGGCAAGTTCGCAGCCGCCGCCGCGCAGGGGCTGCATGGCATGCCACTGTTCGTGGCGCGTACCGGCTACACCGGCGAGGACGGCTTCGAGATCATCGTGCCGGCCGAGCATGCCGTGGCGTTGTGGCAAGCTTTGGCGGCAGTCGGCGTGGCGCCCGCCGGGCTGGGCGCGCGCGACACGCTGCGCCTGGAGGCTGGCATGAACCTCTATGGCCAGGACATGGACGAGACCGTTTCGCCATGGGAGGCCAATCTCGGCTGGACCGTCGCGTTGGACGAAGGCCGCGACTTCATCGGCCGCGCCGCGCTGGAAAAGCAGAGGGCCGAAGGCGTGCGGCGCGTGATGGTGGGCCTGGTGCTGGACGAGAAGGGTGTGCTGCGCCACGGCCAGAAGGTGCTCACCGCGAACGGCGAGGGCGAAATCCTCTCCGGTAGCTTCGCGCCTACGCTGGAAAAGGCAGTCGCGTTAGCGCGCATTCCCGCCGGCGAGCCAGGCGCGGTCCGGGTGGACATCCGTGGCCGCGAACTACCGGTGCGTCTGGTGAAATATCCCTTCGTGCGCGATGGCAAGCCTTGCGACGGCATCTGATCGCCACTTCCCTGCAAATTTCCTGCGGCTAGAATGGCCGCCACTACCTGACCCGACATTGGACCCGACCATGAGCGAGATCCCCGGCGACCTGAAGTTCAACAAAACCCACGAATGGGCCCGCGTCGAGGACGGCGGCCTGGTCCGTGTGGGGATCTCCGACCACGCCCAAGCCCAGCTTGGCGACCTGGTTTACGTCGAGCTGCCGGAAATCGGTGCCAGCGTGACCGCTGGCAACGCCGCCGCGGTGGTGGAGTCGGTGAAGGCGGCCTCGGATATTTACTCGCCGGTGTCCGGCGAAGTGGTGGAAGTCAACGAGGCGCTCAGCGACAAGCCCGAGACGATCAATGAGGACGCTTTCGGTGAAGGCTGGATCTATGTGGTGCGAATGAGCGATCGCGCCGAGCTGGACCAGTTGCTCGATGCCAGCGCCTACGAGGAAGTGGTCGAGAACGAAGACCACTGATCCTGCCGGCACGGACAGGTTGCGACGACGGCCGCCTCGAGCGGCCGTCGTCATTTCGGGGAACTGGCAGTCGGTCGCATAGGTGTTCATTTGCATTCCCGGCACACTGTGCGGGGCTGGTCTTTTTGGTGCCACCCGGTCCTTGTCGCTACCGCACCGGGTGTCGAATGCGCGCATTCGCCATCCGCATTGGCGGAAAAGTATCTGCTCGCGACGGTCCCGGAGAAAATTCCGGTCGCGTCCCGTTCATCTCTTTCGGGTGCCCTCGCCGCCCCTTTGGCGCAGCCTGCATGCTTTGATGCGTACACCTGCGGGAATGCCTTCGGGCAAGTCTCCGTGAAAAGGAAAACCCTTTGTTTCAGCGGCTATCCGCGTCTCCGGCTGCGCCGCGATGAAATCAACGTTTGGACGTCCAGACATCCAAATCGATAATCAAGCCAAATGGTTCGGTGATCGCGTTCGCCGTGCGCGTTGCCCGACCTGGAGCGAAAGGGATTGATTCGCCAATCAAAATCCATTGACAGCTGAAATCTTACGGAATAGCTTTCGCCCAAGTTCACGGGGAACGGCAACATGGCATCACCGAAATTCATCAAGCCTTACGTGGAGCACGGCGAGAAAGCGAATGCAGTACGCAAGATCACCGTATCGATTCCGCTCCATGTTCTGCGAACGCTGTCCGACCTTCGGACCGAACGTCAGGTGAAGAATTTGAGGCATGCCACGAACAGCGATCTGCTGGTCGAGGCGTTCCTCCACGCTTTTACTGGGCAACCACTGCCAACCGATGAGGAGCTAAGACGAACCATGGCCACTGCCAAGAAATCCGCTGCAAAGAAGCCGGCTGCCAAGAAGGCCGCTGTGAAGAAGGTCGCCAAGAAGGCCGCCGCCAAGAAGCCGGTCGCCAAGAAGGCCGCCGTGAAGAAGGTCGCCAAGAAGGCTGCCCCGAAGAAGGCTGCCGCCAAGAAGCCGGCGGCTGCAAAGAAGGCCGTTGCTAAGAAGGTTGCCAAGAAGCCGGCAGCCAAGAAAGCTGCTGCGAAGAAGCCTGCCGCCGCCAAGGTGGTGAAGGCCGTCAAGACCGCTGCCAAGAAGTAAGCAACACAACAACAAGCGTCACTCTCGACTTGCCTCCCTGCGATGCCCAGCGCGGGGAGGCCGATTCGAAACTTCGTCCCGGCCCAGCCGGGACGTTTCGTTTGTGCGCCCGGCAGGGTGCACCTGCCAGGAGGTGCCAGTCCTCTGCTCGCCCGGCAAGGGAAAGAGCTAGCCAGAGGCAAGAGCGGAAGGATGACCGACCGTCTGGAGGAAGCCCGAGGCAAAACGCTGGCCTGATGAACAAGAAGCGGATACGAGGCGATGTGGTGGGGTGAGGCAGCAAAGGAGGCCAAAGCCTAATACTTGCACGGAACACCACGGCGTATATCCGACTGGCATAAGCGGGAAAGCAGGTGCGTCATACCCGGTCAGATCTCCCCTCACGACGCCTGAAAGGGCGACGTTGAAAGGCGGAGCGACAAGTCGATGGCCTGACGGCAGGATCGTTGAAAGACCGGCTTAAAACGCACTGGCCCAGCCTCCGATTGGCGCTACTGGTGGGCAACTACCAGTCCGCGGCGGTGCGCGCGGTGGATATCCCCAAGCCCTCAGGCGGGGTGCGCACCCTGGGCATTCCGACGGTGCTGGATCGACTGATCCAGCAAGCGCTGTTGCAAGTCCTTCAACCGATCGTCGAACCCACATTCTCCCGATCCAGTTATGGCTTCCGTCCTGGACGGAACGCTCATCAAGCCGTGAAGGCCG
>DAIDKO010000109.1 GCA_027450005.1 Rhodanobacter sp. | reverse complement strand
GCGGGAAGTGTGGCTGCATGCACCGTCATGGGCGGCGTGGCGCAGAGCAGGATCAGCGGGCAGAGCAGTGCGGCGACGCGGAGGGAAGGTTTCATCCGCGGAGTATCGCAAACTCGCCATCTGCTAGGCTTATTGGTTAGCACCGGTGGAAACCGGCCCTTTCATCCCCGCCGGAACCTGTCCATGCAGATCGCCAAGAACGCCGCCGTTACCTTCCACTACACGCTGACCGATGACCAGGGCCAGGTCGTCGACAGCTCGGACGGCCGCGAGCCGCTGGCCTACCTGCACGGCCATGGCCACATCGTGCCGGGCCTGGAGAAGCAGATGGAAGGCCGTCAGGCCGGCGACAAATTCGATGCTCACGTCGCACCGGAGGAAGGCTACGGCGTGCGCCACGAGGAACTGGTGCAGGAAGTGCCGCGTGAGGCATTCCAGGGCGTGGCCGACATCGAGCCCGGCATGCAGTTCCAGGGCCACGGCCCGCAGGGCGTGATCAACGTCACCGTGACCAAGGTCGAAGGCGATAAGGTGCACATCGACGGTAATCATCCGCTGGCCGGCAAGCCGCTGCACTTCGCCATCGAGGTGACGGGCGTGCGCGAAGCCAACGAGGAAGAACTGTCGCATGGGCACGTCCACGGCGCGGGTGGTCATCACCACTGACGCACGACCCGGCAGGGACGCTGGGAATTGCCATCGCGGGTTGCGACGCCGCCGGTCAGGCGGCGTCGTTGTTTATCGCCGGGCAGGCGCGCGGACAGGTCACGACTGGGCGTGCCGGCGCGCCGGTCCGTCCGGGCATGGCCGCCGCGTGAGGCGGCGTCAGAACAGCTTGCGTTAGACCACGAAGCCCGATTTCTCGGCCATCTGGTCGTGGAGTAATTAACAGCTGCATGGCCGTGGCGTTGCTTTCGTGGGTTTGCCAGTCCACGCGCGGCGCGCCAGCCGATTGGGCGAGTTTGTAAAAGCGCTCGATCAGGGCGCGCCCGACCCCAAGCCCGCGTACCTTGGTCGCGGTGAACAGGTCCTGCAGTTAGCAGTTGGGTTCGACCTGGATCGTGCTGTGGTGGGACAGGTAGTGCCCCAGCCCCAGCAGCATGCCGTCGCGTTCGGCCACCAGCCCATGCACCGGCTCGGCCGGGTCGAGGAGGCGCGTCCAGGTGGTGCGGGTGATCGTTTCCGGTAGGGCGGTGCGGCCCCTGCGGCCACAGAGCACGTTGTAGCCATCCCACAGTGGCCTCCACGCGGCATGGTCGGTAGCGGTTACGGAGCGGGTTGCTCAAGGGCTGCTTCCAGTGGCGCACCGGCCGTGCCGTTGGGTTCAGTACCAGTCGAGCAGCGACACGCCCACGCCGAAGTACGTGGCATTGTGGTTGTAGTCGATCAGGCTTTCGCCGTAGCCCTTGAACAGCTCCATGTAGCCGCGCACGTTGCCGGCGACGGGGAAACTCCAGGTGAAACGCGCGGCGCCGTGGCTCTGGCTGCCTCCGCGCAGCGAGTGGCGCAGCATCATGCCGAACTCCTGTCGATCCCATTCGTGGACGATCTGCATGCTGGCTCGACCCATGTAGTTGCTGATATCCGGGTTGTCGTCGTTGCGGCGCGCCTCGGGAATGCGCCACCACGGGCGGAACATGATGGTCCAGCCAGGGCGCTCGAGACCGAAGTCGGCGATGACCCGGTTCCAACTGCGCGACAGCGGATTGCTGCGTCCATTGGACTGGTGGTTGACGCCGATGCCGAGCAGCCGGCCCTCCCAGCCCAGCAGCCGGTAGTGCGTGTCGAACACCAGCAATGCCTCCGGTTCGTAGTCGGTCTCGCGGAATGGACGCGAGATCGCGGCGTTGTAGACCTGCCAGCGCGAGCTTTGCGTATAGCCCAACCACAGGTCGCCGGCACTGCCGAATACGCCCTGCCAGACCTTGGTCTTGAGGCTGAGCTGGAACTTTCCTTCGACGTTCTGCAACTGCTGTGGCGTTGGTACGGTGTTGTTCGGATTGGGGCTCTGCGGTCTATTGTTCTGATTGCTGGTGGCGAACAGCGGCAGTGCGTACACCGGCTGGTAGCCTCGCAGGTTGAAGGTGCCGAGCTTGTTCTCCGGCGACAGCTCCCAGCGGCTGTCCAGCAACGAAAGTGGCTTCGATACGTTGGCCGGTGCGGATCCGTCGACCACGTTAACCTGCCGGTCGTGCGAGAACACGCTGGTGTCCGCTGCGGGTGTATGGTCCGTGCGTTTCTGCGCGGCGGGCAATTGGTCGCGCCCGGTGGCGCGGTCGTAGCAGGCTAGCCGCTGCGCATCGCTCTCGATCGCGGTACAGGCGCGGATGTCCATCGGGTCGGGGTTCTGCGCATGGCAGATGTCGGTGGCGAGCACGCCAGCCAGCAGGAGCAGGCGAAGGTGCTTCATGGCGACTCCATCGCACGGGTGTACGTGGAGTCTAGGTCATGCGCGGCCGTCGTTTGTGGATCAGCCGTATGGAATCACCGAAAGCGTCTCCCTGCGATTAGCGGGCGCTGGGAAGCATCGCCCGAACGAAAACCGGCCGCATTGATGCGGCCGGTTCGATGCTCGAAGCTTTACTGGATCTGTTTCACCCAGGCTTCGTATTGCGCCTTGTTGATTCGCTCAGCACCGTGGCTGGCATCGAGGAAGTCGTTGGCCAGTGGCGGATAGGCTTCGGCCTGCTCCTGGGTGATCCATTTGCTGCCGCCCGAAAGCTGGTTGAACGGCGGTGGCGTCCCGATCTTCGGCGCCGCAGGCGGAACGCTGCGTACTGTCACGATGGGTGCCGGGGCCTTGCCAGCGTTGTCCTGGGCGAAGGATGCTCCGGCGAAAAACAGTGCGCCAGCGGCGAGTGCAGGCAACCATGCTTTGCAAGATTTCATCGTCGTTACTCCATGCCAGAATGTTCGAAAGGAATGCGGGCCTCCTTGGTGGCGTCGGAGGACGCTGCCGATGAAGCCTGCCCAAGACGCTAGCAAAGGCTGTGTAAATGTCGCCGCAATATTCGTGTCGAGACCTCGTGAAAACGGCACGCCGTTGAGCGCCGCTTCAGCTGGCGCCATCACCTTGCAGCCGTCGCAGGCGCGCGCGCTGCAGTTGCATGCGCAAGGTTTGCTGCAGGCGCCGCGTGGGCGCCCGTCGCGCGACGGCCTGGTGGCATGCATCGAACGTATGCGCCTGCTGCAGATCGATTCCATCCACGTGGTCGCGCGCAGCCCGTATCTGGTGTTGCATTCGCGACTGGGCGCTTACCCGGCGGCATGGCTGGACGAGCTGCTGGCCGACGGCCGGGTCGCCGAATGCTGGGCGCACGAGGCCTGTTTCGTCGCCGCACGCGATCTAGCCGCGCACCGCGCCTGGCGCGAACGCGGTAGCCATTGGGCGCACCGCCACGCCGAACGTATGCGTCGCGAGCACAGGCCGGCCATGGACGCATTGCTCGCGCGCATCCGCGACGGTGGCCCTGTACTGGCCTCGGATTTCCCGCGCGAGGACCGCGGCGTGTCCGGCTGGTGGGAGTGGAAGCCGGAGAAGCGCTGGCTGGAGGCGTGGTTCGCGCTGGGCGACTTGATGGTGACGCGGCGCGAGCGCTTCCAGCGCGTGTACGACCTCGCCGAGCGCGTGCTGGCGAAACTCGATCCTCCGTTTTCCCCGACTGGGCTCGATACGCAGCAGTTGCGGCGGCATTTCCTGCTCGAGAGCGTGCAGGCGCTTGGCATCAGCCAAGCCCGCTGGATCGCCGACTATTTCCGCCTCAAGCCGGCGGTGACCGCGCCCGAGCTGGCGTCACTGTTGGCCGAAGGCGCATTGCTGGAGGTGACGGTGCGCGGCTGGGATGCGCCGGGCTACGTCCACCCTGACCATGCCGGCGCGCTGGAGCGCGCCCGTCGCGGACGGCTTCGCGCCACGCATACGACGCTGCTGTCGCCATTCGATCCGTTGGTGTGGGACCGCGCCCGCCTGCTGGCGATGTTCGACTTCGACTACCGCATCGAGTGCTACGTTCCCGCGCCAGAGCGGCGGTATGGCTATTACGTGCTGCCCATCCTGCATCGCGGTGCACTGGTCGGGCGGTTGGATGCCAAGGCCCGTCGGGCCGAAGGCGTGTTCGACATCAAGGCGCTGTTCCTGGAACCGGGCGTGGAGCCGACGCCGCGCCTCGCCGGCGAGATCGCCGCCGCGATCTCCCTAACGGCCGGCTGGCATGGCACGCCTGCGATCCGACTGGGCCGCTGCCGGCCGGCGCCCTTGGCACCGTTGTTGCGCGCCGCCTGGAAGGGTTGATTCAGTTCGACTCCGGCACGCCGCAGGAGCGGCCGTGCATGGTCTGCTTCATCTGGTTGGTCAGCAGGCGGCAGCGCGCGTCCAGGTAAGGACGGGTTGCCGGATCCTGCGCTCCATGCAGCAGGCTGTCGCGCATCGCCCGATAACGCGTCTGCAACTGGTCCGCCGGATAGATCGCGGCCGCGCGGTGACAGGCCAGGTAACTGGAAAGGTAGGCGTCGCAGGATGCCACGCCGGTAATCGCGGCCGGCGCCTTGAGTGCCGGTTGCGCCGGACCGTTGGTGGCACACCCGGCGAGCAACAGTACGGCGCACAGCGGCAGCAACGGGCGGATATTCAAGCGGCGATCCTCGGCAGAGAACGGCGATTCTGACATCGGGCGGCGCAATGCGGTTATCGGTTATCATAGGCCCACTGCGTTTGCCGGGGTCGCCTAGTACCGGTGACCCGATGCAGCCGATCCGCGATCTGCCTCATCTGTTCACCCCCGGGGTTGTTTTCCTTAGCACACCAGTAAGTCGGCCACCGCATGTCGCGGCGGTTGAGTCTCTATTAACCCATGTGGAGTGGTTTATGTCTGATCGTCAGATCGGTACCGTCAAGTGGTTCAACGACGCCAAGGGCTTCGGTTTCATCGCCCGTGACAACGGCCCGGACGTGTTCGTGCATTTTCGCGCGATCACCGGCAATGGCTTCAAGAGCCTGCAGGAAGGCCAGAAGGTGAGCTTCAAGGTCGTGCAGGGCCAGAAGGGCCTGCAGGCCGACGAAGTCAGCGCGGCCTGATCGTCACCAGCGTCGACCAAAAACCGGGCAGCGATGCCCGGTTTTTTTATGTCCGCGACAGCTTCATCTCGCGCCGCTTGACATCTCCCTCGCATTCCCGGATTTCCGTTATGCTTGGTCCACTGCGTCTGCTTGGCCACGTGCGTGCCCGGTGTGGAACCGTTCCGTTCCATGTCGCTACACCCGACCCCGGCATGCCCAGTAAGCCGTCGGCCCGAGGGGGCCGGCTTGTCTCAAGCGTCTGGATTGGATCGGAGTGAGTCATGTCGGATCGTGAAACAGGTACCGTCAAGTGGTTCAACGACGCCAAGGGGTTCGGCTTCATCAGCCGCGAGAATGGCCCTGACGTGTTCGTGCATTTTCGTGCCATCACCGGCACGGGCTTCAAGAGCCTGCAGGAAGGCCAGAAGGTGAGTTTCAAGGTGGTGCAGGGCCAGAAGGGCCTGCAGGCCGAAGAGGTCGCTCCGGCTTGATCGCTGCCTTGCAAGCGGAAGAGGCCGGCGCAAGCCGGCCTTTTTCTTTGTGCGCCCGGCAGGGCGCACCTGCTAGGAGGTGCAAGCCCTCTACTCACCCGGCAAGGGGAAGAGTTAGCCAGAGGCAAGGGCGGAAGGGTGACCGACCGTCTGGAGGAAGCCCGAGGCAAAACGCTGGCCTG
>DAIDKO010000108.1 GCA_027450005.1 Rhodanobacter sp. | reverse complement strand
TGGTGCCCAAGAGGGGACTCGAACCCCTACGCCTTGCGGCGCTACCACCTCAAGGTAGTGCGTCTACCAATTCCGCCACCTGGGCCGGTGTCTTGCTTCTTACTTCTGCTTTTGCGGCATCGGCACTGCCGGCACTTCGCTTTGCTGCTTGCTCGTGGCTGGAGCCGCAGGCACAGCCGTATTCATGGCGGCCGGCAACTCCGGATTGGCAGGCATCGCAGCCGTTGGAGCCGTCGGCTTGGTCGGTGCCGGCTGCGCACCCATGCCGGCCATTACGCCAAGGTCGGCGCCGCTGCTCTCGGCATTGCCGTGGCTGTGCAGGTACATGCCCATGCCAAGGCTGAGCAGGAAGAACAACGCGGCCAGCACGGCGGTGGCACGGGTCAGGAAGTTCGCCGAACCGCGCGCACCGAACACCGTGGCAGATGCGCCGCCGCCGAAGCCGGAGCCGGCACTCGCGCCTTCGCCGTTCTGCAGGAGGATCAGCACGGTCATGGCCGCGCCGATCAGAATGTAAAACACGCTGAAAATGACAAACATTGAGATCGAACCCGTGGCGACTAACGCGCCGCTGCGCAGATTCCAAGAAAGTCGGAAGCGGTCAGCGAGGCTCCACCGATCAGCCCACCGTCCACGTCCGACTGCGCGAACAACTCGGCGGCATTGGCCGCCTTGACGCTGCCGCCGTAAAGCAGCCGAGTCAGACGGGCAATCATAGCATCTTCCTTTTGCAGTTGGCTACGGATGAACGCATGCATCTGCTGCGCCTGTTCCGGCGTGGCGGTGTGGCCAGTGCCGATGGCCCACACCGGCTCATAGGAGATCACCGCGGTGTCAAAGGATCCGATGCCGCACGTTTCAAGCACCGCCTGCAGCTGGCGGGCAACCACGGTTTCAGTCTCGCCAGCCTGGCGCTGCGCCAGCGTTTCGCCCACGCAGAGAATGGGGGTGAGGCCTGCAGCACGAGCTGCGGCGAACTTGCGCGCCACCAGCACGTCGCTTTCGCCATGGTACTGGCGACGCTCGGAGTGCCCGACCAGCACCCATTGCGCGCCGCAGTCTGCCAGCATCGCGGCGGAGACCTCGCCAGTATACGCCCCCTGCCCTTCGTGTTCGCTGAGATCCTGCGCGCCAACCCCGATACGGGCCTCGGCGCAGGCCGTGGCGACATCGACCAGGTAGGGAAACGGCGGGCAGATCACCACGTCGATACCGTCGGTATCGGCCGCGGCTATCTCGCCGCACAGGGCACTGGCCATCCAACGACTGCCATGCATCTTCCAGTTGGCGGCAACGAGCTTCTTGCGCATGTCGGGGGCAGTTCCGTTGGATACAACCGAAATTTTACAGATTGATACGGGACTGGTGTTGCTGCGGCGCAACGGCCAAGATGCGTTGCTTTCCTCCAGGAGAGACGCATGACGCCCACCCGCCCGCTCAGCCTCGTTACCGGCGCCTCAGCAGGCATCGGCGCCGCTTTTTCCCGCGCGCTTGCCGCGCGTGGCCACGACCTCGTGCTCACCGCGCGGCGCGTCGACCGGCTGGAATCGCTGGCGGCGGAGCTGCGCCGGCAACCTGGTTGCAGCATAACCGTGCTGGCAGCCGATCTGGCCGATCCCGCCGCGCCGCGCGTGCTCTGTGAGGAGCTGTCACGGCGGGGCCTTGCGGTGGACTGGCTGATCAACAACGCCGGCTATGGCGTGCCCGGCACGTTCATGGGGAACGATTGGCACACGCACGCGGACTTCCTGCAGGTGCTGCTGACCGCTCCGTTGGAGCTGGCGTGGCGCCTGCTGCCCGGCATGCGCGAACGCCGCTACGGCCGCATCGTCAACGTGGCTTCGCTGGCCGGGCACGTGCCCGGCACGGCGGGACACACGTTGTATGCGCCGGACAAGGCGTTCCTGGTCAAGTTTTCACAGGGGCTTGCGCTGGAGAACCGCGAACATGGCGTGCACGTCTGCGCGCTTTGCCCCGGCTTCACCTATTCGGAATTCCACGATGTCACCGGCACGCGTGCCTTGATGGACAAGATGCCGGGCTTCATGTGGCAGAGCGCAGACGAAGTGGTGAAAGAGGGCATCGCCGCGGTCGAGCGCGGCGACGCGGTACATGTCACCGGACGCGTCAACCGCATCATTAAGAGCAGGTTCAAGCTGATGCCGGACAAGCTCGCGCTACGCCTTTCGGCGCGCCAGGCACGCCGCTACCGGCACTCGGACGAGGCCTGAAGACCCGCCCGCCGACATATCGGCGGAAGGGCGCCTTCCCTTCAGATCAGCTTGATCTCGCGCAGGCGCTGCAGCAGGTATTCGTGGGAGGTGATGCTGGTGTCGTAGCGCTTCGGGTTGTCCGGCGTCACGCACTGTGGCAGAGGATCGAGCACCACGTCGGGGTTGGGATGCAGGAAGTACGGCACCGAGTAGCGCGGCTTGCGCGCATTGGCGTTCCGCGGATTCACCACGCGGTGCGTGGTGGACGGGTACACGTGGTTGCTCAGGCGCTGCAGCATGTCGCCGATGTTCACCACGATGGCTTGGCCTTCAGTGGTGATCGGCAGCCACTTGCCGTGGCGGGTGAGTACTTCCAGTCCCTCGGCGCTGGCGCCGACCAGCAGTGTGATGAAGTTGATGTCCTCGTGCGCGCCGGCGCGTACGTTGGGCACGTTGTCGTCGGTGATCGGCGGATAGTGGATCGGGCGCAGGATGGAGTTGCCCTGGTCGGTCTTGTCCCCGAAATAGTTCTCGGGCAGGCCGATGTGCAGGGCCAGCGCGCGCAACACACGGGTGCCAAGCTGGTCCAGCGCCTCGAACAGGCCGTAGCCGTACTCGTGGAATTCCGGCACTTCGGCCGGCCACAGGTTGGGCGCCATCACGTCGGCGAACCTCGAGTCGCGCGGAATCTCACGACCGACGTGCCAGAACTCCTTGAGATCAGCGTACTGGCTGTCCTTGGCGGTCTCCACCTTGAACGGCGTATAGCCGCGCGCACCGCCGCTGCCTGGCACGTGGTACTTCATCTTGGTTTCGCTGGGCAGCGCGAAAAAGCGCTGGAAGGCGTCGTACGCGCCATCGACCAGCGTGCGCGGAATGCCGTGTCCACTGATGCAGCAGAAACCGAATTCGCGGAAGGCCGCACCAAGCTCGGCGACGAAGGCCTCGCGCTCGGTGTCGTAACGGCGGATGTCGAGGGTGGGAACGTTCTTCATGGTCGTGTCCGGTAAGGGCTGCGGTCGAATGGGTGACACGCCACCGCAGGGGCCTTTCACGTCGAGCCAATCCCTGGGGACCGGTTCCTATCAGCTGTGGCCGGCACGAGCCGGCTGGTTCACGAGCGTTCTGCGGAGGATTTTACGGTGTCGGCCAGGCGTTGCGCGAACTTCTGCACTTCGGCCGCGTCGTCGCCTTCCACGGTGACGCGTACCAACGGCTCAGTGCCGGAGGCGCGCAGCACCACGCGGCCGCGGCCCAGCAAAGTGCGTTCGGTATCGGCCAGCGTCTGCTGCACCGAAGCGCTGTCCAGCGCCTCGCGCGCGCCTTCGGCACGCACGTTGATCATAACCTGCGGCAGCTTGTGCAACCCCCGGCGAGCCAAGGCGAAATCCTCGCCGGCCAGCGCCTCCAGCACAGCCAGCGCGGAGACGATGCCATCGCCGGTGGTGGCGCGGTCTAGGCAGAGGATGTGCCCGGAAGTCTCGCCACCCAGCACGCCATCGCGTTGCTTGAGATGCTGCAGCACATAGCGATCGCCCACATTGGCGCGCACCAGCGGCACGCCCAGCTTGTCCAGCGCGAGCTGCAGGCCGTAGTTGCTCATCAGCGTGCCGACCACCGGGCCATGCAACTGGCCCCGTGCCTGCCAGGCGCGTGCGATCACGAACAGCAGGTCGTCACCGTCGGCCAATACGCCGTGGCGGTCCACCATCTGCACGCGGTCGCCATCGCCGTCGAAGGCGATGCCCAGGTCCGCGCCCAACTCCTGCACCGCGCGCTGCAGCGCCTGCGGGTGGGTGGAACCAACGTCGCGGTTGATGTTGAAGCCGTCGGGCTTGTCACCGAACGCGGTCACCTCGGCGCCCAGCTCGGTGAACACCTTGGGCGCTACCTGGTAGGTGGCGCCGTGGGCGCAATCCAGCACGATCTTCAGGCCGTGCAGGCTGAAATCCTCGGCAACCGTGCTCTTGCAGAATTCGACGTAGCGCGTGGCCGCGTCGTCGATGCGGCGTGCCTTGCCCAGCTGTTCGGACGGCACCGTCACGAAGGGCGCGTCGATCTCCGCTTCGATGGCCTCCTCCATGGCATCGCTGAGTTTCTCGCCGTGAGCGGAGAAGAACTTGATGCCGTTGTCGTAGTGCGGGTTGTGCGAGGCGCTGATCACGATGCCGGCCTCCGCGCGCAACGAGCGCGTGAGGTAGGCCACCGCCGGGGTCGGCATCGGCCCCAGCATGCGCACGTCCACGCCGGCGGAAACCAAGCCAGCCTCCAGCGCAGCCTCGAACATGTAGCCGGACACGCGGGTGTCCTTGCCGATCAGCACGGTGCGCCGGGCGCCGCCTTGCCGGTTGAGTACCGCGCCCAGCGCGCGACCGAGTCGCAGCATGAACTCGGCGTTGATCGGCCACTCGCCGACGCGGCCGCGGATGCCGTCGGTGCCGAAATACTTGCGTTGGCTCATGCCAGTCTCCCGAAATGCCGTGCGTGTCTTTGCCAGCCGCTGGTGCGGTCTTGTCGTTGTCGGTCGCTGTCAGTCGTCGTCCGGCCAGCGCGGAGCGGTGGGCCTGGGGTCGCGGCGTAGAGCAAAGTCACCCGCGTGCACGCCCTGCCATACCGCCAGCGCATCCACCGTGGCCGCCACGTCGTGTACGCGCACCAGCCGTGCGCCGCGCTGCACCGCGATCAGCGCGGCGGCGGCGGAGCCTGCAGCGCGTTCGGCCGGCAGCTTGCGACCGGTCAGTTCACCGATCATGGCCTTGCGCGACAGGCCTGCATAGACGCCGCTGCCCAGGTCCGCAAAGCGCTCCAGCGCGCGCAGCAGGGCCAGGTTGTGTTCGAGGTTCTTGCCGAAGCCGAAGCCGGGGTCGACCATCACCTTGCGCCGGTCGATGCCGGCGAGCTCGCAGGCGAACAGGCGATCGGTGAGGAAGCGATGCACCTCGCCTACCACGTCGTCGTAGTGCGGGGCATCCTGCATGCTGCGCGGCTCGCCCTGCATGTGCATCAGGCAGACCGGCACGCCGAGTTCGGCCGCCGCTTCCAATGCGCCGTCGCGGCGCAGCGCATGGACGTCGTTGACCATGCCCGCGCCAGCAGCCACCGCGGCGCGCATCACCTCGGGCTTGGAGGTGTCGATGGCGATGGGCAACGACGTGCGCTTCGCCAGTTGCTCGATCACCGGGATCACCCGGCGCAGTTCTTCCTCGATGGAGACGTCGGCCGCGCCGGGACGGGTGGATTCGCCGCCCACGTCGAGCAGGTCGGCGCCCTGCTCCGCCAGGGCCTGGCCGTGGGCTACCGCTGCGTCGGTGTCGGCGAACTGGCCACCATCGGAGAACGAATCGGGCGTGACATTGAGGATGCCGGCCACGCGCGGACGGTCCAGCACCAGCTTGCGACCAGCGCAATCGAGCACCGGTGCGAACAACGCGTCCAGCGCGTTCATGCCGGCTCCTGCCCGCCCAGCGCCCCCATGTGGCGGCGGTAGTAGCGCAGCTCCTCGATAGAGTCGCGGATATCCGACAGGGCGGTGTGCGCGGAATCCTTGCACAGGCCCTTGGCGATCGCCGGCGACCAGCGGCGCGACAGCTCCTTCAGCGTGGACACGTCCAGGTTTCGGTAATGGAAGTAGCGCTCCAGCCGCGGCATCTGCCGATGCAGGAAACGGCGATCCTGGCAGATCGAGTTGCCGCACATC
>DAIDKO010000107.1 GCA_027450005.1 Rhodanobacter sp. | reverse complement strand
GACGCGCGTCGTGCCGTCCGCCCATCTGTTCACCGACCTCGGCCTGGACAGCATCGACGCGGTGGACCTGGCGATCCAGGTGCAGGAAATGACCGGCATGCGTATCAAGCCGGAGGACTTCAAGAACGTGCGTACCGTGGGCGACGTGGTCGGCACCGTGCGCGGCCTGCTCGATCGCTGAGCCTGGCCATGCCGGACACCCACGGCCGCTTCCTCCCCTGCGCGCTGATCCCGATCTACAACCATGGCAGTACCATTGCGCGGACGGTGCAGGCACTGCGTGCGCAGGGGTTACCCGTGCTGGTGGTGGACGACGGCAGCGACGAACCCACCCGCGGCGTGCTCGACGCCCTGGCGCGCGATGCCGACGACATGCGCCTGCTGCGCCTGCCGCGCAACCAAGGCAAAGGGCGCGCGATCGGCATAGGCCTGCTTGCAGCACGCGAGGCCGGCTTCAGCCACGCACTGCAGATCGACGCCGACGGCCAGCACGATACCGGCGATGTACCGCACTTCCTTGCCCTTGGCCGCAAACATCCGCAGGCGCTGGTCTGTGGCACACCCATCTACGATGCCAGTGTGCCGCGCGCCCGCCTTTACGGGCGCTATGTCACCCATGTGTGTGTCTGGCTGGAAACGCTGTCGCTGGCGATCCGTGACTCGATGTGCGGCTATCGCCTGTACCCGCTGCAAGCCACCTGCGCGGAGATCGAGCGCAGGCCACCGCCCGCGCGCATGGATTTCGATACCGATATCGCCGTGCGGCTGGCCTGGCGTGGCGTGCCGGTGGCCAACTTGCCGACCCGCGTGACCTATCCGGAAGGCGGACTGTCCCATTTCCGCCTGGTTCGCGACAACCTGCGCATCTCGGCAATGCACACCCGGCTGTTGCTTGGCATGCTGCCCAGGGCCCCACTTATGGTATGGCGTCGGTTCCACGGAGAAAGCGCATGCGTCGACTGAAATGGCTGCTGTTGCTATGGTTCGTCATGCCGCTCGCACACGCGCAGGCCGACGACGCCCTGCTGCAGCGCGTGCTCACCTCGCTGGGCCAACACGCGGCGGTGCGCGCTGATTTCACCCAGACCCGCAGCGATCCGGCGCTGGAAAAGCCCCGGGTGAGCCAGGGCCACCTCCTGTTCGTGCTGGGCCACGGCATGCTGTGGCAGACGCAATCCCCGTTTGTACAGACGCTGGCGTTCACCGGCCAGCAGGCCGCGCGTATCGACCCGCAGGGCGTGCCGCAACCGATGCGCGACGCGCGCGGCGTGAGCCGGATCTCGCAGATGCTGCAAGCCATGCTGGCCGGCCACGTCAACGAGGTACGCCGTCAGTTCCACATCGCCGCGAGAGGCAGCACCGCGCACTGGACGCTGCAGTTGGTGCCCAGGCAGGAGCGCATGGCACGCGTGCTAGGCAGCATCGAGCTGCGCGGCGATGCATACTTGGAAGGCATCCGGATTGCCATGCGCGACGGCAGCCATACCGACATCCGCTTCAGCCAAACCCGCGATGCCGGCGCGCTCAGCGGCCTGGAAAAGCGCGCACTCGACCTGCCATGAACGCCCGCCTGACGCTGCGCGCCGGGCTATTCGCCGTCGCCCTGCTGCTGGTCGCCGCCCTGGGTACCTGGCTGCTGTTCGGACGGGGCCGCATGCCGATCCAGACCGACCTCCTGGCGATGCTACCGGCCACCGAACAGCAGCCGCTGGCGGAGGCCGCGGTGCAGCGGCTGGCCCACGCCAACGGCGATCGCATCGTACTGCTGGTGGAAAACACCGACGACGAGCGCGCCAAGGCTGCGGCCCGTACGCTGGGCAAGGCGCTGCGGCCACACAACGTTTTTGCCTCGGTGCTGGCCACGCTGCCGCCATTCGATCTCGGCCAGATGGTCGCGCCGTACCGGGCACACCGCTTCTTCCTGCTGTCCGACGCCGACCGAGCCGCGCTGGCCGCCGCCGGCTACGATCCGGCGCAGGCGCTGGCGCAACGAATCGATGCGCCGTTCGTCGACGGCGTCGGCACGACGCTGCAGGACGATCCGTTCGGCTGGCTGCAGCACTGGCTCGACCAGCAGCCTTGGAGCCGTTCGCCGCTGGTGCCGGAAGACGACCTGCTGGTTGCACACCGCCACGGCCAGACCTTCGTGCTGGTCACTGCCACCCTGGCCGGCTCGTCCTACGACGACAGCGTGCAGCAGCGCGTATTGGCTGCGGTGGACGACGCCGTACGCCGGGTCGAACACGACCAGCCTGGCACCCGCGTGCTGCGGACCGGTGCGGTGTTCTACGCCGCCGCCGCGCGGGCTGGCGCGGAGCACGACGTGCACCTGGTCGGCTGGATCTCCACGCTGGGCATCGCGCTGCTGCTTATCGGCATGTTCCGCTCGCCCGGACCGCTTTTACTGGCCTTTCTTTCCACGGTGGCGGGCGTACTTTTCGCCACCGTCACCAGCCTGCTGGTGTTCGGGCAGATCTACCTGCTGACCCTGGTTTTTGGCGCCGCGCTGCTGGGTGAGGCGGTGGACTATTCGATCCAGTATCTCACCGCGCGCGCCAATGCCGGCCCTCGCTGGAGTGCGGCCGACGGCCTGCGCCAGGTACGCCCCGCCTTGCTGCTAGCGCTGGCCACCTCGCTGCTCGGCTATGCCCTGCTGGGTCTGGTGCCGTTCCCCGCGCTGCGCCAGATGGCGGTATTCGCGATGAGCGGCATGCTGGCCGCCTGCCTCAGCGTGTTCTGGCTGCTGCCCGCGCTGCTGCAACACCCAGCGAAACCGCTCTCGGCGCCGCCAGTGCACTTGGCGCAGATGCTGCAGCGTGGTGTTAGTCGTGCCGGCCTGGGACGACGTGGTCTGCTACTGGCCATGTTGTTGCTGCTGTTCGCGCTGCCCGGCTGGTGGCGTCTCAGCCACGACGACGACGTGCACCTGCTGATCTCGCCGCCGCCTGCGCTGGTGACGCAGGAACATCGCATCCGCGACATCACCGGCCTGGGCAACAGCAGCCAGTTCTACCTGGTGCAGGGTGCCAACACCGAGCAGACTCTGCAGCGCGAGGAACGGCTGGAACAACGGTTGCAGGCGTTGGTACGCCATGGCCGCCTCGGCGACTGGATCGGGCTGGCCCGCATGGCACCCTCGCAGGCGAGGCAGAGGGACGACCACGCCTTGCTCGAACGCATCCTGCGTGCATCGGGTTCAACTTCCACCTCGAATGCGCGGCCTGCCGGGCCGGCAGAGCCGACGCGGACACTCGCTGACCGCGCCCGCCTGCAAGCTTTGCTCGTCGCAGGCGGACTGCGCACCACTGCCGCAAACGCCTATGCCGACGCCTGGCCCGGCACGCCGCTGGATTTCAAGGCATGGCTGGCCACGCCGATGGCGATGCCGTTCCGCTACCTGTGGATGGGCTGTGACGCGCAAGGCTGCGGTTCCATCGTGCTTCCGCAAGGCGGCGACGACGATGATGTATGGTTGCGCCGCGCCGCGCAGGGCCTGCCTGGCGTGAGCCTGGTCGACAAGGCAGCCAGCGTGTCCCAGCTGTTCGGCCGCTACCGCCGTTACGCCAGCGTATGGCTGCTCGCAGCCATCGGGTTGATCGTGCCCGTGTTCGGCTTGCGCTATGGCTGGCAACGCATGCCACGCGTGCTGGCGCCGCCGGTGCTGGGCATTGCGCTGACGCTCGCCGCACTGGGCTATCTCGGGCAGCCGCTCACGCTGTTCCACTGGATGGCATTGATGCTGGTGCTCGGCGTAGGCGCCAACTACGCGGTGTTCCTGCACGAAGGTGAACCGCACACCGCGCACCGCCCCGGCGCGATGTACGCCAGCGTGCTGCTTTCCGCACTCACCGCCTTGCTCTCTTTCGGCCTGCTCGCGCTGAGCTCGATGCCAGCGCTGCGCGACTTCGGTCTGACCCTGCTCCTAGGCATCACCTTCACCGCGCTGCTGGTACCGGCGAGCCGGGCCGACGAGGATGGTGCGCCTTGAACTCCGGCAGACTCATCGCAGCTAGCCAACCTGCGGTCAGGATTTCGGCCCCCAGCGGGCGACTGAAGCGCTTCGACAACACGACCGGTGCGGTCACCACCCGCCAAGGAGTATTCGCGCGATGAAACGCGTCGTCGTCACCGGCATGGGTGGCATCACGCCGCTGGGCCACGACTGGACCACGATCTCCGCGCGCCTGCGTCAAGGCCGCAACGCCGTGCGGCGCATGCACGAGTGGAATTACTTCGACGCGCTGAATGGCCGCCTCGGCTGCCCGGTGGACGACTTCGCGCTGCCGTCGTGGCCTCGCCAGAAGACCCGCTCGATGGGCCGCGTCTCGCAGTTCGCCGTGGCCGCGAGCGAACACGCGCTGCGCGACGCCGGCCTGATCGACGATGCCTCGATCCGCGACGGCCGCATGGGCGTGGCCTACGGCTCGTCCGGTGGCAGTGTGGAACCGGTGCGGGTCATGGGCCGCATGTTGGATACCGGTTCCATGCAGGGCGTCACCGCCACCAGCTACATTCAGATGATGGCGCACACCACGGCGGTGAACGTGGGCGTGTTTTTCGGCCTGAAGGGCCGCGTCATTCCCACCTCCAGTGCCTGCACCTCCGGTAGCCAAGCCATCGGCTACGGCTACGAGGCAATCCGTTACGGCCGGCAGAGGCTGATGCTCTGCGGCGGCGCGGAGGAACTTTCCGGCCCCGGTGCCGCGGTGTTCGACACGCTGTTCGCCACCAGCACGCGCAACGACGAACCGCAGAACACGCCGCGCCCGTTTGACGCGAAGCGCGACGGCCTCGTCGTCGGCGAAGGCGCCAGCACTCTGGTTCTCGAGGAGTACGAACACGCCAGGGCGCGCGGCGCGACGATTTACGCCGAGGTGGTCGGCTTCGGCTGTAATTCCGACGGCGCCCACATCACCCAGCCTACCGCCGGGACGATGGCGGTGGCGATGCGCCTTGCGCTGGAAGACGCCGGCTTGCCGGCCGGCGCCATCGGCTACGTCAGCGCCCACGGTACCGCCACCGACCGCGGCGACGTCGCGGAGAGCCACGCTACCGCCGAAGTGCTGGGCGCGCGCGTGCCGGTCAGCGCGATGAAAAGCTACGTCGGCCATACGCTGGGCGCCTGCGGCGCGCTGGAATCGTGGTGGGCGATCGCCATGATGCGCGCGGGCTGGTTCGCGCCCACGCTCAACCTCGACCAGCGTGGGAGCGACTGCGCCGAGCTGGACTACATCACCGGCGATGGCCGCGCCATCACCACCGACGTGGTGATGAACAACAACTTCGCGTTCGGCGGCATCAATACCTCGCTGATCTTCAAGGCGGTTGCCTGATGCGACTGCGTGACGCCAACGGCCTGCCGCGGGTGGTGGTCACAGGTATCGGCGCGGTGAGTTGCGTTGGCACGGATAGCTTCGCGCTGCTCGACGCGCTGCGGGCACGCCGGCACGGCCTGCGCCACATGGATGCCTTCGCCGCTCTCGGCATGCGCAACCGGGTCGGCGGCCCCGTGGACATCGGCACGTTGCAGCCGGAGCCGCCGCGCAAGCTGCGCCGCTTCCTGCCCGCGCCGGCACGCTATGCATGGCACGCCGCGAACGAGGCATTCGCGCAAGCTGGCCTGCCGCCCGAACGGCTCCACGCCGACGACTGCGGGTTGGTGCTCGGCGGAGGTGCCGCTCTCAGCGAGCATGAGGAAGCGCTGGACAACCATCGCATCGGCGGCGTCGCCAAGGTCTCGCCCTTCACCGTGCCGCGCGGCATGAGCAGCGCGCTGTCCGCCTGCCTCGCCCTGGCCTTCGGCATCGGCGGCGTCAGCTACACGGTCAGCTCGGCCTGCACCAGCGCAGCGCATGCTATCGGCCACGCGATGGAGCTGATCCAGCTCGGCCGGCAGCACGTCATGCTTGCCGGCGGCGCCGAGGAGCTGCACCCCAGTACGGCGATGTGGTTCGACGCCATGGGCGCGCTGTCGCCACAGGCCGATCCGGCACGGGCGTCACGCCCGTTCCACTGCGAGCGCGACGGCTTTGCGCTGGCTGCCGGCGCCGGCATGCTGGTGCTGGAATCGCTGGAGCATGCTCAGGCGCGCGGCGCACATGTGCTGGCCGAACTGGCCGGCTACGGCTGTGCCAGCGACGCGGCCAGCATGGTCGGCCCCGGCGCCGCAGGCATCGCGCGCGCGCTGGGCCAGGCGCTGGATCGGGCCGGCACCCTGCCCGGTTACGTCAACGCGCACGCCTGCGGCACGCAGGGTGATCTTGCCGAATGGCAGGCCATCCGCGCGGTGTTTGCCGAGCGGAGTGCGCCGCTACCGCCCCTGTCCTCGATCAAGGGCCTGCTCGGGCATGCGCCCGGCGCAGCCGGTGCACTGGATGCCATCGCCTGCCTGCTGATGCTGCAGCACAACTTCCTTGCCGCCGGCGCGCCGCTGGGCGAGATCGATCCGGATTTCGCCGACGCGCCGCTGCTGGCGGCGAACCGCGAGCAGCGCATCGATGCCGCGCTGAGCAGCAGCTACGGCTTTGGCGGAAGCTGCGCCGCGCTGCTGTTCCGTCGGTTCGACGAGGCCACCGCATGACCGCTTTCCGCCTCGAGGACTGGCGCGCCTGGGCTCCAGGACTGGAAACCGCCGACGACTGGCGGGCATGGGCGCAGTCGCCGCACACCATGCCCGACAACGCGCAGGCGCAACCGTCCTGTGCCTTCCTCCCCGCGCTGCAACGCCGCCGCCTTAGCCGATTGGCACGGATGACGCTGGAAACGGCGTGGCCGCTTTGCGGCGATGACGAGCAACTGCCCTTCGTGTTCGGCTCGCACCATGGCGAAACGCCGCAGACGCTGGCGCTGCTTTCCGACATCGTCGACGGCCAACCACTGTCGCCGACCCGCTTCGGCCTGTCGGTGCACAACGCCATCGCAGGGCAATGGTCCATCCTTCGTGGCCAGCGTGGCGAGTCCTCGGCTATCGCCGGCGAAGCCGACACCTTCGAGCATGCCGTGGTGGAAGGTTTGTTACAGCTGGCGGCAGGCGTGCCGGCCGTACTGGTGGTGGTGGCTGAAGAGCTGCCGCCAACTGCCTACGCACCATGGATCGCGGACGTACCGTTCTCCTATGCTGTGGCGCTGCGACTGGGAAAGCCCGACATGAACATGGACCCATCGGCCCACGGCAACTGGCAACTGCGACTCGACCGCGCCGATGACCACGCCCCCTGCGCGTGGCCACATGCGCTGGACTTCCTGCGCGCTCTGCTCGCACGGGATTCCTCCCTGCAACACACCTGGAAATCACGCCGATGGAACTGGCGACGTACCCGATAAATCCGCGCCGCGACTACTGGGCTTGGCGCCTAGTGGCCACCGGCGCCAGTTTCTTGCTGTTCGGACTGGGTGGCTTGCTGTTGCGCGCAATGATCTTGCCGCTGCTGCGATGCCTTCCCGGCACGGCAACCGACCGGCGCCGCCGCGCGCGCACCGCAATCAGCCGGGCGTTCTGGCTGCTTGTGCAGTTCATGTACCGCACCCGCGCTCTGGATTTCATGATCGAGGGTGCCGAGCGGCTGGGCCGCCCCGGCCAGCTGGTGGTGGCCAACCACCCATCGCTGATCGACGTGGTGTTCCTGATCTCGCAGATCCGCGATGCCAACTGCGTGGTGAGGCAGAGCCTGTTCAACAACCCCTTTACGCTCGGCCCCGTGCGTACTGCCCAATACATCAGCAACGACGGCAGCGCGGACATGCTGGAGCGCGCCGCCGATGTGCTGCGCGACGGGCAATGCCTGATCGTGTTCCCCGAGGGCACGCGCACCGTGCCCGGCCAGCCGCCACGATTCCACCGCGGCGCGGCGGCCATCGCACTGCGGGGCGCACGCACGGTGACGCCGGTTTTCATCGACATCGATCCGCCCACGCTGACCAAGGGCGTGCCGTGGTATCGCATCCCGCAGCGCCGCTTCCGCGTGTGCCTGCGCGTGGGCATGGACATCGACCCGGCACCGTTCAACGCCGGTGCGCCCATGCCGATCGCCTCCCGCCGCCTCAACGACCACCTGCACCAACTTTTCCTAAGGGAGCTCGCCACCCCGTGAACACCTCGACCCATACCGCGCTGGAGCAGGAAGTCGCCCAGCTCGTCATAGACACGCTGAACCTGGAAGACCTGCAGGCCACGGATATTCCACCGCAACAGCCGCTGTTCGGCGACGGACTCGGACTGGATTCGGTCGATGCGCTGGAGCTGGGACTGGCGTTGCAGAAGCGCTACGACATCCGCATTGCCTCAGACGACAAGGACGCACGCCGCCATTTCGCCACCGTGGCCAGCCTCGCCGCCTTCGTCGCCAGCCAGAAGGCCGCATGCGCAAACTGATCAAGATCCTGCTGCCACTGCTCGGCGTGCTGTATCCGTTCCTCGTCTACTTCGGCATGGAAACGGTGCCACCGCACGTGTTCGCGCTGGCATTGGCAGCGGCATGGTTGCTGCGCGCGCCATTCCTGCTGCGCGAACCGGGCGGGCGCTGGATGCTGATCGTGGCCTTGTCCTATTGCGCACTGCTGGGCGTCAGCGGCGAATCCGCGCTGCTGGGTTGGTATCCCACCCTGATCAGCCTATTCCTGTTGCTGACGTTTGGACTGAGTCTGGCCTACGGCCCGCCAGTAGTGGAACGCATCGCCCGCGTGCGCGAGCCGGACCTGCCCGACGCGGCCATTCCCTACACACGCAAGGTTACCTGGGTGTGGGTGGCCTTTTTCGTGTTCAATGCCGCGATGTCGGCCATGCTGACGCTGTGGGCACCACTGAAATGGTGGACGCTCTATAACGGGCTGATCGTGTACTTCATTATGGGCCCGTTGTTCGTGGGTGAATGGCTACTGCGCAGGCGCCTGCGGGTGAACGGATGAGCACACGCACCGCTCCGATGGTCCTCGGCGCGCGCTGCGATGGCGACGAATGCGCCCTGCAGCTCGCCGTGCCGGCGGACCTGGACTACTTCCCCGGCCATTTCCCGCAGGCTCCGGTACTGCCCGGCGCAGTGCAGGTCGGCTGGGCGCTACAACTGGCGGCATCGCACCTCGGCACCGCGCCGCGCTGCTGCGACATGGAGGCGCTGAAATTCCAGCACCTGCTGCAACCGGGTGATACCGTGACGCTGTCGCTGCGCCTCGATCGCGCGCGCGGCAAGCTGCATTTCAGCTACCGCGAGGGCGATGTCACCTATTCCTCGGGTCGCCTCGTGCTGGAGCCGATCGCATGAGCGGGGCGCCACTCGCCACGCCGCGCCACTGGTCCGCGCAACGCGAACGCGGCAGCCTGCTGCTGATGCGCTTCACCGCGCTGGTGGCGCGCCGCTGCGGTCGTCGCCTGTTGTCGCCGCTGCTGCACCTGGTCGTGATGTACTTCTTCCTTACCGGGCGCACCGCTAGGCGCAGCATCCGCGACTACCTTGCGCGCCTCGCTGCCTTCAGCGAACGCACCGAACTGCGCCCCACGCCACGCCGGGTGTTCGCGCAGTTCATGGCCTTCGCCGACTGCCTGTTGGACCGGCTGGACGTCTGGCGCGGCGCGCTGCAGCTCGAACAGGTGCGCCTGTTCGATCCCGACGGCATCCGCACACAACTGCTGGCCAGCCACCACGGCGGGCGTGGCCAGTTACTGGTGGGCACGCATCTCGGCAACCTCGACGTCTGCCGTGCCCTGGCCGAGTTGGGCGAACAGGTGCCGCTCAACGTGCTGGTGCACACGCACCACGTGGCGCACCTCAACGGCCTGCTCGGGGAGGCGGGCGAGCAGCGCATGCGGCTGATCCAGGTCAGCGAGCTCGACGCCGCGCTGATGCTTGATCTCGCGCAACGGCTGGCGCGTGGCGAGTGGCTGGCAATGGCCGGCGATCGCGTCCCGCTGCATGAGGGCCGCCGCGTGACGGTGGATTTCCTCGGCCACGCCGCCCCGTTCGCGCAGGGACCATGGCTGCTGGCCGGGGTACTGGGCTGTCCGGTGAACCTCGTGTGTTGCATCAAGCGCGAAGGTCGCTACGAGATCCGAATGGAACGCTTCCTCGATGCCCCCACGTGGACGCGCGGCCGGCGCGACGACGCTATATCCTCTTGGGCGCAACGCTACGCCGACCGCCTCGCCGATTGGTGCCTGCTGGCGCCGCAGCAGTGGTTCAACTTTTACCCATACTGGAGTGTCGCCGATGCGTAGCCGTGGCGTACTGCACGCGGAGATCGAGGTCGTGGTGCCCTTTTTCGACGTCGACTCGATGGACGTGGTATGGCACGGCCACTACGTGAAGTACCTGGAGATCGCCCGCTGCGCGCTGCTCGATCGTATCGGCCACAACTACGCGCAAATGAAGGCTGCGGGATACATGTGGCCGGTGATCGACGTTCAGCTGCGCTACGCACGCGCCGCGCGTTTCGGACAGCGCTTACGTGTGCGCGCCGACCTGGTGGAATGGGAGAACCGCCTGAAGATCCATTACCTGATCACCGATGCTGCCAGTGGAGAACGCTTCACCCGCGCCAGCACCGTGCAGGTGGCAGTGCGCGTGGCGGACGGCGTGATGCAGCTAGTTACGCCTCCCGTGCTGGTGAATGCTGTTGAGGCGAGCATTTCCAGGTGTATTTCCAGCGATCATTCGTGATCGAAGCAATCCAATGGGCGGCCATTCTTGGCCGCACTCTTCAAGAAGAGCCCATGCCGTACGCCAGCCCGACTTACGTTGAGGAAACCCGCATCGGTTTCCGCTTCCTTGCCACCCGCACCTGGCAGATCCAGGTGCTGCGCGTTGCGATCAACGACCTGAAGCGACTGATCGGTGAACCACTGCCGCGTGGTGGCGTGCTGCTGGATGCCGGCTGCGGCCAGGGCAAGTCGTTTCGCCTCCTGCGCAGGGCGTTCGCACCGGACCGACTGATCGGGCTGGATGCTGATCCGCGCAGCCTGCACCGCGCCGATGCCGAAGCCCGACGCGAAGGTATCGCCGTGGAGTTCGTGGCTGCCGACTGCGCGCGTATCGATCTGCCCGACGCCTGCGTGGACGTGCTGTTTTGCCACCAGACTTTCCATCACCTGGTTGAGCAAGAGCAGGCGCTGGCCGAGTTCTGGCGCGTGCTGAAGCCCGGCGGCTGGCTATTGTTTGCCGAATCCACCAAGGCCTACATCGACACTTGGGTGATCCGCTGGTTCTTCCGCCACCCGATGCACGTGCAGAAAAGCGCCGACGAGTATCTCGACATGCTGCGCAGGCAGGGCTTCCAGTTCGGCGACGCCAACGTCTCGCTGCCCTACCTTTGGTGGAGCCGCACGAAGGATTTCGGCCTGCTTGAACGCTGGCGCCTGCGCGCGCCGCCGCCGCCCGGCCAGCGCGAGGAGACGCTAGTAAACGTGGCCGCGCGCAAACCAGCATGAACGCCGCCTATCTCAACGCGCTGGGCGTGGTCTGCGCACTGGGCGCCGGCAAGGCAGCCGTGGCCGAGGCACTGTTCGCCAGCGATGCCCATGGCCTGCGTGCCGAAGCCGGCTGGATTCCCGGCCATGCGCCACCGCTGGGGGCGGTTCGAACGTCACTACCCGAGGTCCCCGCGACGCTGCGCGTCAACCGTGACAACCGCTGCAACCGCCTGCTGCTGGCCGCCGCACTGGAGATCGAAACCGATGTCCGGGCAGCCATGGCAAAGTACGGAAGCGACCGCATCGGCGTGGTGGTCGGGACCAGCACCGGCGGCATCGAGGAGGCCACTGACGGTCTGGCCGCGCGACGCCGGGACGGCAGGTGGCCGGCGGACTACTGCTACGCCCACCAGGAGTTGGCCGGTCCCGCTGAATGCCTTGCCGAGTGGCTGGACCTAGGCGGCCCCTGCTTCGTCATCTCCACCGCATGCACCGCCGGCGCGCGAGCTCTCATCAGTGCGCAACGGCTGCTGCAGACAGGCCTTTGCGACGCGGTGGTCTGCGGTGGCGTGGACACCCTGGCACGGTTACCGCTCAATGGCTTCCATGCCCTGGGCGCGATGGATGCCAACCCATGCAACCCGTTTTCGCGCCAACGGCGCGGCATCAACATCGGCGAAGCCGCCGCACTGTTCCTGATGACGCGCGAACGCGGCGTGGTTGAGCTACTGGGTGTCGGCTCAACTTCGGACGCTCACCACATGTCCTCGCCCGACCCCGAAGGCCGTGGCGCCATCGCGGCGATGCGCCTTGCGTTAGCCGACGCTAAGCTTGATGCCGCGCAGATCGACTACCTCAACCTGCACGGCACGGCGACTGCGCACAATGACGCGATGGAAGCGCCGGCCGTGGCTGCGGTGTTCCCGCAGGGCGTGCCGTGCTCGTCCACCAAGTCACTCACCGGCCATACGCTCGCCGCGGCCGGCGCACTGGAGGCCGCGTTTTGCTGGCTCAGCCTGCAGGACGGCCGCCTGCCACCGCAGCGCTGGGACGGCTTGGCAGACCCAGCCTTGCCCGCGCTGGCTTTCGTCGAACCCGGCGCACGCCTGCCGACGGCGAAGCCACGCCGGCTGATGAGCTGCTCATTTGCCTTCGGTGGCAACAATACCTGCCTGATACTGGGTGACGCTGCATGACGCCGTGGCCCATCGCGGAACTGCTGCCGCATGCGGGCACGATGATCCTGCTTGACGCCGTGCTGGAGCATGGCCCCGAGCACGCACTTTGCCGCCGCCGTGTGCCGGCCAGCGGCCTGTTCCACGACGCCGACGGCGCGTTACCTGCATGGATAGGGGTGGAACTGATGGCCCAGGCTATCGCAGCCTGGGCCGGCTGCCAGGCCAAGCAAGCCGGCGAGCCGGTGCGCCTGGGATTCCTGCTCGGCACGCGGCACTACGCCTGCAACGTGTCCGCGTTCGTACCCGGCAGCGATCTGCGCGTCGAAGCGCGGCGCGACTTCCACGACGAAAGCGGCATGGCCGTGTTCGCCTGCCGCATCGAGGCGCCCGGCATCCTGGCGCAGGCGCGGCTCACCGTGTTCAGCCCGCCCGATGCCGCCACACTGTTTACATCGCCCGCTACGGAGCCTGTCCATGACTGACTGCATCCTCGTCACTGGCTCCAGCCGCGGCATTGGCCGTGCCATCGCGTTGCGGCTGGCACAGGCCGGCTACGATCTCGCTCTCCATTGCCGCGCAAAGCGCGACGAAGCGGAAGTCGTGCGGACGGAGATCGAAAACATGGGACGTGCCGCGCGCGTGCTGCAGTTCGATATTGCCGACCGCGCTGCCTGTCGCGTCGCGCTAGAGGCAGACGTGGAACAGCACGGAGCACCCTACGGCGTGGTGTGCAACGCCGGTCTCGCCCGCGACGGCGCGTTCCCCGCTCTGTCCGACGAGGACTGGGACAGGGTGCTGCGCACCAACCTCGACGGTTTCTACAACGTGCTACATCCGCTGGCGATGCCGATGGTCCGCCGCCGCGCACCGGGGCGCATCGTGTGCATAACCTCCGTCTCCGGGCTAATCGGTAACCGTGGCCAGGTCAACTACAGCGCATCCAAGGCCGGCGTCATCGGCGCGGCCAAGGCGCTGGCGGTGGAGCTGGCCAAGCGCCGGATCACCGTGAACTGCGTCGCGCCCGGCCTGATCGACACCGACATGCTCGATGCCGAGGTACCGGTGGAGGAGATCCTCAAGGCGATCCCGGCGCAGCGTGCGGGCACGCCAGAGGAGGTCGCCGCCGCGGTGGCCTTCCTGATGAGCCCCGAAGCCGGCTACATCACCAGGCAGGTGCTCGCCGTCAACGGCGGCCTGTGCTGACCGAAGGTTTCCGAACCCAGTACCGAGCATCTCACTGCTGCCGACGACGGGATTTCATCGGCAGCGCGCTGCAACTGATGCTGAGGCAGCCTCGATCTTTCGGCTCCCCATTTGACGCCCTGAGTTAAGCAGCGAGTGCCTTTTGTGCGTCCTGCTGGACGATTCGGGTGGAATGCCTCCACTCAGCATATTGAACGAATCCAAATACGAGGAGGATGA
>DAIDKO010000106.1 GCA_027450005.1 Rhodanobacter sp. | reverse complement strand
GGCCGCGTCGGCCGGGGCGATCTCGCGCACGCGCATCGCCAAGCCGACCAGGATCGGCGGCAACAAGGCCATCCAGAGGCCCGTGTAGGCCACGCCGTAGGCCACGATGAACGGCCAACCGACGGGGCGCGCTCGCGGCTCCTCGCCATCGGCGGCCGCCGGCAGCCGGCAGGTAGCTGTCTCAACCTTGTCGTCCATCACCGTCGCGTATCCCCGCAAGGCCGCCCGCCGGGCGCCCGACGAGCCCGCTGGCGGCACGGGTAATCCTACGACTTTCCGGGTGCCGCGGTGGATTCGCGCAAGCGCAGCTGATACGGGACGCGCGCCTGCTGCCGCAGCGCCGGGTCGCGGATCGACTGCAACACGCTCTCTGCGGCCAGGCAGCCGATCTCGCGGCAGGGTTGGCGCACCGTGGTCAAACCGGGAGACATCACCAGCGATGCCGGGGTGTCGTCGAAGCCGCAGACCGACAGGTCGCCCGGGATGCTCAAGCCGCGCTCGTGGGCTTCGCGCATCACACCGCAAGCCATGTCGTCGTTCGCTGCGAAGATCGCCGTGGGGGGGCGGCGCAGGTTGAGCAGCGCCTTGGCCCCCTCCACCCCCGACGGAAAGGTGAAATCCCCCGCCACCACGAGCGATTCGTCGTAGGCGATGCCGGCCCGGCGCAGAGCGTCGCGATAACCGCTGAGCCGCCAGGCATGCGCGCCATGCCCCCTCAGCCCGGTGATGTGGCCGATCCGCCGGTGACCCAGCGAGACGAGGTGCTCGACTATCTCCGCCGCCGCCCTGCGCTCATCGAAGCCGACGTCGATGTGCGACTGGCGCAGCTTCGAGGAAATCGTCGAGTAGCGGATGTCGAGCTCGTCGAGGCGCTGCAGCAGCCTGGCGTTGTTCGCATGAGGCGGCACCAGCACCAGAGCATCCGGGCGGTGCTGCGCAACGAAACCGTCGATCTGCGCGGCGAGGTCATCAGTCGCCTCGAAGGGGTGCAGCACCGCGTTGTATGGCGTCCCCTTGCACGCCTGCAGCACGCCGACGATCAGTTCCATGGTGTAGCTGGAACCGGCCAGCGGGTTGTCGTAAACCAGCGCGACCAGGTACGAGCGGTTACCCGCCAGCCCGCGGGCGGAGGGATTGGGCACGTAATTCAGCGCGTGGATCGACGACTCAATGCGTGCACGCAGTTTCGCGCGCACATTCGTGTAGCCGTTGAGGACACGGGACACCGTCTTGGTGGATACGCCGGCATGCGCAGCGACATCTTCAATTCTCGCAGGCATGTACAGCCTCGCCCTAGTCTGACTGATAGCGGTTCATGCTACCCGAAGTGAAAGGCGCACAAGCGCCCGCCGGGCCCCATTCTGCACCAAAAGTCTAGCGCTTGTACTTTGTGTTGACAGCGCTTGTAGATTTGACTAGCGTGCCATCCTCATGGGGACCGGCGCCCGGGGCAACACACTGGGAAAAAGATAAGTCCGGTGAGAGGCCCAGCTGCCTGCGCTGCGTGCGGCGCGGCAGCGGCAGTGACGGAGGGGCCGTCCCGGGGACTTGCTGTGGCGTACGCGACATGCGGGGATTGGGTTGATGAAGAGTGGTCACTGGAGTCGACTCGCTGCGATGGCGGCGGTAGCGTGCCTGGGCAGCGGCGAAGCCGTCGGGCAGAGTCTGCCGCCCGCGACGCATTACGCCGACTGGCCCGCGATCAAGGGCGCCTACCGCGACGACCCCGCGCTCGACGCCCGCGCGCGCCGGATCGTGGCTGGTATGACGCTGGCGCAGAAGGTCGGGCAGATGACGCAGGCGGAGATCAAATCGATCACGCCCGACCAGGTGCGCCGCTACTACATCGGGTCGGTGCTCAACGGCGGCGGCACGTGGCCGAACAACGATAAGCACGCCTCGATCAAGGACTGGCTGGCGCTGGCCGACAGCTACTACGACGCCTCCATGCATACCGACATGGCGGTGAAGATTCCGATCATCTGGGGTACCGACGCTGTGCACGGGGACAACAACGTGTACGGCGCCACGCTGTTCCCCCACAACGTGGGCCTCGGCGCCACCCACGATACGGAACTGGTGCACGAGATCGGCGCGGCCACCGCCCGAGCCGTGCGCGCTACCGGCGTCACCTGGGCCTTCGCGCCCACCCTCGCGGTGGCGCAGAACGTACGCTGGGGCCGCAGCTACGAGAGCTTCTCCAGCCAGCCGCAGTGGGTTCGCGCGTACGCCCGCGCCTACATTGAAGGCATGCAAGGGGACTTCGGCCCGCACAACGTGATGGCCACCGCCAAGCACTTCGTCGGCGACGGCGCCACTTGGCAGGGCATCGACCAGGGCGAGGCCCGCGTCGACAAGTCCACGATGATCAACGTACATGGTGCCGGCTACTTCGGGGCGCTCCAGGCTGGCGTACTCAGCGTGATGGCCTCGTTCAACAGCTGGAACGACATCACCGACGGCATTGACTACGGCAAGATGTCCGGCTCGCGCGCCCTGCTCACCGACGCGCTCAAGCGTAAGATGGGGTTCCGCGGCTTCGTCGTTTCCGACTGGAATGCCATCGGCCAACTGCCCGGCTGCAGCAACGCAAGCTGCCCGCAGGCGATCAACGCCGGGATAGACATGGCGATGGTGCCGGATGACTGGAAGGCCTTCATCACCAACACGATGCGCCAGGTGCGAGACGGCCAGATCCCGATGGCGCGGATCAACGACGCGGTGACCCGCATTGTGCGGGCCAAGCTGCGCATGGGTCTGTTCGACGGCAGGCGCCCGTCGCAACGACCCGGCGCCGGCGATGCGGGCCTGCTGCAGGACCGGCCACTGGCCCGGCGCGCGGTACGCGAATCGCTCGTTTTGCTAAAGAACAACCACGACGTGCTGCCGCTGAAGCGCGGCATGAAGCTGCTTGTCGTCGGCAAGAGCGCCGACAACCTGTCGAACCAAGCCGGCGGCTGGTCACTCACCTGGCAGGGCACGGACAACAGCAATGCCGATTTCCCCAACGCACAAAGCATCCTCGGGGGTCTACGTGACGCCGATGGCGCGGCCAACGTCACCTACAGTGAAAACGCCCAAGGCATCGATGCAGGCAACTACGATGCGATCGTGGCGGTAGTCGGCGAGACGCCATCAGCGGAAATGATGGGCGACATCGCGCCCTCGGCGACCCTGCGCTTCGGCGACCTTTACCCGGAGGACGCCGCCCTGCTGAAGAGAGTGGCGCAATCCGGCAAGCCCCTGGTGGTGGTGTTCGTGGCCGGACGGCCGCTGTTCGTGAACCCCATCCTCAACCTTGCTGACGCCTTCGTGATGGCATGGCTGCCGGGCAGCGAGGGCGGCGGCGTGGCGGACGTGCTGTTCGCCGCCGGCCACGGCGGAAAACGCTACAACTTCACCGGCACGCTGCCGCGTCCGTGGCCCGGCACGCCCTGCCCCTATACCGCCAAGGCCGGCGCATCGCCGTGGCTGTTCGAACCCGGCTACGGCCTGCGCTACCCCACCCGGCACGACCTGCCCGCCTTGCCCGAGCACGCCGATGTGAAGGCCTGTGCCGATGCCTCGAGCCTGCCGATATTCCACACCCTTGCGGTCGCGCCGTTCGCCCTTTACCTCGCCGATGCTGCACACGGCGAACACCCAGTGGGCGCGGACCTCAACCGAAGGATCGCTTGGCCCGGCGATCATCCATCGCTGCGCCTGCACACCACGCAGGTGAACACGCAACTGGACGCCAAGGCGGTGCGGTGGCTTGCTCCAGGGCGCTTCCTGGCACGCAGCCCGGCGCCGGTGGACCTGACCCGGCTGGCGGCCGCCCATGCGGCGCTGCAATTCGACATGGTGGTCGGCACGCCGGCCAAGGGCCCGGTGACCTTGCGCATGGAATGCGGCAGCGGCCGCTGCAGCGGCGCCGGGCTCGCTCTCGGCCCAGTATTTGCCGGCTACGCTACTGGCACCCGGCAAAGCGTGTCGATTCCGCTGGCCTGTTTCGCCGAGCGCGGCGTGAACCTGTCGCAGGTCGACGTGCCATTCGAGATCGAAGCCGATGCGCCATTCGCTGCATCGTTTGCGAATATCCGCATCAGTTCCACGGTTACCGCGAACCGTCACGACCTTTCATGCGGGATGTTGGGGAAATCGCCAGGCAACAAAGGCGACAAGTAGCAAATAACGCGGCGCCGAGCCGCATCAGTCGAGTACTCATTGGGTTTCCGGAGGGGAAAATGAACAAGCAAGCGATTCACGGGCATCATTCAAAGCAACAGCGCCGGCTGTCTCTAGCGATCACGATGGCGCTGCTGGCAGCCGGGCAGTTGCACGCGCAGGGTGCGCAAGCGGCATCGCCATCGACCGACCAGACCGCACCCGCCGTGAAGAAGAGTGTGAAAGCCGCCGACAATAAAAAGGCTGCGAAAACAGCCAACGGCAAGGACACCACCCAGCTCACCGGGATGACCGTCAACGGTTACGCTTCGAGCTTGAATCGCGCGCAGGACATCAAGCGCTACGCGGACACGGTGGTCGATGCGATCTCGGCGCAGGATGCCGGGTCGCTACCTGACCTGTCGGTGACCGAAGCGCTGCAGCGCGTGCCGGGCGTGGCCGTCAGCGCTTTCGGCGTTGCCGCCGACCCGGATCACTTCTCGATCCAGGGCTCGGACATCAGTCTGCAGGGCCTGCCCTACACCAGCACCCTGTTCAACGGCCGCGAAGTGTTCTCGGCCGGCGGTGGGCAGGGACTGAACTTCGCCACGGTGTCGCCCGAGCTGATCGGCTCGGTGGTGGTGGACAAGAATCAAACCGCGGACATGATCGAGGGCGGCATCGCCGGCTCGGTCGACCTGCACACCCGCCTTCCGTTCGACAGCGTCAAGGATACCCAAGCCTCCGTCACGCTCGGTGACTACTGGGGCAGCCTGGCTGAGAAGGGTACGCCGCAGGTCGCAGGCCTGTTCAGCCACAATTGGACCACCGGGATTGGCCGTTTCGGTTTCCTCGCCAACGTGGCGTACGACAAGATTGACCAGACCGACAACGCGATGTCTGTGGTCGATTATCAGCGGCGCTGCAATGGCTGCAATTTGCCGGGCGGCAGAACCGATGCCTTTCCAGGCCTTGCGCCAGGCCAGTCGGTCTACGTACCGGTAGGCGGCGACCTTCGCAACCAATTCCAGACAAGCACGCGCTTCGGCCATGCGTTGGCCCTGCAGTGGCAAAGCCCGGACAAGGCCTGGCAGGCCGCACTGACATGGAATCGGGCATCGGACTCCGAAACCACCTTCGAGCACACCCTTCAGGCATCGACCGATGGTTGCAGTGGCCAGTCGCTGGCCGGCTGTGCCATACCGCTGGCCGGTACCACGCCGGTTTATGACGCCAACGGCATCTTCCAGTCGGGCATCATCTCGGGCGCTCCATCCCCGTCGACCTTCCTGCCCTTCACTTACGGCGGTGTGCCGACGCAGCTCGACACGACGGCCTACAAGCGGCGTTACGTGACCAACGATTATGCCTTCAACCTGAAGTGGAACGTCACCGATCGACTGCACCTTGGCCTGGACGCCCAGGACACCCGTTCCGATTACTCGGACCTTTACTACTACATTCGCCAGATGACCCAGGCAAACTGGTTGATCGCCACGCACGGAAGCGGCGTTCCCACGATCCAGCCATTGTCGCCCGACCCGAATCAATCGACGGCCGCATATTTCGCCAACCCCGTCAACACCTATTGGTCATCGGCGATGGACCACCAGGAGAACTCCTGGGGCGAGCAAAAGGCCCTGCGGCTGGATGGAAGCTTCGACGTGGACAAGGGACCGCTGGACGACATCCAGTTCGGCTACCGGTACAGCAACCAGCAGGAAACGCTGTTGTCCTCGCCGTACAGCTATTTCTGGGACATCAGCACGCCCTACGCTGGCGGGAATAATCTGGCGGTCACGGCTGCAAACACGCCCGCCTACGTTACACCGTTCAATATGAACCTGCCGGCCTTCGGGAATGGCAATTTCGGTGTCGTCGGCCCCTACTTCAACCTGAATCCGCAGTCGCAGTTCTGGCAAGCCGTCGCCGCGATGAAGCAGATCAACCAGATGTCGCTGGCAATCAACCCCGGTTGGAGCTGGTGGAGCCCCTACTACACGAACTACGAACGTAACCAGTACGGCCAAACGTTCATACCGGGCACGCATTACCTGCCTCAGGAATCCTCCTCCAACGGGGAGAAGACCAATGCCGTCTATCTCCGCCTGAATTTCAGCAACAGCAACATGGACTTCCTCAGTGGACTGCAAATCGCCGGCAACATCGGCGTGCGCTACGTGCATACCCAGGACAATGCAGCGGGTTACCTGCTGCTGCCGAATATGAGCACGACTCTCGGCAACGCAACCATCGCGCAGTATTGCCTGAGCCAGACCAAGAATGGCGCCCAACCGGCTTCACCGGGTACCTTCTGCGCGCTCAGTCCCGCACAGCAGCAGCAATTCGTGACCTTCGCGAATGGCGCATACAGCCCGATAACGACCAGCAATGGTTACGGCAACTTGCTGCCTAGCTTCAACCTGTCGGTTGGCTGGACGAACGACCTGATCACCCGCTTCGCGTTCTCCGAGTCGATCTTCCGACCGGCGCTCGTCCAGTTGGAGGCGGGGCAGATGGTCAGCGGTCTGCTACCTTACGGAACCAATGGCAGCACCCAGCCGACGGTGAGCAACGGCTACAACAATACGAACCCCTACCTCAAGCCGATCACGGCCCATAACTTCGACCTGAGCCAGGAGTGGTACTTCGGAAACGCTGGTTCGCTGACCGGCATGCTGTTCTACAAGCAGCTGAACAACACCATCCAGTACATCACCAACGTGGTGAACACCACGGTTACCAATAACGGTGTGACCTATCCTGAGCAGTACACGGCGGGCCTGGCCAACCTCAACCAGAAGGGTACGGTGAGCGGAGCAGAACTGGCTTACCAGCAGAAGTTCGATTTCCTGCCTGGTTGGCTCTCCGGCTTCGGCGTGCAGACCAACTACACCTACATCAGGTCGCATGGATTGGGCTTCGGTCAGGTCAACTACTGCCCCGCCACGTATCTGCCAGCCACGCAGTGCGTCAACCAGCTCAAGCTACCGCCGGGCGAGTTGTCTCGCGATACCTTCAACTTCACCACGTATTACGAGAAGGGCCCGCTGTCGGCACGCCTGGCCTGGAACTGGCGCTCGGCGTTCCTGATCACAGGACAGGAGGCGGACTATCCGTTCCTGCCAGTCATGGCCGCACCACAGGGCCAGTTGGACGGTTCGCTGATCTACTCACTCACCAAGCACGTCAAGGTGGCACTGCAGGTAGCCAACCTGTTGAACTCGACGTTCAAGACTCGCGAGATCATCGACACTAACGGCACAACCGTGCCCAAGGGCTTCTTCCGCGACGACACCCGCTACAACCTCAGCCTGCGCGCAAGCTTCTGAGGACGGCGTCGGGCGATGCCCTGCTGGCGCTTAGCCAGCAGGGCATCGCCGACCCGATAACGCATTCCCCCGTTGCCTTCATGACTGCGGCGACAGACAGTCATGAGGGCATTTTTTCGCCCTCGCCGGTACGGCCATGTCCTCCGCAACCCGCCCTGCCGACCGACTCCGCCACCGGCTGGGCGCTGGCGCCGCCGCCTGGCTGGCGCTGGTTGCATTCGCGCCACCGTCCGCCCCCTGCGCGGTGGCCACGCAACCACGGCACGCCGGCGCCGCATCCGGCACGATCCGTGACGTGCGCCTCGCACGCACGAGTTGCCAGGCGATCGCCGCGCGCGTCGACGCAGTGCCGGGAACCGCTCCTGTCCTGCTGCGTAGTTACGACAGCCGCCGCGGAACGGGCGCGCCCGATCTGCCACCGCTGCATTCGGCGGCTTTTTCCTACGACAACGCGCTGGCGGTGATCGCCCTACTCGCTTGCGGCCGGCTGCCGCAAGCCGCGCGCATCGGCGAGGCGCTGCGGCTCGCAACGGTGCATGACACGCGCCTGCGCGACGCTTACCGCGCCGGCGCCGTCGAGGGCGGCAAGCCACTGCCGAACGGCTGGTGGGATGGGGATCGGAAGCGCTGGGTCGATGCCGCGCACGACTATGCCGGCGCCTACCAGGACGGCACGTCGTGCGGCAACGTGGCCTGGGTTGGGCTGGCCCTGCTGGCGCTGCACGACGCCACCGGGCAGACGCGCTGGCGGGATGCCGCTGTCAAGCTTGCCCAGTGGGTGGTTGTCCACGCATCGGACGCGCGCGGCGCCGGCGGCTTCGACGGCGGCATCGAGTCCTGGATGCTGGTGCCGCGCAAGGCCACATGGAAGTCCACCGAACACAACATCGACCTCGCTGCCTTGTTCGGATGGCTGTCGCGCATCGATGCACCGGGCGGCGACTGGCAGCTGCAGGCGCGACACGCGCGCCGCTTCGTCGCTGCCCAGTGGGACAACACCAGCGGACATTTCTGGATGGGCACCACGGCCGACGGCGCGACGCCACTGCGCTCGCCATCCGCCCTCGACGTACAACTCTGGGCGCAACTGCTGCCGGACGCGCCGAAGGCCTGGCGGCGCGCTCTGGCATGGGTGGAGCACGCGAACGCCGTCGCAGGCGGCTTCGACTTCACCGATGTCCGCGACGGCCTGTGGACCGAAGGCACCGCCCAGGCCGCGCTTGTGTACCGTTGGCTGGGCCACCGGACCGAGGCGGACAGGCTATTGACATCGGTTGCGCGGCAGGCATCACCCGGCGGCTTCCTCTACGCCACGCCCGACGCACGCATCACGGCCGCCTATTCGCACTACTACCACCAGCCGCACCTCGCGGCGACCGCATGGGCCGTGCTCGCCGCACTGGACCGCAATCCCTACCTGCCCAAGGGCAGCGCCCACACGCCGCTGTAGACAGGCCATGGGAGAGGAGTGCGGGTGCAATCCACTCCGTGCAAGGGCGGAATCGGCTTCAACGGCGCGGAGGCAGCAGGAACGTCATCGGCTGGTCCAGACGCGCGGCCCAGGCGTCCTCGGTGTGTGCGGCCCCGGGAAAAACCGCGCTGCGGTAGTCCATCCCGGTATAGCCTCGCCTACGGAAAAGCCGGTCCACCTGTTGCTGGGTTGGCGCGTACATTGCATCCAGCGTGGCGGTGCCGTGATCGAAATAGACGCGATGGCTTGCCGCTGCCGGCGCATGGGTCTGGAGGTAGGCGACGAAGGCATGCGGACTCGGGTTGTCCGCGTGCGGCCGAAGTGCAGTGCCCGGCCAGTGCGTCGACAGGCAACCGGCGCCACCGAACACCTGTGGGTACTCGCTGATAGCGTAAATCGCCATGAGCCCTCCCATGCTTGAGCCCATCACTACGGTGTCGTTCGCGTCGGTGGCCACGCGGAACTTCTGGTCAATGCGCGGCTTCAGTTCTTCGACGAGAAAGCGCAGGTAAGCGTCGGAATAAGGCTCCACCGGCAGCTTCAGCTCCATCCCGCGTGCGCGCCGGCGCTGGGCGTCGGTGAGCGAGCGCCACACCTTCTGCGGGTAGTATTCGCTCTCGCGACGTTCGCCGGCGTTCCATATACCGACGATGATGAATGGGCGCGTACGGCCTTCGCGGATCAGCCCGGCCGCGGTGTCGGCGGCGCGCCACGACTGGTGGTTCCAGGTCTGTGTGGCGTCGAACAGCATCTGCCCGTCGAACATGTACAGCACCGCGTAGGGCGCCTGCGCCGGATAGTCGGGCGGCAGCCACACGTCCACCGTGTGCGGCGGCACGAAGTGCGAGGTTTCCTCGAGCCGCACGATGCGACCGGCGGCCACGTGTGGCAGCGGAGCGGGTGGCGATGGCGGCATTCCTCCCATCGCCGGCGCGGTGACGATGGCGAACACCGAGGCGAGCCAGGCGATCCGGCGAACAGGTGGCATCGACATGGGGCTTCCGTCAAACAAGGAGCGAAGCCGGACCATTAGCAGCATGGCGGGGGCCACCGCAAGCGCTGACCGGGCTGCATACGTTTGCAGCCGTAGACCGCGGTGCGCAACTGGACACCTATCGAAAAGGTCTGGCTCAACCCCGATCGAGCGCTGGCTGATGCGCTGGATCGCGCTTTTTTGTGCCTGGATACGGACGATGCTGGCCGGCTTCACGGCACCATCAAGATCACTGCAACCGGTCGTCGCAAGTTGAAAGACTATTCTTCAGGGACGAGTAAAAAGAGACTTCCCCTCCCTTCGGCCCGAAGGCCATGATGGTGTTACGACCCAACCGTCAGCAGAAGAGGAAGTCTCCATGAGCACTATAACGATCGGCGTGGACTTGGCGAAGAGCGTGACCCACGACGACACCGATCGACGAACGAGGTCTCCGGGCGCGGTTTATACCTTGGTCCGCACCGGCAACATCGATGCAACAAGACCGTCTACAGAAATGCAGTCTGGCAACGTTATGCACCGCAAGCACTGGCTCGCACGACGCAGCACTAAGGACAACACCATGACCAGCGAAAGCCTGAAAGCTCAAGGCGAGAGCATCAAGCGGGCGGTGTTGACGGGAAGTCTCCTACAGACTAATCAGATACCACCAAGCTCAAGCATCTGCCAAAGAACCCGTGGACGCATGCGAATGAACACGGAGCAGCGCGAAGGTCAACTCACGCGGATCGAGAGAGAGCCCAGAATCTAGGAAATTCCTGCAAATCAGTTATTCTTTGTTATGCGGTTTTGCTGGATTTCCAATTACAGTGGTATATGGCGGAACATCTTTCGTAACTACAGCCCCCATACCAACGACAGCGCCTTCGCCTATGACTAGCGGCCTCTCTGAACTACCTTGCTTAATTATTGCACCTGCGCCTATGTATGCGTGGTCTTTAATATGAACATTGCCATTACAATGTACGTTTGGGGCGAACGTTACATAGTCGCCTATTACGCAGTCATGCGCAACGTATGAGTAGATATTAGAGTGAAAAAATTTACCAATTCTGGCGTTCGAAGTAATGGTGCTGTAGGCGCAAATTATTGCTCCTTCTCCGATTTCGTTTTTAACGTACGTAACAGATTTCTGTGACTTTATCGACATTGGCTTAGCGCCCTTTTTGATGCATTGCTTGGCAATTCTTTCTCGCACTTTAGATTCAGCAATAGCTATGTTAAAGTAACGATCGTCACATTCTATGTTAAAAAATTCTTCCTCGGAAATAAGTGAATACCCATTTAATTCTACTTTCGATGGATTAGTTTCGATGAAATATATTCGGTAATTTTCTTCTTCTATCGCTTGCTTTACGATTGAGATGTACTCCGTAACTACTGGCATAACTTCTCTAGCAAATCCACCAGCACCGTATAGTCCGAAAATCATCTTAAGTTTATCGTTAATCATAATCTTGCTCACTTTCAGGTTTTTGTAGCTACGAGGGCAGGAACTCAGATAAACCGACTTAAGCAAGGGACAAGGCACACGATGCTGTCCGGGCACCAGCAGTTGGAATTTCTATTCTTGGCAACCAGCCCAAACTGATCGCCAAGCGGGGATTTCAATTAGGTCACAACAACAACGTGCATCGGGCCAACCGCCTATTCCACCGTGACCGATTTGGCGAGGTTGCGCGGCTGATCCACGTCGGTGCCGCGCAGCACTGCTACGTGGTAGGCGAGCAATTGCAGCGGCACAGTAAACACCGCCGGAGCGATGAAGTCGCCGCCGGCGTCGACGCGCAGCAGGTGGCCGCGCGCGGCGTTGCCGTCCATCGGAGCGGCACTGTCGGCGAACACGATCAGCTCACCGCCGCGGGCGCGCACTTCCTGCAGGTTGGATTTCAGCTTATCTAGCATTGGTCCGTTCGGCGCCACCGCCACCACCGGCATATCCTCGTCCACCAGCGCCAGCGGACCGTGCTTGAGCTCGCCGGCGGGATAGGCCTCGGCATGAATGTAGGAGATCTCCTTGAGCTTGAGCGAACCCTCCAGCGCCACCGGGTACTGCGCGCCACGCCCCAGGAACAATGCGTGGTGGCGTGGAATGAAGTGCGCCGCCAGCTCCACGATCTTCGGCTCCAGCCTAAGCGCATCGGCGATGGCCTGCGGCAGGTGCTGCACCTGGGCGCACAGGTCCGCATAGCGTGCATCGTCCAGCCCGTGCTGCCGCGCCAGTTGCAGCGACAGCAGCGCCAGCGCCGCGAGCTGGGTGGTGAACGCCTTGGTGGACGCCACGCCGATCTCGGGGCCAGCGCGGGTCATCAACTTGAGGTCGGCCTCACGCACCAGCGAGGACTCGGGCACGTTGGAGATCGCCAGCGTGCCAAGGTAGCCGCGACGGCGTGACTCGCGCATCGCGGCCAGTGTGTCGGCTGTTTCACCGGATTGAGAGATCGCCACGAACAGCGTGCCATCGGGCACCACCGCCTCGCGGTAGCGGTATTCGCTCGCCACTTCGACGGCCACCGGTAGGCGTGCGTATTCCTCGATCCAGTACTTCGCCACCATGCCGGCGTGGTAGCTGGTGCCGCAGGCGACTATATGCACGCCGCGCACCCTGGCCAGCAGTTCGTCGCCGCCCACGCCGAAGATGTTGGGCAGCACGCCATGCGCCGCAAGGCGCGACTCCAGTGTATCGGCCACCGCGCGCGGCTGCTCGAAGATTTCCTTCTGCATGTAGTGGCGATATTCGCCACGCTCTACCGCGTCGGCGGACAACTCGCTCTCGTGCACCTCGCGGGTTACTGGTTGGCCATCGAGACCGAACACATGCGCGGACTCGCGGGTGATCTCGACGACGTCGTCCTCGTCGAGGTAGATCATCTTGTTGGTGACCTGGATCAGCGCCTGAGCGTCGGAGCCCAGGAAATGCTCGCCGATGCCTACCCCCACCAGCAAGGGCGCGCCACGTCGCGCGCCGACCACGCGCCCGGGCTCGTCGCGGCTGATGGCGGCGATCGCGTAGGCGCCCTCGAGCCCGCGTACCACGGCCAGCACGGCGTCGCGCAGGCCAAGGCCGCCGGCAAGGCGTTCCTCGATCAGCGCCGCGATCACCTCGGTGTCGGTTTCGGAACTGAACACATGGCCGCGCTCCGTCAATGCCTCGCGCAGGCTGGCGTAGTTCTCGATGATGCCGTTGTGCACGATGGCGACGCGGCCGGCAACGTGCGGATGCGCATTGGCCTCGTTCGGCACGCCATGCGTGGCCCAGCGCGTGTGCGCGATACCGGTGCCCCCGGGGAAGGGCGCGGCCAGGTATTGCACCTCCATCTCACGCACTTTGCCCTTGGCACGCACGCGATGGATCTCGCCACCGTCCAGCACGGCCAGGCCGGCCGAATCGTAGCCGCGGTATTCCAGCGCCTTCAGGCCGGCGATCAGCAACGGCGCCACGTCGCGCTGGGCGGCGGCGGCAACGATTCCACACATGGTCAGGCTCCGTGTCGGTTGATGCAGGCGAAGACACGCGACTGTGCCGCCCGTGCGTTTCAACCGGCTTTCGACACCGATGTCGGACGCTCAGTTCACCTTGCGGCGCAGCCAGTTCAGTAGGTCGATGCGGGTGATCAGGCCGAGGAACTGCTCGCCGTCCATCACGATCGCCACGTGGCCGCGCTCGAACACCGGCAACAGCGACTCGATCGGCGAGCGTACATCGAGCATCTGAAGGTCGGTGATCATCGCCACCGACACCGGATCGCGGAAGCGCGTCTCGTCGGCGTGCACGTGCAGAAGCACGTCAGACTCGTCGACGATGCCCACCAATCGGTTACCGTCCATCACCGGCAGTTGCGACACGTCGTACAACTTCATGCGGGTGTAGGCGGTGATCAGCAGCTCGTGCGGACCAATTACCACGGTGTCGCGCTTGGCGAACGGACGCAGCAGCAGGTCGCGCAGGTCGCCGTGCTGCTCGCGCTCGAGGAAGCCGTTGTCGAGCATCCAGTAGTCGTTGTAGAGCTTCGAGAGGTACTTGTTACCTGTGTCGCAGACCAGGGTCACCACGCGCTTCGGGGTTACCTGCTCGCGGCAATACTTCAACGCAGCGGCCAGCAGGGTGCCAGCGGAGGAACCGCCCAGCACACCCTCCCTGGCCAGCAGCTCGCGCGCGGCGAGGAAGCTCTCCTTGTCGGAGATCGCATAGGCCTTCTTGACCCGCGAGAAATCGCTGATCGGCGGCAGGAAGTCTTCGCCGATGCCTTCCACCAGCCAGCTCGACGACTTGGTGGAGAGCGTACCCTCGTTGATGTACTGCGCGAGGATGGAACCCACCGGATCGGCCAGCACGATCTCGGTGTGCGGCGAGGTCTTGGCGAAGTACTGCGACAGACCGGTAAGCGTGCCGGATGAGCCGCAACCCAGCACCACTGCGTCGACCCGGCCATCCATCTGCTCGAGGATCTCGGGCCCGGTGCTCTCGATGTGCGCTCGCGGGTTGTCGGGGTTACCAAACTGGTTGATGAAGTAGGCGCCGGGCGTTTCGCGCGCGATGCGCTCGGCCATGTCTTGGTAGTACTCGGGGTGGCCCTTGGCGACGTCGGAGCGGGTAAGCACCACCTCGGCACCCATCGCCTTGAGGTTGAAGATCTTCTCGCGACTCATCTTGTCCGGCACCACGAGGATCAGCCGGTAGCCCTTAGCTTGTGCTACCAGCGCAAGGCCGAGGCCGGTATTGCCGGCGGTGCCCTCGACGAGGATCGCGCCGGGCTTGATCTTGCCGGCCTTCTCCGCGCCCTCGATCATCGACAGGCCAATGCGGTCCTTGATCGAGCCGCCCGGGTTGGCGCTCTCCAGCTTCAGGAACAGCTCGCATGGGCCGGTCTCTAGGCGCTGAGCACGCAGCATCGGGGTGTTGCCGATCAGTTCGAGAACGCTGCGCCGTATCGTCATGGAGAACCCATCGCTCGCTGGAATAAGATATCCATGATAGCCGAGCACCGGGACCGCCCCTGCAAGGGGCTCCACTCCCCCAGAGACGTCGCGGCCCCGGTCGCCTTCCTGTGCGGAAGCGGGCCGGGGCCGTGGTGACATCGGGTCCTGCAATCGGTCAGCTGGAGAGCTGGCGTCGTCCTTCCCACATGCGCTCGAGGCGCGTCTTGGCGTGCAGCTTTTCTTTCTTCATGCTGGCGAGAGTGAAGTCGTCGAGCGGCAGTACGCCGATCTCGGCGTCGTGCACCTTGCTGTCGAGTTC
>DAIDKO010000105.1 GCA_027450005.1 Rhodanobacter sp. | reverse complement strand
CAGGTCCTCGCGGCGGGTGCCGGAGCGGTTGATGTCGATCGCCGGGTAGACGCGCTTTTCGGAGATGCGGCGGCTCAGGTGCACTTCCATGTTGCCGGTGCCCTTGAACTCCTCGTAGATCACCTCGTCCATCTTGCTGCCGGTGTCGATCAGCGCAGTGGCGATGATGGTGAGGCTGCCGCCTTCCTCGACGTTGCGCGCGGCGCCGAAGAAGCGCTTCGGACGTTGCAGGGCGTTGGCGTCCACGCCGCCGGTGAGCACCTTGCCGGAGCTCGGCACCACGGTGTTGTAGGCGCGGGCCAGGCGGGTGATCGAGTCGAGCAGGATCACCACGTCCTTCTTGTGCTCGACCAGGCGCTTGGCGCGCTCGATCACCATCTCGGCGACCTGCACGTGGCGCACGGCCGGTTCGTCGAAGGTCGACGAGATGACCTCGGCGCGCACGGTCCGGGCGATTTCCGTCACTTCCTCCGGACGCTCGTCGACCAGCAGGATGATCAGGTGCGCTTCGGGGTGGTTGTACTGGATCGCCTGGGCGATGTTCTGCAGCATCATCGTCTTGCCCGACTTGGGCTGGGAGACGATCAGGCCGCGCTGGCCCTTGCCGATCGGCGCGATCAGGTCGAGGATGCGGCCGGTGATGTCCTCGCTCGAACCGTTGCCGCGCTCCAGCTTGTAGGCCTTGCGCGGAAACAGCGGGGTGAGGTTCTCGAACAGCATCTTGTTCTTCGACGCCTCCGGCGGATCGCCGTTGATGTCGTCGACGCGCAGCATGGCGAAGTAGCGCTCGCCTTCCTTGGGATGACGTACGCGCCCGGTGATGTAGTCGCCGTTGCGCAGGTTGAAGCGGCGGATCTGGCTGGGGCTGACGTAGATGTCGTCGGGACCCGCCAGATAGCTTTCGTCGGCCGAGCGCAGGAAGCCGAAGCCGTCCTGCAGGATTTCCAGCACACCCTCGGCCCAGATGCCGCCGCCGGAGCGGGCATGTGCCTTCAGAATCGAGAAGATGACGTCCTGCCGGCGCGCCCGCGCCACGCCCTCGCGGATGCCCAGCGACTCGGCATAGGCAATCAGCTGTGGCGCCTTCATGCGCTTCAGTTCGGTGAGGTTGATCAGGCGGTCGTCCGCGCCCGGATCGGCATTGTCGTCGTCCACCGGCAGGCCGTGCGGGTTGTTGTAGCGCGGGTTGTTGCCGCCGCCGTTGCCGCCCTGCTGCTGGCGTTGCTGGTTGCGCTCGTGGCGCCGGCGCCGGCCGCGGCCTTCGCGGTCGTTGCGGTTGTTCTGGCCCGGCTGCTGCGGATTCTGCGGCTGCCCGCCCTCGCGCGCCTCGGGCGCGGCAGGGGATTCGCCGGCGGGCGCGGCGGCTGCCGGCGGCGGGTCTGCCGGTGCGGGCGCGGGCGCCGGTGCGGCGGTCTCGAACAGCGGTGCGGTGGTTGCGGCTGCGGCGGCCGCCTCGCCGGCGGGCTTGGGGCCGCGCGGCTGGCGGCGCGGGGCGCGTGGGCGCGACTCGGTCGCGTTCTCGGCGCCGCCGGCGTCGTTCGGGGTGGTGCTATCGGTATCGGACACGGGCAATCCTCGCGGGGCGCCGTTGGAAACAAGAGGGAGGTGTGTGCGTCGCGCCAGCGGGGCGCAGGGGGATCAGGAGTATCCCGACGGACGCGTTGAATCTAGCACCCGCCGCGCGTGGCCGTAAAGCACTGCGCGCGGCAGATGGAAAAGCGGCGATCAGATCGCCTTGTCGATCATCTGGGTCAACTGGCCCTTGCTCACGGCGCCGATCTGGGTGGCCTCGACCTTGCCGTTCTTGAATACCATCAAGGTGGGGATGCCGCGCACGCCGTAGGTGCGGGGGGTCTTCTGGTTGTGGTCGATGTTGATCTTCACGACGCGCAGCTTGCCCTGATACTGGCCGGCCAGTTCGTCGAGGATCGGTGCGATGGCCTTGCACGGGCCACACCATTCGGCCCAGAAGTCCAGCAGAACGGGAGTTTCCGACTGCAGCACTTCCTGCTCGAAGGCGTCGTCACTCACATGGGTAATCAGGTCGCTCACCGGGATCTCCGAACAGAGGTGCGAAAGGATGGTTCGGCGACCGCGCGGCCTGCTTCGGATACACTGAGCTGCCCAAGAAGCGCGGGTCGAACCGGAAAGAGGGGCTTGGCCATTGCGGCTCGGTACCTCATTGCATCGTAACTCGGGGCGCGATTCAAGCGATTCAAGGGCGGCAACGGACGGCTCCGTTGACATAGGCGAGGTGACTCCTGCGGTTGCGCCCGGGTTCGTCGAGTCCTTTCGCCTATGCCAGCGGGGCTGCCGGTTGCGTCGCCATCGACCCGGCGCCCTGTTTTGCCATGCGCCGCACATAACAACCGCTCCGCAAGCGACTCCCGCTAAGGAGCCGGGCCAGCCCATGGTGCCTGCGCCCGCATCCACCGGCCTATCTCATCCATGTCGCAAACCGTACTGACCGATACCTTCTATACCAACTTCGACCTCCATCCGTTGCTGCAGCAGGGCCTTGCCGAGGCGGGGTTCATCCGCTGCACCCCGATCCAGGAATTGACCCTGCCGGTCGCGCTCGCCGGCCGTGACGTCGCCGGCCAGGCGCAGACTGGCACCGGCAAGACCTGTGCCTTCCTGGTTGCCGTGATGAACCGCCTGCTGACCACCCCCGCGGTGGCCGAGCGTAAGGACAACGACCCGCGCGCGCTGGTGATCGCGCCGACCCGCGAGCTGGCCATCCAGATCGACAAGGACGCCCGCGCCATCGGTGCCCGCACCGGGCTCAAGACCGCGCTGATCTACGGCGGCGTGGACTACGACAAGCAGCGCCAGCAGCTGCACGACGGCTGCGACATCATCATCGCCACGCCCGGCCGCCTGCTCGACTACTACAAGCAGCAGGTGTTCGGCTTCAACGGCGTCGAGGTGATGGTGATCGACGAAGCCGACCGCATGTTCGACCTCGGCTTCATCAAGGATGTGCGCTTCATCTTCCGCCGCCTGCCGGCGCGCGAGCAGCGCCAGGTGCTGCTGTTCTCCGCCACGCTGAGCCACCGCGTGCTGGAGCTGGCCTACGAGCACATGCACAACGCCGAGAAGCTGGTGGTGGAGAGCGACAACGTCACCGCCGACAAGGTGCGCCAGGTGGTGTACTTCCCGGCCAAGGAGGAGAAGCTGCCGCTGCTGCTGAACCTGATCGACAAGCACCAGCCCAAGCGCAGCATCATCTTCGTCAACACCAAGGCGGCCGCCGAACGCGTCACCGAGCGCGTGAAGCGGCATGGCTGCCGCGTCGGCGCGATCTCCGGCGACGTACCCCAGCTCAAGCGCCAGAAGCTGCTGCAGCGCTTCCAGGACGGCCAGCTGGACATTCTGGTGGCCACCGACGTGGCCGCACGCGGCCTGCACATCCCTGCGGTCAGCCATGTGTTCAACTACGACCTGCCGCAGGATGCCGAGGACTACGTGCACCGCATCGGTCGCACGGCCCGCCTGGGTGCCGAGGGCGATGCGATCAGCTTCGCCTGCGACCTGTACGCGATGAGCCTGCCCGACATCGAGGCCTACATCGGCCAGAGCATCCCGGTGGCGGCGATCGAGCCGGAGCTGCTGGTGATGCCGAAGCCGCGCGAGGTGGATGCCGAGTTCGTTGCCAATGCCGCCGCCGACAGCGCCGCGTTCGGCGATCGCGTCGAGCCGCGCCACGACGACAAGAAGGGTGGGCGTTCGCGCCGCGGTGAGCGCAGCGGTGAACGCCCGCCGCGCGAAGGCCGCACGCATGAGCCGCGGCCGCCGCGCGCCGAGTATGCGGCTGCCGCGGCAGCTGCACCTGTACCTGCCGCGCCCGTGGCGGACGAGACGGCCACGGGCGAGGGCGAGCGCAAGCGCCGCCGTCGTCGCGGTGGCCGCAACCGCAGGCGCGAGGGCGGCGAGGCGGTGACCAACGCCGTGAAGGGGCAGTCGCCATCGTCCGTTGCTGAGGGCGGCCGGGCTTCGCGTGGCGAGCGGCGACCCGCGCGCGACCAGAATGCGGCGGAGGCGGCGCGCCCGTCGCGCCAGGTGGCGGTGACCGCGGCCGAGCCCGCGCACCCGAACAAGCCCAGCCTGTTCCGTCGCCTGACGCGACTGTTCACCGGGCGCTGATCGCCCACGCGTCGCCGGGCTGAACCGGCGACGCTCGTGTTTGCCTTTGCGGGGCCATCTCGCGCGCTGCTTCCCTTATCCTTGTTGCTGTTACGACAGGCGGGGGTGGCGCGCGGTGATCCAATTCGATCAGGTGAGCAAGCACTATGCGGGCGGCCACGAGGCGCTCTCGCAGCTTTCCTTCACCGTGCCCACGGGCGAAATGGCCTTCGTCACCGGCCATTCCGGCGCGGGCAAGAGCACCCTGCTCAAGCTGCTCGGCGTGATCGAGCGGCCCAGCCACGGCACGATCACGGTGGATGGCCAGAACCTCGCCAAGTTGCGCCGTCGCGGCATTCCCAGGTTGCGCCAGCGCATCGGCATGGTGTTCCAGAACCACCGCCTGCTGATGGATCGCACGGTGTTCGCCAATGTCGAGCTGCCATTGACCATCGCCGGCATCGCACAGCAGGAGCGCGGACGGCGCGTGCGCGCGGCGCTCGAGAAGGTGGGCCTGCTTTCGTACGAGCGCCAGTTGCCGGCCACCTTGTCGACCGGCGAGCAGCAGCGCGTGGGGATTGCCCGCGCCATCGTGGCGCGGCCGTCGCTGCTGATCGCCGATGAACCCACCGGTAATCTCGACCCGCAGCTCGCGCTGGAGATCATGGGCCTGTTCGCCGAATTCCAGCAGGTGGGCACCACGGTGCTGATCGCCAGCCACGACCTGCCGCTGATCAAGCGCATGCGCAAGCGGGTGGTAGTGCTCGACCATGGCCGCCTGGTGGCCGACCTTGCCGCGGAGGAGGTGCTGTGAACACGGATAACGTCGCGTCCGTGCGCAACGATCCCGGCCGCAGCCGCAGCCTGTCGAGCTGGCGCGAGCACCATGCCTGGAGCGCGGCGGATAGCCTGCGGCGGCTCGCCGCGCGCCCGCTGGGCAGCCTGCTCACCATCGCAGTAATGGGTCTGGCACTGGCGCTGCCGCTGGCGTTCTACCTGCTGCTCGGTAACGTGCAGCAGATGGGCCGCGCGCTGGGCCAGGACCAGGCGATCAACGTCTTCCTACAGGCCAACCAGGGCGAATCGCAGGCGCAGTTGCTGGCGAAACAAGTGGGCGAGCGCCCCGACGTGGCGTCGGTGACGATCAAGACGCCACAGCAGGGGCTCGACGAACTGGCGAAGTTGCAGGGCTTTTCCGGCGCGCTCGATGCGCTGGATCAGAACCCGCTGCCGTACGTGTTGATGGTGCAGCCCAGGCCGGGGCTGGATGCGCCCGCGGTGGGGAGATTGGTGAACGACCTGCACGACATGCGCAGCGTGGCCCAGGTGCAGGACAGCGGCACCTGGCGGCAACGGCTGGATGCCCTGCTCGGCGTGGGCGAGCGCGTGGTGCTGGCGCTGGCGCTGATGCTGGCGCTGGCTGCGCTGCTGGTGGTGGGCAATGCGGTGCGGGTGGACATTGCCAGCCGCAGCGAGGAGATCGCCGTGCTGCTGCTGGTGGGTGCCAGCGGTGCCTTCGTGCGTCGGCCCTATCTGTACGCCGGCATCTGGTACGGCCTGTTCAGCGGGATGCTCGCCGCGCTGCTGGCGTTGGCGATCGAATTCGCGCTGAGCGGACCGGTTGCGCAGTTGAGCCAGGCCTATGATGGCAAGCTGCAGCTCGGAGGCCTGCCGTTGTGGCTGCTGGCGGCCGTGCCGCTGGCCGCCGCGGTGCTAGGTTGGCTGGGCGCGCGGCTGGTCAGTGCGTGGCAGCTGCGCAAGGCTGTCTGAGTGGGGCGCAGAGGGCGAGGGGCATGAGCACCAACATCAGCAATCGTTCGGTCGGCACGGCGCCACGCGTGCTGGTGGTGGACGGTTCCCGCATGGTGCGGCAGATGATCGCCCGCGTACTCACCGCCGAGGTGCCGGGTGTGGACGTAGTCGGTTGCGGCAGCGGCAACGAGGCGCAGCAGCTGCTGGGCGAAGGCGTGTTCGATTTCATCACCGTCGCGCTACGGCTGCCCGACATGGACGGCCTCGAACTCGCGCGCTTCGTGCGCGAGTCGGCACCGCAGACCTACGTACCTATCGTAGTGGTCTCCGGTGATGTGGACGACCGCCTGCACCGGCGCACGCTCGGCGAGGACGTTACCGACTACTTCGACAAGTCGCTGGGCTTCCAGGCGCTGGCCGAATTCATCCGCGGCTACGTGTGCCCCGAGGGCACGGCCGAGGGTGAGATACTGTACGTTGAGGACAGCCGCGTGGTGGCGCTGGCCACCCGTCGCATGCTGGAAAAATACGGCCTTACCGTCCACCACGTGGTCAGCGTCGAGGATGCGTTGGCCATGCTGGAAACCGCCAGGGTAGGCGGCGAAGTGGGCGTCGACGTGGTGCTTACCGACGTCAGCCTGAAAGGCGAGCTCACCGGTGGCGACCTGCTGGAACGCATCCGCAAGGACTTCGGCTACGGCAAGGGCCGACTGCCGGTGCTGGTCATGACCGGTGACGAAAACCCTGCCAACCAGGCCGCGCTGATCAAGGCCGGCGCCAACGACCTGGTGGAGAAGCCGGTCGACGAAAAGCTGCTGCTCACCAAGCTGCTGTTCCAGCTGCGGGTGGCGCGGCACCTGCGCCAGCGCCAGCGCGATGCCGCCGCGTGACCGAGGTGCGTCTCGAAGGCTCGTGGAAGGCACGCATCGGCGCCTATCTGGAGCGTCAGGAGATGCAGGCGCTGGCCAACTTCCTGCGTACCGAAAAGCGTGCCGGCAAGGTGATCTACCCGCCGGGGCCGGAGATCTTCAACGCTTTCGCTCACACGCCGTTCGATACCGTGCGCGTGGTGATTCTTGGCCAGGATCCCTACCACGGCCCCGGGCAGGCACACGGCCTATGCTTCTCCGTGCGTCCGGGCGTGCCGCCACCGCCTTCGCTGGTGAACATCTTCAAGGAAATCCAGCGCGACCTCGGCATCGCGTCACCCGATCACGGTTGCCTCACGACCTGGGCCGATCGCGGCGTTCTGTTGCTCAATGCGGTGCTCACCGTAGAGCGGGGCCAGGCTGCCTCGCATCAGGGCAAGGGTTGGGAAGGCTTTACTGACGCCGCCATTGACGCGCTCAACCGCGAGCGCGAAGGGCTGGTGTTCATGCTCTGGGGCAGCTACGCCCAGCGCAAGGGTCAGCTTATCGACACGCGCCGGCACTGCGTGCTTAAAAGCATGCATCCTTCGCCGCTGTCGGCGCACCGTGGCTTCCTCGGCTGCGGGCATTTCTCCGCAGCCAACCGTTATCTCGAAGGGAGCGGGCAGGCACCGATCGACTGGTCGCTGCCGCCGCGCGCCGCCTTGCCGGGCTGATCGATCAGCTGGCGACTTCCGCCCACATACGCAGCAGGTTCGCGTGCGAGCGGCTCACGGCATCGAAGGCCGTGCTCTTGCCCTCGCGGCCGAAGATGTCGCGCTTGGCGCTTTCCAAGTCCCACAGCAGTTCGCGGCGTGCCGGGTCGCGCACCATACTCTGCACCCAGATGATGGCCGCGTCGCGCACCCCGCGGGTGACCGGGCTGACGTGATGCAGGGTGTTGGCCGGGTAGGCAATCGCGGCGCCGGCGTCTAGCTTGAACTTGTATTCCATGCCGCCGCTGGCGTGCGCCACCAGATCGCCGCCGTCGTAACTATTCGGATCGGCCAGGAACACCGTGATTGCGATGTCGGTGCGTACCGCATTGCCTAGGCCGCCCATGATTGGGGAGTCGACGTGCGCACCGTACTCCATGCCGCCGGCGTAGCGGTTGAACAGGGGATGGGTGTTCGCCGCCGGCAGCAGCGCCGCCTGCAGCAGGGCGTGGCGCTGGAAGGCGTTGCGCACGATGCCGGCCATTCGTCCATAGCTCGCGCTGCCCGGGTCGATCTGCTGGTTCTTCTTCACGGTGCGTGCCGACCAACCGGCCGTGGCGGCGCCGTCGACGAAGGGGGCGGACAACAGCTCGGCGCGCAGCGTGGCCAGTTCCTGCGCGGTCAACATATCGGGTACACAGATGATCAAGCGGAATCCCCCAGTGCCATTTCCCCACATTGTAATAAGCGCGGACCTCATCCTGCGACCGCCGCAGGCCCTGCCGAACCGCTCATGCACGGTGTCGAGAGCACTTAATGGTGTCAGTTGGCTCTAAGGCTATGATATGTAGGAATTTCCCTTGCGCTGTCACTACGGAGCACCTGCGCAACTGACACATTCAGGGATACAAGACAGTCGCGCTGACTGCTTTAAGGGTGCTTCCTGCTGGTGCACTCACCGCCGTCAACGCCAGCGACACGCTGGAGCCCATGTGCCGTTCTTCCAAGAAAAAGCCATCCCGTGGAGCGGGATGGCCAGTACAGCACAGATGGATCAGCTTCAGTGGATTCGTCGCCAGTGGTCGGGGTTCCGCTTGTCCGGCAGATGGCGTACGCGTGCCACATGAAGAGCATCGTTGGGCCGATTGTTCTGCGCCCAACGAATCGCCTCCTCCTGAGTGCGACCCGTGAAATACGGAGTGCTCGAATGGGCAGGTTCGACCGTGAACTGCCCGTTGTGCTCGTTGATAAACAAACTGCTCATTTGTCACCTCACTGCTCAGTTTGATGTTGGCAACTCACCGTCCGTCCGTGTTGGCTCGAACGTTTAACCGCCAACGGATGCGCCCCTGTTCCTTTGTGTGCTGATGATGGTTCTGCGGTGGGAAGGGGTCGTCCTGGTTGCAGGCGTCCTCCTTCCCGCACCCCAGACACCGATAAATTCCCGACACGGGTACCTTGTTGATTTTCACCAAATACTGAGCCGGGCTTTTCATCGAAAAGTGAGCCACCGGTTGCAGGTTCAGCTTAGCTCAGTGGTTGGATGAACGGATGTCTTGGACCTCCTTCCTGGCGTCGGCGGCGTGGTGGCGGAAGCGGTAGCTGTCGTTGCCGGTTTCGATGATGTGGCAGCGGTGGGTGAGCCGGTCGAGCAGCGCCGTGGTCATCTTGGCGTCGCCGAAGACGGCGGCCCATTCGGCGAAGCTGAGGTTGGTGGTGATGATCAGGCTGGTGCGCTCGTAGAGCTGACTGATGAGATGGAACAGCAACGCTCCCCCCGATTCCGGGAATGGCAGATAGCCGAGTTCATCAATGATTACGGCATCCATCTGGGTCAACTGACGCGCCATAGTGCCGGAGCGGCCTTGAGTTTTTTCCTTCTCCAGTTGGTTCACCAAGTCCACCGCGTTGTAGAAACGCACCCGTTTGCCATGATGGATCGCCGCCACGCCAAGCGCCGTCGCCAGATGCGTCTTTCCGGTGCCGGTTCCACCCACCAGGATCAGATTATGCGCTTCTTCCATGAAGCCGCCGCTGGCGAGTTGCCGCAACTGCTGTTCCGGCAGCGGTGATTCCTGCCACTGGAAGCTGTCCAGATCCCGATGGATCGGGAACTTGGCCGCGTGCAACTGGTAGCGCAGGG
>DAIDKO010000104.1 GCA_027450005.1 Rhodanobacter sp. | reverse complement strand
TGATACGACGCTTGGCAACACGCATGGTCATGTCTAGATTCCCGTTGGGTTCGAAGAGGTGACGGCTCGATAAGCCGAGGGCATTCTTCCAGTCGGATGTGACAGCTTCGTTTCAGGCCGGACAGGTCTGTTTGCGGGTGCATCCCGCCTGTGAAAACGCAAGGGCGTGCGGATCAGTCGCCATTTCGACGCTCGAGGCCTTCCAGCGAACGCCAGCGATTGACGATGCCGCAGAACAGCTGGGCGGTCCGTTCCGCATCGTATACCGCCGCATGCGCCTGCTGGGCGTCGAAATCGTGGCCGGCGGCCAGCACCGCCTTGCTCAGCACCGTCTGGCCGTAGGCCAGGCCGCCGAGCGTAGCCGTGTCGAAGCAGCTGAAGGGATGGAATGGGTTGCGCTTGTGTCCGGTTCGACGAACCGCGGCATTGAGAAAACCCAGGTCGAATGCGGCGTTATGGCCGACTAGGATCGCTCGCTGACAGCCGCTTTCGCGCACGGCGGCGCGCACCCCATTGAAGATGTGTTCCAGCGCGGCACGCTCGTCAAGGGCGCCACGCAGTGGGCTGTCCGGGACGATGCCGGTGATCTCCAGTGCGCGCGGGTCGATGCGGGCGCCAGGGAAGGGCTCCACGTGCGCATGCGCTGTGGTCTGCGGGTAAAGGAAGCCATCCGCGTCCATGCCGACGGTGATCGCGGCGATCTCCAGCAGCGCGTCGTGCTCGGCATCGAAGCCGCCGGTCTCGACGTCCACGATTACCGGCAGGAAGCCGCGGAACCGCTGGGAAAGCAGGGTTGAGGAAGAGAGTGAGGAAGGGGGCACCCGCCCATGATAGCGTTTGAATCGCCTTTGCAGTTCGCGCGGGCGAGCGGCAGCGTTTAGCCTGCCTGCCCGGGTCCGCGCGTCCATTGCCGGGTTCGGGTGGGGTGCCGGCTCCGCATTCCCCGGCACCCGATACTGAGGCGCTTTCCCCGCATGCCTCCTCCTGCTTGCGCGCAAACAGGCCCGCCGCGGCCCGCGCGGGGCATTCGATCGGTACCGGGTGGACCCGCGTCCGAGTTCCCTGTCCGGGCATTGTCACTTTTCTGTCACGCAATTGGTGCGCGACTGTAACAAGTGACGCTCATCCTTACCGCATTCCAACGATTTTCCAACAATCCGGGGCATGCGGCGAATCCGCTGTAGGCACCGGCTAGTCCAAACCCTCGATTGCGGAGCACAGCCTCATGCGTAATACCTTGATCGTCGCTGCCGTGGGCCTTGCGCTCGGCTACGCCAGCTTCAGCGCTCATGCTGACACGTCCGGCAACATCTTCACCCAGGGCCACGTCGACGGTGAGCTGCGTCTCTACAACTTCGACCGCATGTACTCGACGGCCTCGGTGCCGGATGCGCACGCCCTGTCCGGCGCGCTGCTGTTGAACGCGCAGACCGGCGACTTCGGCGGCGGGTTCAGTCTGGGCGCCTCGCTGGTAAGCGCCAATGCGTTTGGCACGCAGAATTCCAACCCGTCCAAGATCGACACCACCCTGATGGGGCCGAGCAATTCGGTCAGCGCGCTGAGCCAGGCCTACGTGCAATACAAGGCCAGCAATACGCTGGTGCGCGTCGGTCAGCAGTACCTCAACACGCCCTGGATGGGCTCGAGCGACTCGCGCGTGATGCCTGCCGCATTCCAGGCGGCGTTGGTCGACTTCAAGCCGGCCAAGGGCTGGGACCTCGTCGGCGTGCGCAGCTTTGGCTGGAAGAGCCGCACCTCGGACTCCTTCCACTTCGACAACCTCTACTATCCGGCCACCTACGCCGGCGACTCGTCCTACGGCGGCATCGGCGGCCTGCCGAGCAGCGCTCGTTCGGCCCGCGGCACCTGGGCGGCCGGTGCCCTGTACGGTAACGGCGGCTTCAAGGGCCAGGCGTGGTACTACGACTTCATCGACTTCGCCCGCATGGGTTACGTCGACGGCACCTATACCTTCAAGACCGGCACTGGCTTCGATCCCTTCATCTCCGGCCAGTACCTGGACGAGAGCGCGGGTTCGAGCTCGTACCTCGTGCAGAACAACGTGAAGCTGATTGGCATGCCGGGCAACCGGGTCAAGAGCCGCGCGTGGGGTACCGACGTCGGCGTGAACATCCCGCACGGCAAGTTCGAGGTGGCCTACAACAAGATCAGCCAGCAGTCGGGCGCGGTGGGCGACGGCGCGATCATCTCGCCCTACACCGATGCCTACGCCACCGACCCGCTGTACACCACCTCGATGATCCGCGGCATGGTGGAGCAGGGCCCTGGCCATGCATGGAAGACCAAGCTGACCTACAACCTGTTCAACGACAAGTTGAACGTGATGGTGGCCTACGCCAAGTACACCACCGTGCTTCGCGGCAGCAGCCATGACGTCTACGTGGACCTGACCTACAGCCTGGATGGCGTGCTCAAAGGCCTGTCACTGCGTAACCGCTGGGAGCGCTCGAGCGGCGGCGCGAACGGCCTGAACCCGGGCAACGGTTCGTTCACCTACAACCGCGTGATGATCGACTACAAGTTCTAAGCAGGACTGCCGCCGCAAGCCCCCTGGAAGGGGTGGGTGCCCGGCTGCGGCAGGCGGTGCGGAAACGTCTATCGTAAGGGAGTTCGACCCAGGGACGGAAAACGGCGGGCATGATGCCCGCCGTTTGCTTTTGGGTAGCCGCGCAGGCGTGAGATCCGGCGGCCGCTCAGGTCGCTTGCGTCGCGGCTGCCGGCCGCCGGTTCACGACACCGGCGTCTTGTCCCTGTAACGGCAGAGGTCGCGGATCACGCAATTCGGACAGTCCGGCTTGCGCGCCTTACACACGTAGCGACCGTGCAGGATCAGCCAGTGGTGGGCGTCCTGCTTGAACTCGGCGGGCACCACCTTTTCCAGCTTGTCCTCCACCGCGCGCGCGTCCTTGCCGGGGGCGAGGCCGGTGCGGTTGGCGACGCGGAAGATGTGCGTGTCCACCGCGATGGTGGGCTCGCCGAACGCGGTGTTCAGCACCACGTTGGCGGTCTTGCGGCCCACGCCGGGCAGCGCCTCCAGTGCCGCCCGCGTGCGCGGCACCTCGCCGCCGTGCTGTTCGACCAGCAGGCTGCACAGCGCGATCACGTTCTTCGCCTTGGCGTTGAACAGGCCGATCGTGCTGATGTACTTCTTCAGCCGTTCCTCGCCCAGCGCGAGGATCGCCTGCGGCGTGTTCGCCACCGGGTAGAGCTTGCGCGTGGCCTTGTTCACGCCCACGTCGGTGGCCTGGGCGGACAGCACCACGGCCACCAGCAGCTCGAACGGCGTGGTGTAGGCGAGTTCGGTGGTGGGCTGCGGGTTCAGCTCACGCAGGCGGGTGAACAGCTCGACGACGTCGGCGCGTTTCATGGTCTCTTGTCCTGTTTCGCGCGGGCGCGCGCCAATGCGGCCAGTACCGGGTTGGCCGCGGCGGCGGCCTCCACCGCCGCCTTGCGCGCAGCCAGCTCCGCCTCGCGCTCGGTGGCTTCGCGCGCCAGCCGTGCCTCGCGTCGGCGGAAACGCTCGCGTGCCGCGTTGGCATGCGCCTGGTCCAACTGCTCCGCCGGCATCGGCTCCAGCACGATGCAATCCACCGGGCAGGCCGGCACGCACAGTTCGCAGCCGGTGCAGTCGTCGGCGAGCACGGTGTGCATCAGCTTGGCCGCGCCCACGATGGCGTCCACCGGGCAGGCCTGGATGCACTTGGTGCAGCCGATGCATTCATCCTCGACCACCCGTGCCAGCATGCGCGGCTTTTCGACGCCGTGTTCCGGGGCCAGTGGCAGGATAGGGCGATCCAGCAGTGCCGCCAGCTTGGCGATGCCGGCTGCGCCGCCGGGCGGGCACTGGTTAATCGCCGCTTCGCCACGCGCGATCGCCTCCGCGTAGGGCCGGCAACCGTGGTAACCGCATTGCTCGCATTGCGTCTGCGGCAGCAGGGCGTCGATGCGATCGGCGAGTTGCTGTGTCACGGCGAGTGTGTCCCCTCACCCCGGCCCTCTCCCCGGTGGGGAGAGGGAGCCGGGCTCAGCGCACCGTGGCACCCGGTTGCGCACCCTGGTCCGCGGCTAGCAGGAACAGGTCGCTGCCGCCGTCGCCGGCGGAGAGGATCATGCCCTCGGACAGGCCGAAGCGCATCTTGCGCGGCGCAAGGTTGGCGATGAACACCACGTTGCGGCCGACCAGCTTCTCCGGCTCGCCGTAGGCGGCGCGTATGCCGGAGAAGATCTGCCGCGTGCCCAGCGGGCCGGCGTCCAGTTCGAAGCGCAGCAGCTTGTCCGAGCCTTCTACGAACGCGCAGGCCAGCACCTTGCCCACGCGCAGGTCCAGCCTGGCGAAGTCGTCGATGCCGATGGTGGCGTCGGTGGATGCAGGTGCGGCAGGTTTGGCGTTGTCGTTCACGGGCTTCTTCTTGGCAGGTTCGGCGGAAGGCGCTGGCGCGCCCAGCGATTCCTTGGAGGCCTCGACCATCGCTTCGACCAGCTTGGGGTCGAGGCGCGCGAGCAGCGGCTCGAAGGCATTGATGGTGTGACCGTGCAGTTTGCGAGTAGCGTCGTCGAAACCGGTGATCGGCGCGGCGAGGAATCGTTCAGCCGCGGTCACGGTGGTGGGCACGATAGGCTTGAGCATGCCGGCGAGCAGACGGAAAGCGGCCAGCGCGAACGAACACACCTGGTGCAGTTCGGTGCGGCGCGCATCCTCCTTGGCCATCGTCCACGGCGCCTTCGCGGCGATGTGGCCGTTGACCAGATCGGCCATCGTCACGAAGCGGCGGGTGAGTTCGGCGAATTCACCGCCCTCGTACATCGACTCGATGCCTTCGTGCTGGCCCAGCAACTGCTGCCATAGTGCGGCATGCTCGGCGTCGAACGCATCGGCGAGCCTGCCGTCGAAGAACTTGTGCACGAAGCCCGCGGTGCGGCTGGCGATGTTCACCCACTTGCCGACCAGGTGCGAGTTGACGCGCTCCTCGAAGGCCTTGAGGTCGAGGTCCACGTCCACCGGCGTGTCGTTGAGCAGGCTGGCGAAGTAGTAGCGCAGGTATTCGGGGTTGAGCCCGCTGTCCAGGTAGGTGCGCGCCTGGATGAAGGTGCCGCGCGACTTGGACATCTTCGCGCCGTTTACCGTCAGGTAGCCGTTGACGTGCAGCGCGGTGGGCGTGCGGAAGCCGGCGCCATGCAGCATCGCCGGCCAGAACAGGCCGTGGAAGTTGATGATGTCTTTGCCGATGAAGTGGTGCATCTCGGCGCTGCTGCCGGCATCGAGGTAGTCGCCGAAGGCCAGGCCGGTGCGCTCGCACAGCGCCTTGAAGCTGGCGAGGTAGCCCACCGGAGCGTCCAGCCACACGTAGAAGAACTTGCCCGGCGCGTCGGGGATGGGGAAGCCGAAGTAGGGCGCGTCGCGCGAGATGTCCCAGTCCTTCAGGCCGCCGTCCAGCCACTCGCGCAGCTTGGCCGCCACGCCTGCGTTCGCCACTGGCTTGCCGTGGGAGTACTTGCCGGCGAACCAGTCGCGCAGCAGCGCCTCGAACTTGCCCAGCTCGAAGAAGTAGTGCTCCGAATCCTTCAGCACCGGCGTGGCGCCCGACATCACCGAGTACGGGTTGATCAGGTCGGTGGGCGCGTAGGTGGCGCCGCAGTTTTCGCAGTTGTCGCCGTACTGGTCCGGCGTGCCGCACTTCGGACACGTGCCCTTGATGTAGCGGTCCGGCAGGAACATCTGCTTTTCGGGATCGAACAGCTGCTGGATGTTGCGGCGGGCAATGAAGCCGCCGTCGCGCAGCCGGGTGTAGATCAGCGACGCCAGCGCGCGGTTCTCGTCCGAGTGCGTGGAGTGGTAGTGGTCGAAGGCCACGCCAAAGGCGGCGAAATCCGCTTCATGGCCCTGGCGGATGCCTTCGATGTACACCTCGGGCGCCAGTCCGGCCTTTTCGGCAGCCAGCATGATCGGCGTGCCGTGCGCGTCGTCGGCGCAGACATAGGCCACCTGGTTGCCCATCATTCGCTGCGCCCGCACCCAGATGTCGGCCTGGATGTAGCCCAGCAGGTGGCCCATGTGCAGCGGGCCGTTGGCGTAGGGCAGGGCGTTGGTGACGAGCAGGCGGCGGCTCATGGCGTCTCGTGCAGGCGGATGGGCTGGCGATTATGGCATGCACACTCGCCCGCCTCCTCCGGTGGACGGCGGCAGCGTGCCCGGCGCTTCCCCGGCCGGCTGGCGCAAAGCCGCTGACGCCGTGGGCGCGATTGTTTACATTGGCCGCTGTCTGGATTCAGCGGCGGGTGATGATGGGCGCGAAGCACGACACGATCGATACCGTGGTCTTCGACCTCGGCGGCGTACTGATCGACTGGAATCCGCGCTACCTCTACCGCCGGCTGTTCGACAACGAGGCGGCGATGGAGCGCTTCCTGGCCGGAGTCTGCACTAGTGCATGGAACGAACAGCAGGATGCAGGCCGCCCGTGGAGCGAGGCGGTGGACAGCCTCAGTGCGCAGTTTCCCCAGCATGCCGGGCTGATCGCAGCCTATCGCGATGGCTGGCGGGAGATGCTGGGCGGCGTGATCCAGGGCAGCGTCGACCTGCTCGCCGAATTGAAGCGTCGCGGCGTACGCCTGTATGCCTTGACCAACTGGTCGCACGAGACCTTCCCGCTCGCGAAGGAGATCGAAAGGTTCGGATTCCTGCACTGGTTCGAGGGCATCGTGGTTTCGGGCGAGGAACGGCTGATCAAGCCGGACCCGCGCATTTACCAACGGCTGTTGGGGCGCTACGCGATCGAGCCGGGGCGGGCGGTCTACATCGACGACGCGCGGCGCAACGTCGATGCGGCGGAGGCGCTGGGTATGCGGGCGTGGTGGTTCCGTGGCCCGGAGGGCCTGCGCGAGTGGCTGGCTTCACACGGGCTGCTATCGGCATAAAAGCAGCGCGGGCCAATGGCCCGCGCTGTTTATTGGGCCTTGGCGGCCGCGCCTACGGCTGCCGTTCCCAGGTCTGGCTGCGGCCAAGCAGGGCGAAGCCGATGTAGCCATGCACGTCGAGCTTCTGCCCGCCGTCCTCCAGCGTGAGCTTCACCTTGTAGATCCTGCCGCTCTTGGGGTCGAGGATCCTGCCGCCGTCCCAGACGTCGCCATCCTTGCGGACGCCCCACATGATGGTCATGCCCACGATGGGCTGGTTCTTGCGCGCACCGTCGCACTTCACGCACTTCGGCTCCTGGCCGTCGCGCGCGATGTCCTCGGGGCTGCGGTTCAGCAGCTGCGTCACCTTGCCCTGCAGTTCGCCGTTGGTCTCGCTGATCTGGATGATGGACTTCACCTTGCCGGTGACGTCGTCCACCTGCTTCCAGGTGCCAACCGGCGTACTGGTGTCGCTGGCGGACACGGCGCCGGCGCCCAACAGCAGGCCGAGGGCGAGGGCGAGGCGAATGGCGTGCTTCATGACGAGACTCCATGCGTGACGGTATGGTCCGAGCGTGCCGGTGCGTGGCGGGGCCGTCAAGCTGCATCGCGCCATGCTGACCTGCATCAGCCGGGTTTGCGGTGGCGGCTGGCATAATGTGCTGTCCCCACCCGCAGCGAAGCCCGACCCGACATGACGCAGGCGAACGAAGCCCTGGTCCGCCACCTGCTTGGCGAACTGACCGACTCCCACACCGGTGCCCCGCTGGCGGAGGCCGTGCGCGCGGTCGGCGTGGACGGCGCGCGGGTGTCGGTGGACCTGCAGCTGGGCTATCCCGCCGCGAGGGCCGCCGAGGCGCTGGCGGCGCTGGCCAGCCAGGCGCTGGAGGCCGACCCGGCGATCGAATCGGCGGCGGTCTCGGTCACCAGTCGCGTCCAGTCGCACAGGGTGCAGGGCACGCTGGCGCCGCAGCCCAACGTGAAGAACATCATCGTGGTGGCCTCGGGCAAGGGCGGCGTGGGCAAGTCCACGGTGGCGGTCAACCTCGCGCTGGCGCTCAGTGCCGAAGGCGCCAGGGTGGGCGTACTCGACGCCGACATCTACGGCCCCAGCCAGCCGCGCATGCTGGGCATCAGCGGCAAGCCGGAGTCGCCCGACGGCAAGAGCATCACGCCGATGCAGGCGCACGGCCTGCAGGCGATGTCGATCGGCTTCCTCGTCGACGAGGAGACACCGATGATCTGGCGTGGCCCGATGGTGACCCAGGCGATGATGCAACTGCTCAACGACTCGCGCTGGGACATGCTGGATTACCTGGTCATCGACCTGCCGCCCGGCACCGGCGACATCCAGCTCACGCTGTCGCAGAAGGTGCCGGTGGCCGGTGCGGTGATCGTCACCACGCCACAGGACATCGCCCTGCTGGATGCGCGTAAGGCGCTTAAGATGTTCGAGAAGGTCGAGGTGCCGGTACTCGGCATCGTTGAGAACATGGCCACCCACGTCTGCTCGAACTGCGGCCACGAGGAACACATCTTCGGCGAGGGCGGCGGCGCGCGCTTGGCGCAGCAGTACGGGGTGCCGTACCTCGGCTCGCTGCCGCTGGACATCCGCATCCGCGAGCAGGCCGACGGCGGCACGCCCACCGTGGTGGCGATGCCGGATTCCGATCTCGCGGCGCGCTACCGCGAGATCGCCCGCAACGCCGCCGGCCGCCTGTCGCGCCAGCCGCGCAACAAGTCGCTGGGGCTGGGAAAGATCGTGGTGCAGGGCGCTCCGTGAGGGCCGGTCCGGAAGCTGCTGCGCGAACCCCGGGCGAGCGCGGTCGATGCCCGAAATCCTCACGCATTGACCCATGCACTCCGGTCTCTGCGCGTCGCCCACGCCCGCCCTACGCCCGCTTGCTACGCCTCCGAAGGGGTTCTCAAGCATGAGCGCGCCACGGCGCGTGCTGTGCCTGTGCGGCAGCCTGCGCCGGGTCTCGTCCAACCGCGCCGCACTGGAGGCTGCACGGCAACTGGCGCCGGCGTCGCTGCAACTGGCGATGTACGACGGTCTCGCCGCCTTGCCGCTGTTCAATCCCGACGACGAACGTGATCCCTTGCCCACTGCCGTGCTGGCACTGCGCGAGGCCGTGGGCCAGGCCGATGCCTTGCTGGTCGCCTGCCCGGAGTACGCGCACGGTGTGCCGGGTGCGTTCAAGAACCTGCTGGACTGGCTGGTGGGCAGCGTGGAGTTTCCTGGCAAACCGATGCTGCTGCTCAATGCCTCGGCGCGCGACTCGAGTCACGCGCAGGAGGCGCTGGCCGAGATCCTGCGCACCATGGCGGCGCAGCTGCTTAGCATGCAGCCCATGCCGGTGAGCCTGCCGGGCGCAGGCTGCACGGTGGAGCAGGTGCTGGCCAGCGTGGAACGCCGTGCCGAACTGCGCGCGGCGCTGGACTGCCTAGTGTCGGAACTGGCCTGAGTCGCCGCTGAGCTGGCGCCTTGCCGCCCTGACCATGTATTTTTAGCGTTTCGCCCGACCCGGTCGGGCGCCAGACACGTCTGCGGGGCGCATGTGAGCATCAAGTCCGACAAGTGGATCCGTCGTATGGCCGAGGGCCACGGCATGATCGAGCCGTTCGAGCCGGGCCAGGTCAAGCAGAACGGCGACGGGCGCATCGTGTCCTACGGCACCTCCAGCTACGGCTACGACGTGCGCTGCGCGCGCGAGTTCAAGATCTTCACCAACATCAATTCCACCATCGTCGACCCCAAGGCGTTCGACCCATCCAGCTTCGTCGACATCGAAGCGGACGTGTGCATCATCCCGCCGAATTCCTTTGCGCTGGCGCGCACCGTCGAATACTTTCGCATCCCGCGCGACGTGCTGGTTGTGTGCCTTGGCAAGAGCACCTACGCGCGCTGCGGCATCATCGTCAACGTGACGCCGCTGGAGCCGGAGTGGGAGGGGCATGTGACGCTGGAGTTCTCGAACACCACGCCGCTGCCGGCGAAGATCTACGCCAACGAGGGCGTGGCGCAGATGCTGTTCTTCGAATCCGACGAGCCCTGCGAAACCAGCTACCGCGACCGCGGCGGCAAGTACCAGGGGCAGCAGGGTGTGACCCTGCCGCGTACCTGAACCACCGGTGCCTGCGGGCCGCTACGCGCGCGGTCCGGCGCTACACTCGCCAAGCCATCTCGACCGTTTTTTGCAGGAGATTCCGATGATCCGTTTTTCCACCCTGCTGACCCGCTTCGCCGTCGCGCTGGCACTGGGCAGTACGCTCGTACTCGCCGGCTGCCACAGGAACAGCGTGAAGGAACAGGCGCAGGCGGCGCAGTGGAAAGGCAAGTTCGACACCACCATCGAGGCCTACAAGGGAGGCCAGTTCCTGGTCGACGGCGCAGTGCTCTCGGCGGTGGACACGGGTAGCCACTTCGCCTACCTCAAGGACATCGGCAAGCTGCCCAGGACTGTGCTGCTGCTGCCCAGCGACGATTCCAAGATCCGCAAGGTGCACCTGCAGTACCTGGCGCGCATGTCCATCGACTACGGCTTCGCGGTGTATTACGACAAGGGCGGCGAGCTCACCGAGATCAATGCGATCAACACCAAGGCGCGCCAGCTGAAGGATTATCATGCCCCGGCCAAGGGCAGTAACGACTTGGATTGCAGCAAGACCGCCGCTGGCTGCGAAAACTCTCAGTAAGCCGCGGAATGGGCGGCAAGGCGGCATAAGGCCCGCGGAGCGATCCGCGGGCCTTGTGCTTTCGGGAGGGCGGGACAGCGAGCTCGGTGCCGGGTGGCTCAACCCAGCGCGTTTAGCAAGGCTGTCAGTCGCGCGGCCAGCGCCTCGGCGTCGTACGGCACCGCGCTGCCGTTCCCCCACACCGGGCCGGGCCAGGCGGCGTCGCCCTCGATGCGCGCCACCACGTGCAGGTGCAACTGGCGCACGATGTTGCCCAGCGCGCCGAGGTTGAGCTTGTCGCAGGGCGCCACCGCACGCAGTGCGGCGCTGGCCCGGTTCGCCTCGTGCCAGAGCTGCTGCTGCTCGTCCCCGGCGAGGTCGGTTACCTCCGTCAGTCCGGCACGGCGCGGTACCAGCAGCAGCCACGGGAACCGCGTGTCGTTCATCAGCCGCAGCTCGCATAGCGGCAGCATGGCGACATGGCGGGAGTCTGTGGCGAGCCGCGGATCGAGCGTGAAGCCGGCCTCGCTCATGCGCCGGCCAAGTGCTTGTCGAAGAACGCCAGCGTGCGGTCCCACGCCAGCCTGGCGCTGGCCTCGTGGTAGTGCGTGTCGCCCGGTACGTCGCGGTTGAACGCGTGGCCCGCATCGGGATAGGTGAACACCTCCATCTGCGGCAGCAGCTCGCGATGCCGCGCCACCGCTTCCGGCGGAATCGAGGAATCATGCGCGCCGAAATGGAACATCACCGGTGCCTTCGGTTTCTCGCTGAGGAAAGGTACGTTGCGCGCACCGTAATAGCTCACCGCGGGCAGGCCCAGCCGCAGCGCCGCGAGCAGGGCCACCGTGCCGCCCCAGCAGTAGCCCACCACGCCCACCTTGCCGGCAGAGGCGATCGCCTCGGCGGCGCTGGCCATGTCCTCCAGCGGCCGATCAAGTCCCAGCTCCGAGACCAGTGCCTTGCCGCGCGCCATGCCCGTCTCGTCGTAATCCAGCTCCAGCCAGGACTCCAGGTGGTCGAAGAAGGCCGGTGCGATGGCGGTAAAGCCGGCTGCGGCGAAGCGGTCGGCCACGCGGCGGATGTGTGCGGTGACGCCGAAGATTTCCTGCACCACCACGATGCCGCCCCTGGGTTTGCCCTCGGGCTGGGCGAGATAGGCGCCGATGCACTGCGTGCGCGAGGTGGGGATGTTGATGTGTTGGCCCATGACGGTTCTTTCCCGGACGGTGTTGCAAGAATTCTAGCCGGCGCACGCGGCAGCGTATGGTGAAGGCACATCGCCGTATAATTCGCCGTTTCCCCATTGCCCACGGTCGCCGCCGCCATGTCGCAGGCTTCGCAGAAAATCGGTTTCGTCAGCCTCGGCTGCCCCAAGGCGCTGGTGGATTCCGAGCGCATCCTCACCCAGCTCAAGGTCGAGGGTTACCAGATCGTGCCCAGCTACGGCGAGGCCGACGCGGTGGTGGTGAACACCTGCGGCTTCATCGACGCGGCGGTGCAGGAGTCGCTGGACTCGATCGGCACGGCGCTCAACGAGAACGGCAAGGTGATCGTCACCGGCTGCCTGGGTAAGCGCGCCGAGCTGATCCGCGAGGCCTATCCGGACGTGCTCTCGATCAGTGGCCCGCAGGACTACGCCAGCGTCATGCACGCCGTGCACGAGGCGTTGCCGCCCAGGCGCAACAAGTTCCTGGACATCGTGCCGGACACCGGCATCAAGCTCACGCCCAAGCACTATGCCTACCTGAAGATTTCCGAAGGCTGCAACCACCGCTGCAGCTTCTGCATCATCCCCTCGATGCGCGGCGACCTGGTCTCGCGCCCGGTCGACGAGGTGCTGCTGGAGGCCGAGAAGCTGGTCAAGGGCGGCGTGAAGGAGCTGCTGGTGATCTCGCAGGACACGAGCGCCTACGGCGTGGACCTCAAGTACGCCGAGCGTGCATGGCGCGGCAGGGCGTACCGCACGCGCATGACGGAACTGTGCGAAGGCCTGTCCGAGCTGGGCGCGTGGACGCGTCTGCACTACGTCTACCCATACCCGCACGTGGACGAGGTGATGCCGCTGATGGCGGAGGGGAAGATCCTTCCCTACCTCGACATTCCGTTCCAGCATGCCAGCCCGCGCATCCTCAAATTGATGAAGCGCCCGGGCAACATCGACAAGACGCTGGAGCGCATCAAGAACTGGCACAGGCTGGTGCCCGACATCACCCTGCGCAGCACCTTCATCGTCGGCTTCCCCGGCGAAACCGACGCGGAGTTCGAGGAGTTACTGGATTTCCTGCGCGAAGCCGAGCTAGACCGCGTGGGTGCCTTCGCGTATTCGCCGGTGGACGGCGCCAAGGCGAACGAGCTGCCCGGCGCGGTGTCCGAGGAGCTAAAGGAAGATCGCCTCGAACAGTTCATGGCGGTGCAGGCGGAAATCTCCGCCGCCAAGCTGCAGCGCAAGATCGGCCGCACCCTGCAGGTGCTGGTGGACGAGGCGAACGCTGACGGCGCCGTGGCGCGCTCCGCCGCCGACGCGCCGGAGATCGACGGTACCGTGCTGATCGCCGACGGTCAGGGCCTCAAGCCCGGCCAGTTCGTCGACGTGGTGGTCGAGGGCGCCAGCGAGCACGACCTGCATGCGCGCCTGGCGCACCCGACGCTCAAGATGATCTGAAAGCCTGGTCGCTGCGGGTGTTTCGATTGCCCACCAAGTTGTGCCGGCCTTCATCGTTCGCCCTGAGCGCAGGTCCGCAGGGCCAATGTCGAAGGGCAGACGATCGCAGGGCGTACTCATGGATGTGCGCATGAAGAAAACCCGCTACGTGGCACCGCTCCGCGATGCAGTCGATCCGCAGGTGTTCGAATGCATACCGTTGGCGGCGTGGCGCGAGTTTGCGAGCCTGATCGAAGGCCGCGAATGGCCAGGCATCGACGCGCTCAATGCCGCCCGTCCCGCCGGCATGCGCGAACGCTTCGTGGCGCAAGATCGCGCACTGCTGGCCGATGGCCTGCACTACGAACAGCGCATCGCCGAATGCGGCGAGATTGCCACCCGCGAACGCAACTGGCACGACCTGTTCAACGCGCTGGTCTGGCTGCGCCATGCCGCCCTGAAGCGCGCCCTCAACGCGCGGCAGATGGCCGAGATCGCGCACATGGGCACCAGGCAACGCTCGCGCCCCCAATACGCGCTTACCCACTTCGACGAAGCCGGGGTGGTGGTGGCGCTGCGCGATCCGGCGCTGCTCCTGCTGTGGGACGCGCACGACTGGCACGGCCTGTTCTGGCGCGAACGCGCGGCCTGGCTGGACGGCCGCATCCGCGTCGAGCTGTTCGGCCACGCCCTGCTGGAACACGCGCTGACGCCGGCGCAGCTGCTGGTGGGCAAGGCGCTGGTGGTGGCAGGTCGCGATGTCTCGCCGGCGACGGCCGTCCACGCGAGCGTGCGGGCGATCCATACCGGCCAGCTGCTGTCCGATCCGCTGGAGCTGCGGCCCTTGCCGCTGGCCGGCGTACCCGGCTGGCATGCCGACAACGGACGCGAAACGTTCTTCGCCGAAGCGCCGTGCTTCTTGCCGGTGCGGGCGGGGCGCCGCTATCCCCCGGCGCTTGGACTGCGCAGCGAGGCCGGTGGGAAGGCAACCTGCGCGGCACGGTGATGAATCAGGCGTACGATGACTTGCCGTCGTCGCATCGCAGGTCCTTCGACATGCCGCAAACGCCATCTTCCATCTCGAGAAAAAGCCGTATCCAGGGTGCCCTGATGGGTGCCTTCATCGGCGACGCGTTGGCCCTGGGGCCGCACTGGTACTACGACCTCGATGCGCTCCGGCGCGACTACGGCGACTGGATCAGCGACTTCACGGCGCCAAAGCCGGGGCGCTATCACGAGGGATTGCCGGCCGGCGCGTCATCGCAAGCCGGCTTCATCCTGGCGCTGACCGCGCGTTCGCTGGTGGATCGCGGCGGCTACGACGAGGCGGATTTCTGCGCGCGCATGGATGGCGAGCTTTTCCCGTTGCTGGACGGCACGCCGATGGCGGGTCCGGGCGGCTACACGAGCCAGTCGATCCGCGAGGCTTGGCGCAAGCGCCGCGCGGGCCTGCCGTGGGGTGAGGTGGCGGGCCTGGCGGACAACACCGAGGCGGCGGAGCGGGTGCTGGCGATCGCGCTGCGTTACGCAGGCAAGCCGGCGCTGCTGGCACGGCATGTGGGCAGCAACGTGGCGCTCACCCAGCGCGATCCCACGGTGGGGGCGATGACGCTGGCGTTCGCCGCGGTGCTGGGGCAACTGGCCAACGGCATGGCGCTGGATGGCGACTTGTCCGGCCGCCTGATGGGCATGGTGAAGTCCGGCGAGCTGCCGTTTCACACGGTGACCAGCGGCGCGCTGGACGTGCCGCAGGGGGCGGAGGCGCCCCTGCAGGCGGGCCAGTTCGCCTCGCCCGATGCCTTGCTCACGGTGTCGTCCATCGCGCGGGCGGCGCACGATCCGGCGATACGCATCGAGCCGGCGTCGAAGGTGGGGCTGGTCTACGGCCTGCCTTGCGCGGTGTACCACCAGTTTCCCGCGGCCTACTACCTCGCCGCGCGCTTCCAGGGCGACGTGGAGCTGGGTGTGCTGCACGCGGTGAACGCGGGTGGCCAGAACCAGGCGCGCGCCATGCTTACCGGCGCGCTTTGCGGCGCCATCGGCGGGCTGGAGGCAATCCCCGCGCGCTTCATCGCGGGACTGGAGAAGGGCGAGGAGTATCGGGCGTTGGCGAAGGCGTTGGCGGAGCAGGCCGGCTGAGCAGGCTCATGCTTCGTAGCGCACGTCCACGATCAGGAACCGCGTGCGCCCGCCGGGCAGTTCGGCTTCGAACTCGTCATCCAGCCGCTTCTTCAGCGCCGCGCGCGCCAGCGGCGAGTCGATGCTGATCCAGCCAAGCCTGGCGTCGGTCTCGTCCGGGCCGACGATGCGGTAGTTCACTTCCTCGCCGCTGGCGAGGTTTTCCAGCGTGATGGCGGCGCCGAAGAACACGGCGTCGCGGTCGGCAGGCACGCCTTCGGCCACCTTGAGCGCGGGGATGCGCTTGCTCAGGTAGCGTACGCGGCGGTCGATCTCGCCGAGCTGCTTCTTGCGGTAGGTGTACTCGGCGTTCTCGGAACGGTCGCCTTCGGCCGCGGCGGCGGCCAGCGCCTTCACTACTTCGGGGCGCAGCGTGTGCCACAGATGGTCGAGTTCGGTCTTGAGCCTCTCGAAGCCGGCGCGGGTGATGATGGCCGTGGAGCCGGGTGAGGGGGGGCGCCAGCGGCTCATGCGTTGGTCTCATGGTGGATGGCGTCGTGAGGGGGGGCGCGCAGCAGTTGCCAGGCGGCGGTCAGCAGCCAGCCCAGCATCAGCAGGATCAGCGCCTTCTGGCTGAGGCCACGCGGCAAGGCGCGCCAGAACGCCTGCACCCACAGCAGCGCGAAGCACAGCGTGGCATAGGCCAGCGCGGGCCGGAACCGACGCGCCCAGCGCGCGTCGCCGCGCAATCGCCAGGCCTGCAGCAGCATCGCGGTGGCGGTGCAGAGGAAGGCAGCCTGCGCCGCGACGCCATGCACGTAGCCGTGCAGCGTGGGCGGATGGTTCCAGGTGTCGGTGCTGGCGAGCGCGGTGATCGCCAAGGCCACGCCGCCCACGGCGAACAGCAGCCACGGTGCCGCGCTGCGTGCCTGCGGCGCAAGCCCGGCATAGGCGCTCGCGCCCAACAGCGGCAAGGCCAGCGCCATCGCGTAGTAGCCGGCGCGCACCATGCCGCCCCACGGGCCGATCAGGTAGAAGCTGTTGGGTACGCGTGTCCAGTCGAGGTCGTGGCGCAGGCACTGCGCGGCGATGCCGGTGGCGACGAAGGCCAGCATGCCGGCGAACGCGGCCGCGGCGGCGCGTCTGCTGGCGCTCACGCGGCGCCCGCCCATTGCCGCAGCAGCGCGGCGATGTCGTGGCGCAGCGGATGCTCGGGCCAGGCGTTGGCGAGCCTTTCCAGCAAGGCGACAGCGTCGGGGCGGGATTCGGCATGCGCGCCCAGCAGGCGTGCGACGAGCAGCCCGTAATGCGGCGCGCGTTCGTCGTGCGGCCAATGCACGAGGTAGCCGCGGCCGAGGTGGATGGCGAGGCGCTCCATGCCGAGGCGTGCGGCGAGGTCGGCCAGTTCGCCACAGGTACGCGGATCGTCGGGAATGAAGGCAGGGTCGATGCCCTGACAGTCCTGCAGGACGCCGAGCGCGCGGCGTGCCTCGTTCTGCGCGATCAGCGCGGCGATCCAGATCTGGCCGTGCACCAGCAGGTCATCGCGCAGCCCTTGCCTGCGCAGCAGCTCGCGATAGAGCTGGTGCAGCGGCTTGGGCGTCGTGCGCTGGCGCAGGCGGTCGGCCAGCCGGTGCAAGGCCGCGACGGGATCGCTCCCGGCCAAGGCGCGAGCCTCGTCGAGCAGGCGGCTGTCCTCGTCCTGGCCGGAGGCCTGCGCGAGTTTCGCTGCCTCGGGCTGCAGTCCGAAGCGTTCGTGGCGCTGGTGGATCAGCCCACCCATCAGATGGAAGGCGAAGACGATGAGGTAGGTATAGGCGAAGCCGAACAGCGGCAGCGCGACGAAGCGCGGCAACAGGCTGGAGGTGACGGTGGCTACCGCCACCATGGCGCCCAGCAGCAGGTTGATCGCGACCGGCACGAAATACGCGCCGCCGAAGCCGAAAGCGATGCGCCACCAGGTGGCCGGGTTGAGCGCCAGCAGGGGGTTGCCGTCGAAGGCCAGCGACATGTCGATGGCCGGCAACGCCAGCACCAGTAGGGGAACCAGTAGCCACAGCATGGATGGGGCGAGCAGGCTGCATGCGATAAGCAGCGCCCCTGCCGCGAAGTGGATCAAGGTGAGTGCCCAGCCGGCCGTGCCTGCCTCGTCCACGCCTACGTCGGGTGGGTGGGCGTAGCCGTTTGCGGTGTGCTGCATGCACTCGGCGGCGTAGCGCCAGGTGGCGGCCCATACCAGCAGGCTGGCGAGCGTGCCGATGCCCGGCAGCAGACCCGCCCAATGCGCCAGCGCCAGCGCCGTGCAGGTGGCCAGCCCGGCACCGCGCAGGGGATAGCCGAAGCCGGCGGCGAGGCGCTCGCCAAACGGCGTGTCGGCGGCGACCACTTCGATGCGCGGCATCAGCGCTCTCCGCGTCGGATGCCAACCAGCCTGCTGCGCAGAGTGTATGGGCGCAGTGGCGGCTCGGTGGCCTGCGCCCGCCTGCCGGTGGCCCCGAGCATGCCTTGGCGGTTGCCGAAGCGCGGATCGAGGTTGACCTCGGTGTCGTCGCTGCGGCCGATCGGGATGTCGGTCATGGGGTTCCCTGCATGCAGTTCGAAGCCGATTGTAGCCAGCCGGCGCGACGCCTCGATGCATTGAGTATGCGAAGGTCGCCGGCTATGGTGTCCGCTTTTCGTCGAGTGGTTTTGTCATGCGGCCTGTTGCTCTTCCTCGCTCCCTGCGCCTGGTTCCGCTGGCGGCTTCGCTGCTGGTGCTGACGGCTTGTGCCAGCTCCGGGGCGACCAGGCCGACGCCGACGGTGGCCGCGTTGTATGCCCAGCTCGACCAGGCGACGCTGGGCTACCAGACCGCCCTGCAGCAGGTGCGCGCCGGCGACACGGCGGCAGGGAAGAAAACGCTGGAACAGGCGCTGGACACCGTCAAGCAGGCTTCCGCGCAGTGCGGCAACACCGCCGGATGCGACCCGCAGCGCTTCTTCTCGGCCTACGACCGCATGTTGCGCCTGAAGGACGGAAGCTTCATTGGCGACGAAAGCCTGGACGACGAACCGCAGACCGGCATGGCGCTGGACCAGCGTGGCGTAGCTGCCTTGCCGCAGGCCCAGCGCAGCGTGACCCTGCTGCACGGCCAGAGGCTGTCCGAACTGATCGCGATGAACGGCGCGGTGAAGGCCGCGCTGCAGATGTGGCTGACGCAATGGCGGCCGAACCTGGTCGACGCGTGGATCCGCTACCAGTACATGCGCAACGAGATGTGGCCGGCCTACAAGAAGGTCGACCTGCCGGAGGCGCTGCTGTTCGGCATCATGGCCAAGGAATCCGACGGCAAAGTGCACGCGGTGTCCCGTTCCGGCGCGGCGGGGCCGCTGCAATTCATGTACGCCACCGGCCTGCGCTTCGGCCTCACCACTGAAAACGGCTTTGACATGCGCTTCGATCCTGCCGCCTCGGCGCGCGCGAATGCCGAATACATCGACGAACAGCTCAAGGTGTTCAATGACAACCTCGAGCTGACCATCGCCGCCTACAACGCCGGCGAGGGACGCATGCATCGACTGGTGGGCGACGACACCTCGGTGAGCTTCTACGACCCACGCATCTACGACCAGCTCCCGCAGGAGACCCGCGACTACGTGCCGGCGGTGCTGGCGGCGGCGTGGCTGTTCCTGCATCCGGACAGCTACAACCTGCGCTTCCCGAAGATCGACGGCGTACCGGGTAGCATCACGCTGAAGCGCCCGGCCTCGATCGACGAGCTCACGGTTTGCCTGGGCTCGGCCGGCGGCATGGAGGAGGGCTGGTTCCGCATCCTGCGCAACCTCAACCCGCGACTGGACCCGCAGCAGGAGCAGCCGGCCGGCGCGGTGCTGCAGGTGCCCAAGCTGCTGGAGCGGCCGTACGCCACGCGCTGCGTGGATGGCCCGTGGCCGATCCTCGCGGCGGACCTGCATGCGGCCTCGGCGCCGGCGGTTGCGGTCGCACCGCCGCCTCATCCGGTGCCGGCAAGGACCCGCGGTTACAAGGTACGCCGTGGCGACACCCTGATCGGCATCGCGCACAGGCTAAGCTGTTCCAGCGTGCAGGAGCTTGCCGAGACCAACCACCTGCGCCATCACCGCATCACGGCGGGACAGGTGTTGCGGGTGCCGGAATGCCGCCGCTGAGGGCCTGAGCTCCAGCCGGCGTGGTGGCGCCGGTCAGGCCGTGGCGCCGGCGTTCACCCAGCTCTCGGCCACCGATTTGGCCGGACGGTGCAGGCGCTTCAGCTCATTCAGCAGGTGCAGCACCTGGCGATGCTGCGGCAGCAGGCGATCCTGCGGCGAGTGCTTGGTTTCGTGGTACGCCACGGCCAGCCACAGTGCGATGCCGCGCAGCGCCACCTCGGGGTTGTCCGAGCGCGCCCGCTCGAAACCGGCGCCGGTGCCCTGGCCCCACGGCAGGTAGCGCGCTTCCGGCGCGGTGCCGTACAGGTGCGGGAACTCGCTGCGCGAAGCCAGGCCGATTTCGCGCAATACCTGCACGCTCAGCTGGGCGAGGCTGCGCTGGGGCAGGGCACGTACGCAGCGCTCGATTTCGCGCATCTGGCGGTTGAGCTGGTGGGCGCGAAACAGCGCGATCGCCGGGCTGAGCAGTTGCATGGATTCTCTGTCCCCAGACGCCGCACGAGCCGCGGCCATGGCCGCAATCTTAAGTCGGCTGCCGGGACGAGATGCACTAATTGCGTCACAAAACGACGCCCTGCGTCAGTTTCGGCGTGGTGCTCCAAGCCGTTGGCCCACCTTTACGGCCTGCTGCGGCGCCCATGCGTCCAGCTCGGCCATGCCCTCGGGCAGCAGCACGATCACGGTGGAGCCCATGTTGAAGCGTGCCATTTCGGCGAAGCGGTCCAGCGTGATGCCCTGGCCGGCAAACGACTTGCGCCAGATCGCGGGCGCGTAGGGCGGGATCACCAACCCATCCCATACGGTGGCCACCGAGGACACCAGGATCGCGCCCACCATCACCACCGCGAACGGGCCCTGCTCGCCCTCGAAGTGGCAGACCAGCCGCTCGTTGCGCGCGAACAGGCGCGGGATCGCTTCCACCGCGAACGGCGCCACGCTGAAGATCCGCCCCGGCACGTGCACGGTCTCCTTGAGCGTTCCCTTCAGCGGCATGTGCACGCGGTGGTAGTCACGCGGCGACAGGTACACGGTGACGAAGCGGCCATTGCGGTACGGGGCGGCGGAAGCCTCGTCGCCGAGCAGTTCGGCGGCACTGTAGTCCTGCCCCTTGGCCTGGAAGATACGCCCGTCCACGATCGGGCCGGCCTGGCTGATGCGTCCGTCGGCGGGCGAGAGCAGGGCGGCCGGATCGGCGTCCGCCTGCCGCGCCCCGGGCTTCAGCTTGCGGGTGAAGAAGGCGTTGAAGTGCGGGTATGCCAGCGGGTCGGGCTGCGCCGCCTCGGCCATGTCCACAGCGTAGTTGCGCACGATGGTTGCGATCAGCCAGTTCTTCCACGGCGCCAAGGTCCAGCGCGTGCCCCAGTAGACCAGGCGCGACAGGAAGCGGTGCGGAAGGATGTACTGCAGCAGTACTTTGAAAGTCATCCAGCCAGTATACGGGGCTCGCGCTTATAATCAGCGGTCTTTTTGCCGCGCCGTGGGCCGCCCGTGACCGCCGAACTCGCCACCATCATCGACTTCATCCGCTACGGCGCCAGCCGCTTCTCGGCCGCCGGGCTGACCTTTGGTCACAGCCACGACAACCCTATCGACGAGGCCACCCACCTGGTGCTGGCCAGCCTGCACCTGCCGCCGGACATCCAGCCGGCCTACGGCGCGGGCCGGCTTACCGCGGAGGAGCGCGCAAACGTGCTGGCGCTGATCGAGCGCCGTGTCAGCGAGCGCCTGCCGGTGGCCTACCTCGTCGGCGAAACCTGGTTCGCCGGGCTGAAGTTCAAGAGCGACCGCCGCGCGCTGGTGCCGCGCTCGCCGATCGCCGAGCTGATCGAATCGGGCTTCGCACCCTGGCTGGACGAACGCCATGTGGAGCGCGCGCTGGACCTGTGCACCGGTTCGGGCTGCATCGGCATCGCGATGGCCGAGTACAACCCGGACTGGCGCGTGGACATCGTCGACATCAGCGACGAGGCGCTGTCGCTGGCGCGCGAGAACATCGTGTTCCAGCACGTCGAGGCGCGCGTCGAGGCAGTGAAGTCCGACCTGTTCGAGGGCGTGCGCGGCCGCAAATACGACCTTATCGTCTCCAATCCGCCGTATGTCACCGAGGACGAATACGCCGCGCTGCCTGGCGAATACGCGCACGAGCCCAAGCTCGGCCTCACCTCGGGCGAGGACGGGCTGGACATCTGCCTGCGCATCCTGGACGAGGCTGCCGACCTGCTGGCCGACGACGGCCTGCTGATCGTCGAGGTGGGCGAGAGCGAGCACGCACTGGCCGCGCTGCTGCCGGAAGTGCCCTTCGTGTGGATCGAGTTCAAGGTGGGGCCGATGGGCGTGTTCGCGCTGGAGCGGCGCGACCTGGTCGAGCACCGTGCGGCGATCCACGCCGCCGCGGCCGCGCGCCGCGGTTGAGGCGATGGAACTCGCCACGGCACGGCTGCGGCTCGGCAGGCTGCGCCATGGCGATGCCGCGGCGCTGCTTGCCTATCGCGCCGATCCCGCGGTAAGCCGCTACCAGGGTTGGCGACCGGCTTCGTTGGACGACGCCGCAGGATTCATCCAGCGCCAGCAGGTGGAGGTGTTCGACACGGTGGGCAGTTGGTTCCAGTTTGCTCTTCGCCTGCGCGACAGTGGCGAACTGGTCGGCGACCTGGGCCTGCATTTCGTGGACGCGGATACGGTGGAGTTCGGCGTCACGCTGTCGCCGGCGCATCAGGGGCGCGGATTGGCCGCCGAAGCAGTGCGTGCCGCACTGGCATTGATGTTCGGCGACCTGAAGCGCCACCGCGTGTACGCCTCGGTCGATCCGCGCAACATCGCCTGCATTGCCCTGCTGGAACGCCTGGGCATGCGCAAGGAGGCGCATTTTCGCGAGAGTTGGCGCGATGGCGATGCCTGGGCGGATGACGTGGTCTACGCAATGCTGGCGAGGGAGTGGGGCGGCCGCGGCTGAGCTTGTCCCGCCGCTGGAGGTTTCCCTCGCGAGTGACAGAACGGTTTCGTCCATCTGCCGCAAGCGACAAAGCGATTTCGTCCACTTGCCGGTGGCCGAGTGACTTCTTCTTATACCTGTCCAGAGGAGAAGTAATCAAAAGGAAACGACACCCCGGCTGGCGCTCTTCTGGCATAAGCCAAAGCCAAAGCGGCGCGGAGCGCCGCGAGGCTTGGTGTACCCAGTGCTGAGATACGGCGTGGCGTGGCCGCACTGTCGAAGTCGCCCTGTTCCTTGCGCAGGCGTCCAGAGCCGCCTGTTCCTCGCCATGAAAACCCAGAAAGCCAAGCTGCAAACCCCGGTGCTCGTCGCAACTCCAAAGGTCAACGTCCTGCGCCGCCGCCCAGGCGCAAGCGCCTACCCCAAAACGCGGTTAAGCTGTGAAGCCCGGCCTCATCCAAATGGACGTCCAAACCCGTGTCCAGCAATTCCTTCGGCAAGCTCTTTACCGTCACCACCTTCGGCGAAAGCCACGGGCCGGCCATCGGCTGCGTGATCGACGGATGCCCGCCGGGTCTGGCGATCAGCGAGGAAGAGTTTCGTCAGGATCTCGATCGTCGCGCCACTGGCAAGAGCCGGCACACCTCGCAGCGGCGCGAGGCGGACGAGGTGGAGATCCTCTCCGGCGTCTACGAAGGCAAGACCACGGGCACGCCCATGGCGCTGCTGATCCGCAACACCGACCAGCGCAGCAAGGACTACGGCGACATCGCCTCGACCTTCCGCCCGGGCCATGCCGACTACACCTACTGGCAGAAGTACGGCATTCGCGATCCGCGTGGCGGCGGGCGCTCGTCGGCACGCGAGACCACGATGCGCGTCGCGGCGGCAGTGGTCGCCAAGAAATGGCTGGCCGAGCGCCACGGCGTGCGCGTGCGCGGTTATCTGGCGCAGCTCGGCAACATGGCGCCAGCCGGCTTCGACTGGGATGCGGTGGGGCGGAATCCGTTCTTCTGGCCCTGTGAGGGGCAGGTGCGGGAGCTCGAAAAGGCCATGGACGCGCTGCGCAAGTCCGGCGATTCGGTCGGTGCGCGCGTCACCGTGGTGGCCGAGGGCGTGCCGCCGGGCTGGGGCGAGCCGGTCTACGGCAAGCTGGACGGCGATCTCGCCGCCGCTCTGATGTCGATCAATGCCGTGAAAGGCGTGGAGATCGGCGATGGCTTCGCTGCGGTTGAACAGCGCGGAAGCGAGCACCGCGACGAAATGCATTTGGACGGCTTTACGTCCAATCATGCGGGTGGCATCCTTGGCGGCATCAGCACGGGGCAGGCGGTGGTTGCCTCGATCGCGCTGAAGCCCACCTCCAGCATCCTGATCCCCGGTCGCAGCATCAACCTGGCCGGCGAACCGGTGGACGTGGTCACCAAGGGTCGCCACGATCCCTGCGTCGGCATCCGCGCCACGCCCATCGCCGAGGCGATGATGGCGCTGGTGCTGATGGACCACGCGCTGCGTCATCGCGCCCAGTGCGGCGACGTGGGTGTCGTGGCGCCACGCATCCCCTGAAAGGAGTTGCCGACCATGAACACGTCGACTGCATCGCATACCGGCTTGCCGTCGCCGCTGGGTCGGGTGCTCAGCGACGCCATCGGCTACTGGGAGCGTCGGCGCATCGGCTACGACCTCGCGTTGGCTACGGTGATCCTGGGCTGGCTGGCAGTGGCGTGGACGCGGCTGCGCGGCGAGCTGAACATCGAGCACCTGCTGGCGCTGTTCGTCCTCGCCGTGCTGGCAAATGCCTGCTATTGCGCGGCGTACCTGGTGGACGTGCCGATGCAGCTCTCGGCGTTCCGGGATGGCTGGCGCAGTCGGCGCTGGCTGCTGTGGCTGATCGGCACCCTGTTCGCGATGGCGCTGGCGTGGTTCTGGGTCGCCGACGAAGTCCTGCCGGTTGCGGCGGCGGGGCTGGCCGGGACGGGCGCATGACGGACAAACCCCGCGTCTGGGTCTCGCGCCCTACCTTCGACAGCGAGATCGCGCGCCTGGCGCCGCATTTCGAAGTGCGCGAGGAATCGGTGGAAGCGAAGTTCACGTCTGTCGAACTGGCGGCGAAGCTGGCCGATTGCGACGCTGCCATCGTGGGTCTCAAGGAGCGCGTGGGTGCGGCGGAAGTGGCTGACGCCAGACGCTTGCGCATCGTCGCCAACCTGGGCGTGGGTTACGACAATCTCGACCTGGTCGCGCTCACCGCCGCCGGCATTGCCGCCAGCAACACCGCCGACGTGCTCAACGAGAGCGTGGCCGACTTCGCCTGGGCGCTGCTGCTGGGTGCGGCACGCCGCGTGGGCGCCGCCGAGCGCTGGCTGCGCGCGGGGCAGTGGCACGCCACCGAGTTCAAGGGCTGGCTGGGCGCGGAAGTGCGCGGTCGGACGCTGGGCATCCTCGGCATGGGCCGCATCGGCCAGGCCATCGCGCGGCGTGCGCAGGGCTTTGGCATGCCGGTGCTCTACCACAATCGTTCGCGCCTGCCCGAAGCTACCGAGCGTACATGCCGCGCGCGCCTGGTGGACAAGGACACGCTATTGCGCGAGTCGGACTTCCTGGTGCTGGTGCTGCCGCTGACGCCGGCGACCCGCCATGCGGTCGGTGCTGCCGAGCTGGCGCGGATGAAACCCTCGGCGGTGCTGGTGAACGTGGCGCGCGGCGGCATCGTGGACGACGCGGCGCTGGCCGCCGCCTTGCGCGAAGGCCGGCTCGCCGCCGCCGGGCTGGACGTGTTCGAGGGAGAGCCGGGCGTGCATGCACACCTGCTTGCGCTCGACAACGTGCTGCTCAGCCCTCATATCGCCAGCGCCACGACCGAAACCCGCCGCGCGATGACCGCGGTGGCCGTGGACAATGTATTGGCCGTGTTCGGCCATGGCGAGCATGCCGGGCATCCGCCGAACCTGTTGAACCCCGAAGCGCAGGCTGTGGCCCGCGCCCCTTTCCCCACCCGCGAAGAAACCACCCGATGAGCAAGAAGAGCAGTTACAAGGTTGCGATGGTCGGCGCCACCGGCGCCGTGGGCGAGACCCTGCTCGCCATCCTCGCCGAGCGCAATTTCCCGGTCAGCGAGCTGGTGCCGCTGGCCAGCGAGCGTTCGGCCGGCGGCAAGGTAGAGTTCGCCGGCAAACAGGTGACCGTGCGCAACCTGGCCGACTACGACTTCGAGGGCGTGGACATCGCTTTCTTCTCGGCCGGCGGCTCGGTCAGCAAGGCGCATGCGCCGCGCGCGGCGGCGGCCGGCGCGGTGGTGATCGACAACACCTCCGAGTTCCGCTACCAGGACGACATCCCGCTGGTGGTGAGCGAGGTGAATCCGCACGCCATCGCGCAGTACACCACACGCGGCATCATCGCCAACCCGAACTGCTCGACCATGGGCATGCTGGTGGCGTTGGCGCCGATCCACCGCGCGGTGGGCATCGAGCGGATCAACGTGGCCACCTACCAGTCGGTCTCCGGTGCCGGTCGCTCGGGCATGGAGGAGCTGGGCAAGCAGACCGCGGCCCTGCTCAACTTCCAGGATGTCGAGAAGGGCAAGTTCCCCAAGCAGATCGCCTTCAACGTGATTCCGCACATCGACGACTTCCAGCCCAACGGCTACACCAAGGAAGAAATGAAGATGGTGTGGGAGACGCGCAAGATCCTGGAGGACGAATCCATCGCCGTGAACCCCACCGCGGTGCGCGTGCCGGTGTTCTACGGGCACTCCGAGGCGGTGCACATCGAGACCCGCGACAAGATCACCGTGGAGCAGGCCCGCGCGCTGCTGGAGCAGGCCGAGGGCGTGGTGCTGATGGACGAGCGCAAGGCTGGCGGCTACCCCACCCCGGTCGGCGACGTGGCTGGCAAGGACCCGGTGTTCGTCGGCCGCATCCGCGAGGACATCTCGCACGAGCGCGGCCTCGACCTGTGGGTCGTCTCGGACAACATCCGCAAGGGTGCCGCCCTGAATGCGGTGCAGATCGCCGAGTTGCTGGTGGAGGAATACCTGTGACGCCAAGGGCGCGCAGGCGGCTGCTGGTCGCCCTGTTGGCGGCCCTGGTGCTGGGGACGGTTCCGGCCGCCGGAGCTGCATCGGTGGCCGGAACCGCGCGGCGGGCGACGGTGATGCTGGTCAAGCGGAAAGCCGAAGTGCAGCGCCTCCAAAGGAGCGTGAGCACACAGGAATCCCGGAGTCAGGCCGCCGCCGCGAAACTCAAGCGGCAGGATGCGGAGATCGCCGAACTGCAGCGGCAACTGCAAGCGGCGCAGCAGGCCGGCAGGGCGGCCGGCGAGGGAACCTGAGCGCTGCAGGGTCGCCTCTGGTGGCCGCCGTTGCTGGAATGTTCGGCAGCAATGCGTCGCAAGTCTCCGTTCCGCCTATTGTTGATCCGTCCGCATCTAACTAAAGTGGCAGCCTATCTGGCCAAAGTGCCGCCGTTGTGGTGGCCTTGCCGGGGGGCTGTGGCCTGTTCGGGGGAGCACGTGATGAATCGTTCGTTGAAACTGCCGCTGCTGGTGGCTTTGGCTTTGGGCAGCGGCCAGGCGCTGGCGATGGATCTGGGCCAGATCCAGGTCAAGTCGGCGCTGGGCCAGCCGCTGCTGGCGGAGATTCCGGTGCAGCAGGCCACGGCGGCCGAGCTGCAGCAGCTCAACGTGCAGTTGGCCTCGGGCGATGCGTCCGGCGGCATTCCCCTGCATTTCGCCGTGGTCGAGGGTGCCAACGGCCGCAAGGTGATCCGCATCACCAGCGAGACGGTCGTCAACGACCCGTTCCTCGACCTGCTGGTCGAGGTCCACGGCGCGACGGGCAAGACCGTGCGCGAGTTCACCATCCTGCTCGATCCGCCCGGCAGCAGCCCCGTTCCCCAGCCTTCGCGCCCGCGCGCCGGGCATGCGATGCAGCCGGCCGCCGCAGCGCCGAAGCCGCGGACATCGGCACCGGTGGTCGCCGGGCAGTGGCGCGTGGAGAGTGGCCAGAACCTGTCCACGGTGGCCCGCAAGGTTGCGCCGGCCGGCGTGGACATCAATCAGATGATGCTGGCCCTGAAGCAGGCCAACCCGGACGCGTTCTACCGCGACAACATCAACGCGCTGAAGGCCGGTGCGGTGTTGCGCATTCCCAGCAAGGTTGAAGCCGAGGCCGTAGCCATGGCCGCCGCCGCGGAGGAAGTGCGTCGCGAGAACGGCGATTGGCGCAACGGCCCGATCGGCAATGCGCCGACCAGCGTGGCCGACGCCGGTACCCGCGCCGGCACCTCCAGTTCGCCCACCGCGACCAAGGCCAATGCCGGTGACCATCTCGCGCTGGTGCCGGCGAAGCAGGGCGGCAAATCCGCCACCGACAACAGCGGCGCGCTGCGCCAAGACCTGCAGCGTACCGAGGAAAGCCTCGCCAACCTGCAGCAGCAGAGCGCCGACCTGAAGTCGCGCCTCAAGGACCTGAGCGACCTCAACAGCAAGAACCAGCGTCTGCTCGCGCTGAAAGATAGCGAGATCGCCGAGCTGCAGCAGAAGCTGGCAGCGGCACGCAAGTCGGCCGGCATGCCCGCCGAGGCCAAGCCCGCAGCCGCGGCCGCGGCGGAGACGACCGCGACCAAGGCCGGGCAGGCGAAGCCGGCGGCGGCCGTTCCCGCGCCGGCTGCATCGGCGCCCGCCAGCAGCGCCACGGCGGCCAAGCCGGCGGCAGCCCCGGCCGAGGCTGCGACGGCGCCGGTCGCCAGCCCGGCCAAGGCCGAGCCCGCCAAGCACGAGCCCACCAAGACCGCGCCGGTCAAGCCCGCCCCGATCAAGCCGGCCCCGGTCAGTGAGGAACCCTGGTACACGCAACTGTGGGTGCAGGCGCTCGGCGGTGCCGTGGTGCTGCTGCTGTTGCTGGGCTGGCTGCTCGGTCGCCGCAAGGCGAAGCCGGCGGCGCTGCCGAAGTCCGCCCCGTCGCTGGCCGATCGCTTCGGCGGCGAATTGCCGATGGACGACACCCACGACGACGTCGACCAGAACCTGCTTCTCGACCAGCTGGCCGAACACCCCGACGATGTCGGCCTGCACCTGGAACTGGTCAGCCTTTACTACGGCCGTCGCGACATCGAACACTTCGAGGCTGCGGCCGAGGCCATGCACGCCCACGTCACCGATCCGCAGCAGGAGGAGTGGCAGCAGGTGGTGCGGATGGGCGAGGACCTGGTGCCGGCCCATCCGTTGTTCGCGGACCACGGCAGCATGGCGGCGGACGAGCACGAGGCGCGCCACGGCTTCGACATCGACCAGTATGCCGCCGAGCCGCCGGCGGCGCCGGCGCCGTCCGCTCCGCCGCCGATGCCGGCCAGTCCGGTGACGGTGAGCGAGTACAACTTCAATTTCGACCTCACGCCCTCGCACGAAAGGCACGCTGAGGACGCCAAGCCGGCGGCCCAGCCCCTGGCGGACGAGGACGCGACCGTGGTCCGCGGCAGCGAGGCGAAGCCGGACTGGCATTTCGACGAGGAGCCCGAGACGCAGTTGCAGCCCGCTGGCCATGACATCGAGCCACGCGAGTTCAGCGACGATCCGGTGGACACCAAGCTCGACCTGGCCCGCGCCTATCTCGACATGGGCGATCCGGAAGGCGCGCGCGCCATGCTGGAAGAGGTGCTGCACGAAGGCAGCCAGGTGCAGCGCGACGTGGCCAAGCGCCTGCTCGACGACCTGCACTGACCGGGTTCGTTCGGCAGCGATGAGTAACGGGCCGGCCATGCCGGCCCGTTTGCGTTTGACGAGGGCGGATGTGGACGGCCGACCGTCTGATTTTCGCGATCAGGGAAGATCACAAGTGAAGTGGCCTGCTACGCTGCTCACTTTCCGCAAACGTTTGATCCATGCGCATCGCCCTGGGCATCGAATACGACGGCACCGACTTCCTCGGCTGGCAGCGGCTCACCCATGGCAGCACGGTGCAGGGTGCGCTGGAGCAGGCCCTGTCCAGGGTCGCCGCGCAGCCGGTCGAGGTGACCTGCGCGGGTCGCACCGACGCCGGCGTGCATGGTCGTTGCCAGGTGGTGCATTTCGATGCGCCGGTGCAGCGCTCGATGCGCGGCTGGCTGCTCGGCGCCACCTCCAACCTGCCGCACAGCGTGGCGGTGTTGTGGGCGCAGCCAGTGGGAGAGGACTTCCACGCGCGCTTTTCCGCGCGCAGCCGGCGTTACCGCTACAGCATCCTCAACCGGCCGGTCCGCGCGGCGCTGGATGCGCGCTACGTCACCTGGGAGCGCCTGCCGCTGGACGCCGGCCGCATGCATGCAGCCGCACAGGCGCTGCTGGGCGAGCACGACTTCTCCGCGTTCCGCGCGGTTTCCTGCCAGGCTACTCATCCGCGCCGTTGCGTGTTGTCGGTAGGCGTGCGGCGCGAGGGCGAGCAGGTGATCGTGGAGATCGAGGCGAACGCCTTCCTGCATCACATGGTGCGCAACATCGTCGGCTCGCTGCTGCCGGTGGGGCGCGGCGAGCGGCCCGTCGCATGGATCGCCGAACTGCTGGCATGCCGTAACCGCGAGGTGGCCGGACCCACCGCGCCGTCGTCGGGCCTGACCTTCATCGGGCCGCGCTACGAGGCGCACTGGGGCCTGCCGGCGGAGGTTTCGCAGTGACCCGCATCAAGTGCTGCGGCATGACCCGCGTGGAGGATGCGCTGCTGGCGGCGCAGCTGGGTGCCGATGCGATCGGCCTGGTGTTCACGGCGCGCAGCAAGCGGCGGGTGGCGCTGGAACAGGCGCAGGCGATCCGGCGTGCCTTGCCGCCCTTCGTCGATGCCGTGGCGCTGTTCATGGATGACGAGGTCGCCCTGGTCGAACAGGTCATCGCAGCGGTGCAGCCGGACCTGCTGCAATTCCACGGCGACGAAACCGACGCATGGTGCGCGCGTTTCGAGCGCCCCTACCTCAAGGCCATCGCCATGGGCGCGGGCGCGGGGGCGCTGCCGCGCCTGCAGGAGTATCCAGGCGCTGCCGCACTGCTGCTGGACGGCCACGCCGCAGGCGAGGCCGGCGGCAGCGGCAAGGCCTTCGATTGGTCGCTGCTGCCCGGCAACCTCGCCCAGCCGGTGATCCTTGCCGGCGGCCTGCATGCGGGCAACGTGGGCGTGGCGATCCGCATTGCGCGGCCTTGGGCGGTGGATGTGGCCAGCGGCGTGGAATCGGCACCGGGCATCAAGGATGCCGGCAGGTTGCGGGATTTCATCGCGGCGGTGCGCGACGCGGACGAGGGGGATGCAACGTCATGAGCAAAGACTCCATTACCGTGCCGGTGCCGGCTGCGATGGAGGAGTGCCGGGTCGATGCAAGCCATCCATTCGATCCGCGCATCCTGATCGACCGCGATCGTCCGCTGGCGATCCGTGGGCTGGTGCGCGACTGGCCGATCGTCACGCTCGCGCTGCAGTCGGATACCGCCTTCGCGCAGCGGCTGGCCGCGCTGGACAACGGCACCGACGTCAACACCCTGATGGTAGCGCCGGAGGCCGATGGCATCGTCGGCTACTCGGCGGACCTGGGCGAAATGAACTACCAGCACTTCAAGGTGCCGATAACTCTGGGCCTGCAGCGGTTGGCCAGCTACAGCCGGCGGGAGCGCGCGCCGGCCCTGGTGATCCAGAGTGCCAGCGTGCGCGAATGCCTGCCGGGCTTGCTGGAGGACCACCAACTACCATTCCTGGCCCCTGCGGTGGAGCCGCGCCTGTGGGTGGGCAACAAGGCCACCACGCCCGTCCATTTCGACTCTATGCGCAACATCGCCTGCGTGCTATGCGGCGCCCGGCGCTTCACCCTGTTCCCGCCGGAGCAGTTGCCCAACCTCTACATCGGCCCGCTGGATTTCGCGCCCACCGGTGCGGCGATCAGCCTGGCGCGGCTGGATAGGCCCGACGACCCGCGTTACCCGCGCCTTAAGCAGGCGCTGGCGGCTGCGCAGGCAGTGGAACTGTACCCGGGCGATGCGATCTACATCCCGCCGCTGTGGTGGCACAACGTGGAGTCGCTGCAGCAGCTGAACGCGTTGATGAACTACTGGTGGAACCCGGTGGACGTGCCCGGCTACAACTCCGGCTATGCACGCGCGGCGCTGTTCCATTGCCTGCTGGCGTTCCGCGAGCTGCCGCCCCCCGAACGGGAGCACTGGCGACGGCTGCTGGACTACTACGTGTTCGGTGGCGAGGACGCGTTGGCACACATCCCGAAGCATCGTCGCGGCGTGTTGGGGCCACAGACGCCGGAGATCGTGGAGAAGCTGAAGGAAGGCGCGCGGCAGAATCTCTGAACGTGGCGGTTCTCAGGTCTCGGCCAGTTCGCGGTGCAGCCAGTCAGCCAGGGCAGCGAGCCGAGCATCGTCGCGGCGCGCCGAGACCAGCGCCCAGCGCGCGGAGGTTTCGCAGAATCCCCAGGGCGCCAGCAGCCGCCCGCTGGCAAGGTCGTCGGCGACCAGCGGCTGTGGCGCGATGGCCACGCCCAGTCCCGCCGCGGCCGCTTCCAGCAGGAAGTAGAGATGGGGCAGGGCCTGCGCCTGCCGCAACGATTCGGCCGGCAGGCCCATCGCACGCGCCCACTCGGGCCAGGCCTGCGGACGCGAGGCGGGATGCAGCAAGGGTTCGTCGCACAGGGCGCAGGCGGGTTGTTCGCGCAGGCGGTCGGCGCCGGGATAGCGCGGGCTGAGCACCGGGCCGATGCGTTCCGGCGCCAGTTCGTGCACCTGCCAGCCGGCAGGCCAGGGTGGGGCGGCCAGCAGCAGGGCGGCATCCACGTTGGCCAGATGGTCGGCCACGGGTTCTTCCTGCACGGCCAAGTGCAGGGTCAGCGCGGGCAGGTCATGGCGCAGGCGCTCCAGTCGTGGAATCACCCAGCGCGCCAGCACGCTGCCGGAACAGCCGAGTACGCAGGCCGCGCTGGCCTGGGCATTCCGGAGCTGCAGCCAACCGTCCCGCAATTGCCCGAAGGCGGCGCTGCATAGTTCACGCAACTGCTGGCCGGTCGTGGTGAGCACCACACCGCGCCCCTGGCGGGTGAACAGCGGCTGGCCCAGCGCTTCTTCCAGCGTGCGCACCTGGCGGCTCACCGCGCCATGGGTCACGTGCAGTTCGTGCGCGGCGAGGCTCATGCTGCCCAGCCGCGCGGCAGCCTCGAAGGCGCGCATGGCATTCAATGAGGGCAGGTCGCGATCCGGCATGGCGTGAGTTTAACTCAAGTATTCGGGCAATCTTTTCGCTTTTCTGCAGGACATCCAGGCGCTAACGTGTGAGCCTGTTGCCGCACCTATCGTGGAGTTTCCATGCTCGAGATCCGGGATTTCCATGCCTTTCCCGATGCCCATGGCCGCTTCGGCCAGTTCGGCGGAAGCTATGTCGCCGAGACCCTGATGGCGCCGCTGGCCGAGCTGACCGAAGCCTACCTGCGCCTGCGCCAGGATCCGGCCTTCATCGCCGAACTGGACCGCGACCTCACCCATTACGTGGGCCGTCCCAGCCCGGTATATTTCGCCGAACGGTTGACCAAGCACGTCGGCGGCGCGCGCATCCTGCTCAAGCGCGAGGACCTGAACCACACCGGCGCGCACAAGATAAACAACACGGTCGGCCAGGCGCTGGTGGCCCGGCACATGGGCAAGACCCGCATCATCGCGGAGACCGGCGCCGGCCAGCACGGCGTGGCCAGCGCCACGGTTGCCGCGCGGCTGGGCCTGAAGTGCGTGGTCTACATGGGCGCCACCGATATCGAGCGGCAGAAGATCAACGTCTACCGCATGAAGCTGCTGGGCGCCGAAGTGGTGCCGGTGACCTCCGGCTCGAAGACGCTGAAGGACGCGCTCAACGAGGCGATGCGCGACTGGGTCACCAACGTGGCAGACACTTTCTACATCATCGGCACCGTCGCCGGCCCGCACCCGTATCCGCTGATGGTGCGTGACTTCAACGCCATTGTCGGCCGCGAGGCGCGCGCGCAGCTGCTGGAGCAGTACGGTCGGTTGCCCGACGTGCTCACCGCCTGCGTCGGCGGCGGCTCCAATGCCATCGGCCTGTTCCACGCTTTCCTCAATGACCGCGACGTGCGCATTGTCGGCGCCGAGGCGGCGGGCGAAGGCATCGCCACCGGCCATCATGCGGCCTCGCTGGCCGCGGGCCGCCCCGGCGTGCTGCATGGCAACCGCACCTACGTGCTGTGCGACGACAACGGCCAGATCACCGAGACGCACTCGGTCTCGGCCGGCCTCGACTATCCGGGCGTCGGCCCCGAGCATGCGTTCCTGAAGGACGCTGGGCGCGCCGAATATGTCGGTGTCACCGACGACGAGGCGCTGGAGGCGTTCCACCTGCTGGCGCGCACCGAGGGCATCCTCGCCGCGCTGGAATCCAGCCATGCGGTGGCGCAGGCGATCAAGCTGGCGCGCGAGTACCCGTCGGACGGCATCGTGCTGTGCAACCTGTCCGGCCGCGGCGACAAGGACGTGCACACCATCGCCGCGCGGGAGGGAGTGCAGGTATGAACCGCATCGACAGCCGTTTTGCCGCACTGAAGGCCGCCGGCCGCACCGGCCTGATTCCTTTCGTTACCGCCGGCGACCCCTGGCCCGAACACGTGGTGGCGCTGATGCACGCGCTCGTCGAGTCGGGCGCCGACGTGATCGAACTGGGCGTGCCGTTCTCCGACCCGATGGCCGATGGCCCGGTGATCCAGCACGCCAGCGAGCGTGCCCTCGACAAGGGGGTGGGCCTCGGCGACGTGCTGGACTGGGTGGCCGCGTTCCGCCAGCGCGACAGCGACACGCCGGTGGTGCTGATGGGCTACTTGAACCCCATCGAGATCCACGGCTACGCGCGTTTCGCGGCGGAGTCCTTGCGCGCCGGCGTCGATGGCGTGCTGGTGGTCGATTGCCCGCTGGAAGAGTCCGCCGTACTGGCGCCGCTGCGTGAAGCGGGCCTGCGGCAGATCCTGCTGGCCGCGCCCACCACCGCGCCTGAGCGCCTGTCGCAGCTGTGCGCCGCGGCGGAGGGCTTCCTGTATTACGTGTCGTTCGCCGGCATCACCGGTGCGGCGCGTTTGAGCACCACCGATATCGCCGCGCGCGTGGCGGATGTGCGCGCGCATGCGAAGGCGCCGGTGGCCGTGGGCTTCGGCGTGCGTGATGCGGCCAGCGCCAGGGCAATCGCCGGCTTCGCCGACGCGGTGGTGATCGGCAGCGCACTGGTCGAGCGCCTTGAGGGGGCGGCTTCGGCGGAGGAGATCGCCGGCCGCGTGGCTGCGTTCCTGCGGCCGGTGCGCGAGGCGCTGGACACACACTGAGCCGTACCGGTCAGCGGCCTTCGCGGGCGCGGATCAGCTCGAGCACCTTGGCCGCGTCCGCCGGTGTGGCCGGGTTGAACACCATCATGCCCAGGTCCGGGCGACCGTCGACCGCGAAGGACGAATATTCCAGCGCGATCTCCCCGGCGTGCGGATGGGTCAGCTGCTTGCGGCCCTCGCCGGAGTGGCGCACGTCGCTGTCGCGCCACAGGGCGGCGAACTCGGGGCTTTGCCGTTCGAGTTCGTCGACCAGGGCGAGCACGCTGTCCGCTGCCGCCGCGCCTGCGCGCGTCACGTCGGCACGGAACACCGCCACCACGGAACGCGCCACGCTCTCCCAGTGCTGCTGCGCCGCGCGCACGCGTCCATCGAGAAACATCAGGCGCAGCACGTTGCGCTGCGCGGGCGCCAGCGTGCCGTAATCGGTCAGCACCGCGGCGGTGGCACGGTTCCACGCCATCACGTCCCGAAGAAGCGAATGCCGTTCTGTAATTGAACGGATAGGCCCACGTCCGACTGGTTTGACGTCGCGACGAGTTTGCAAAACCTCACGGGTGGATCGGCGCAATGCTGATCTGCTTTTCAATCTTCCCCTCGGGGTGCACAGCCACCCCATCGGGGTAGCCGTGCGCGCTCGCTGGGATCAACCTGGGAGCGAGGCATGAAAGAGCTGGATGGTTCCATCCGGTCTGCGCGCTCCGGACATCCGATGCATTGGCACGCGGTCGATTGGCAGCGTGTGCAGCGGAACGTTCGAGGCATGCAGATACGAATCGCGAAGGCAACTCGGGAAGGCGACTGGCGCAAGTTGAAAGCCCTGCAACGGATGCTGACCCGCTCGTTGAGCGGCAAGTTGTTGGCCGTTCGGCGAGTGACTGAAAACTCAGGCAAGCGAACGGCAGGCGTCGACCGCGTGCTGTGGAAAAGTCCGTCTGACAAATGGAAGGCGGTCGGTGACATGAAGCGGCGGGGGTACCGACCACGGCCTTTACGGCGTGTCTTCATCCCCAAGAGCAACGGCAAGAAGCGCCCTCTGGGCATTCCGACGATGCTCGACCGGGCCATGCAGGCGCTTTACCTGCTGCCGCTGGATCCGGTGGTGGAGTCGACGAGCGATCCGAACAGATACGGCTTTCGGTCCCATCGCTCGACGCACGATGCCATGGGCCAGTTATTCGTTTCCCTGTCCCGATCCGCTTCGGCGGGCTGGGTGCTGGAGGCGGACATCAAAGGCTGCTTTGATCACATCGACCACGCCTGGCTGATCGACCACACCCGCATGGACAAGGACATCCTGCGGAAGTGGCTGAAAGCCGGGACGCTCTACCAAGGAAGGTATGAGGACAGCGTGGCCGGAACGCCACAGGGCGGCATCATCAGCCCTGTGCTGGCGAACGTGACACTGAACGGGCTGGAATCCGGACTGGCGGCGCACCTGAAGGCGATCCATGGCAGCAGCAAGGCCAAGGCGCTCAAGGTGAACGTGGTGCGGTACGCAGACGACTTCGTCATTACCGGCATCTCGAAAGAGCTGCTGGAAAGCGAAGTGAAGCCTTGGGTGGAGCGGTTCCTCGCGGAGCGGGGGCTGCAACTCTCCATGGAGAAAACGCGCATCGTGCCGATGGATGAAGGCTTCGACTTCCTGGGGTGGAATTTCCGCAACTACGACGGAAAGCTGCTCATCAAGCCGAGCAGGAAGAACGCGCAAGCGTTCTATCGCAAGGTAAAGGAGGTCATCAGCGGTCACAAGACGGTGAAACAGGCGGATCTGATCCGTCTGCTGAACCCGATGCTGCGGGGTTGGGCGAACTACCACCGCCCCGTGGTGGCCAAAAAGGCGTTCAGTCGCATGGAGCACCAGTTGTTCGGGGCGCTCTGGCGATGGTCGCGGCGAAGGCATCCGCGGAAGAACCTTGCATGGATACGGAAGAAATATTTTCCGCCCGTGGGGGCTCGAAGCTGGGTGTTCTCCACTCTAGCCGTGAAAGACGATGGCACGAAGGCCCGGTTATCGGTGTACTCCCTGAGTGCAACGGCAATCGAGCGGCACCGGAAGATCAAGGGGGAATTCAATCCCTACGATCCGGCTTGGGAGCTGTATGGCGAAGAACTGCAACGGCGGCGGATGCTTTCGAGCATGCGCCACAAGAAGCAGTGGCTGGCCCTCTATGGCGAACAGGCTGGGCGGTGTCTGGATTGCAAGAACCCGATCACCAAGGAGACCGGCTGGCACGACCATCACCTGCAGTACCGGGTGCTGGGCGGTTCAGACGCACTTTCCAATCGGGTACTCTTGCACCCGTTCTGCCACACTCAGGTACATCGTCTGGGTTTGACAGTCGAGAAACCGGCCCCTAGATAGGGGCTTTGTCAAATTGGAGCCGTGTGCGGTGAAAGCCGCACGCACGGTTCTTAGGGAGGGGTGGGCCAGCAATGGCCCATCCCTACCCGCTTCCAGAGGCTTCGCTATGAACTGGCTGCAGAAAATCATGACCCCGCGTGCGCACACGCAAGGTACTGCCGCAGGCAAGGGCAAGGTGCCCGAGGGCGTGTGGGAGAAGTGCGCCGGTTGTGCTTCGGTGCTGTACAAGCCGGAGCTGGAACGCAACCTGATGGTCTGTCCCAAGTGCGGTCATCATCACGCCATCCGTGCCCGCACGCGGCTGCTCGCGCTGCTCGACGAGGGTTCGACGCAGGAATTGTGGCCGAGCATGGAAGCCACTGATCCGCTCAAGTTCCGCGACTCCAAGAAGTACCGCGACCGCATCGTGGCGTCGCAGAAGTCCAGCGGCGAGAAGGACTCCCTGGTCGCGATGAGCGGCCGCCTGAAGGGGCGTCCGCTGGTCGCCACCGCGTTCGAGTTTGGCTTCGTCGGCGGCTCGATGGGCTCGGTGGGCGGCGAGAAGTTCGCCCGTGCCGGCGAGCGTGCGCTGGACGAGAAAAGCGCGCTGGTGTGCTTCGCCGCCAGCGGCGGCATGCGCATGCAGGAGGGCCTGTTCTCGCTGATGCAGATGGCCAAGACCTCGGCGGTGCTGGCGAAGCTGCGCGATGCCGGCGTGCCCTACATCAGCGTGCTGACCAACCCGTCCACCGGCGGCGTCTCCGCCAGCATGGGCATGCTGGGCGACATCAACATCGGCGAGCCGAAGGCGCTGATCGGCTTCGCCGGCCCGCGCGTGATCGAGCAGACCGTGCGCGAGACGCTGCCCGAAGGCTTCCAGCGTTCCGAGTTCCTGCTGGAGCACGGTGCGATCGACATGATCGTCGACCGCCGCGAGATGCGCGACAAGCTCGCCGACCTGCTCAACCTGCTGCAGAAGGCGCCGCGCGCGGCGTGACGACCCGCTGCATCGCGCGCACGATGCCGCCTGCGGGCGGCATCGTCGTTTCCGGCGCGGCGGTTTTCCACAAGCGGTGTGGATGCCTGCCGAACAAAGCTGTGGACAAGCCCGGTTCGCTGCTTTGGCGACAAGCACTTGGCACGCGTTGACGAATTTCTGCGCAGTGCGTTGTGCGTTTTCCACAGCAAGTGTGGAAGCACGTGGGCAAAGCCTGTGGATAGGTTGCGCAAGTGCTTGACCGCACAACAGTGCGCGACGCACTGCGCAGATTTTGCTCAGGTCAGCGCAGTCGCCGCGGCGTGCGCCAGCCACAGCGAAGCCGAACCCAGTGCGCCGCCGATGCCGATGGCCGCCAGCACGTCGCTGGGGTAGTGCAGGCCCAGGATCACTCGAGACACGGCTACCAGCGTGGTGAAGGTCAGCAGCAACGGCGCCAGCAGCGGATACCAGGCCAGCGCCACCACGGTGAATCCCACCGCCTGCAGGGTGTGGCCGGAGGGGAAGCTGAATTCGTCCAGCGGCGGCACGTGTGCGATCACGCCAGGGCAGGCGCGGAACGGACGCGGCCGGCGCGTGTATCGCTTCAGCAGGCGATAGAGCAGCAGCGCGGCAAGCCCGGTAACGGCCATGTGCGCGGCGGCGAGCCCTCCTTTCCGGCCATTCACGGCGACCAGCGCCAGCATCAGCGCGTACCAGAACACGCCGTCGCCGAGCCGGCTGACGATGCCGAAAAAAACGCCCACCGCACGGCGTGTGCCCCAGCGGTTCGCCGCGAGGCAGACGCGGCGGTCGAAGGCCAAGCCTCTAGGCGTGGATAGCGACGGTATCGTGCTCATGGTGTGGCTCCTCGGCCAGTGCGCGCAGCAGCGATTCGAATTCGCGGATTACCAGTTCGGGGGACAAGCGCGCCGTGCCCTCGTGCGCGCGGCGGCCCATGTGGCGGATCAGCCCGGGGTTGCCGCCAAGGTTGGCGGTGGCGGCGATGAAGGCTTCGGCATCGCCGGATGCGATGCAGTAGCCGTTGTAGCCGTTGCACAGGTGCTCGCGCGCGGCACCCTCGCGGTAGGCGATCACCGGCACGCCGCAGGCCAGCGCCTCGAGAATCACGTTGCCGAAGGTTTCGCTGAGGCTGGGGAAGGGGAACAGGTCCGCACTGGCGATATGCCGCGCCAGCGCTTCGCCACGCTGCGTGCCGGCGAAGATGAAGTCGGGATTGGCCGCCTGCACTGCCGCGCGCGCGGGCCCATCGCCCACCCACACATAGCGCATCGCCGGCTGTTGCTGTTGCGCGGCACGGAATGCGCGCACGGCGAGATCGAGGTTCTTCTCCGCCGCGATGCGCCCCACGTACAGCATTACCGGCGTGCCGGCATCGACGCTCCACCGTGCACGCAGCGCCGGGTCACGCCGGCCGGGATGGAACAGTTGCGTATTCACCGCGCGGCGCAACAGGCGAGCGTTGTCCACGCCGAGTGCGGCGAGCTCCTGCGCCAGCGCGTCGGTGGGAACCAGGGTGGCGGCGGCGCGCCGGTGGAAGCGGCGCAGGTGGCCGCGCACCAGCGGCCTGAGCCAGGGCAGGCCGTAGTGGCTGGCGTAGCTATCGAAGCGCGTATGGAACCCGGTGGCCGCCGGGATGCGCAAGGCTTTGGCTGCGCGCAGTGCGGAGCCGCCCAGCGGGCCTTCGGTAGCGACGTAGATCGCATCGGGGCGTTCCTGCGACCAGCGTTGGCGCAGGGTATTGCCGGCCGGCAACCCGAAGCGCAGGCCCGGGTAGCGGGGCAGGGCCGCGCCACGGGTGAACACGGTTTCGAACTGCGGCTCGGCCGCGCCGGGCCATGGCTGGCGTGGGCGCACCACTTCGACCGCGTGGCCGCGAGCGGCCAGCCCGGTGGCAAGGCCATGCACGGTCAGCGCAACGCCATTGATCTCCGGCGGCCAGGTTTCGCTGACGATGCCGATGCGCATGACGGTTGCCCTCGCGTGATCTGCGCATAGCTTCGCCGCGCGGCTTTGCGCGCGGGTGGCGAATGCGTTACGCGGCGATGACGGCGGCGGTCAGTGCCCGAAATATACCGACACGCCCAGGCCGGCTTCCCATGCGGGGGCCACGCCGCCCAGGCGATGGCGCATGCTGGCGTCCAGTTGCACGCGTGGCGTGAGCATCCAAGCCACGCCCGCGCCGGCACGGCTGCCATGGCCGGCGCCGGAGACGTCCATCACGTCGAACTCCACGTAGCCGTTGAGCATCGAGGTGAGGGCGTAGCCGTCGTTGACGGCAAGCTGGCGGCTGTCCTGGCCACCGCTGCTCACGTTTTCCAGGTACAGCGCGGCGGTATTGCGCCGGTCCAGTTGCCAGTTGAAGGCGGCCCCCAACAGGTATTGGCGATGCGGATTGCGGAAGTCGCGCGCACCGTCGGTGAACTCCACGCTGCCCAATACTCCCCAGCTGAAGTTGCCCTGCGCGGGCAGGGCGAATTTCATGCCCAGCGTGCTGTCACCGCGGCCGTGCTCGACCATGCCGCCCTGGCCGAGGCGGTTGTAGGCGCTGCCGAGCTGCAATTCCAGGGCATGGCCGATGCCCAGCCGCAGCAGGCTGTCGGCGGTGTATTGCGCGCTGCTGCTGCCGCTGCCGTCGCGGCTGAGACTCCAGTCCGGCAGGCCTTGTTCCAGCGTGATCGCGCCGGCGTCCAGCACGGCCGGCGTGAAGCCAAGGCCGGGCCGGTCGTAGCCGGGGTTGTCCAGCGCCGATGCCCTCTGGACAAAACCGGCCAGCAGCAGCGCCACGCCGATGCACCGGCGGTATCGGCTAAAATCTCTGGTTTCCCGCATCCCCTGCCTACCCCATGACCGTTCGTACCCGTTTCGCCCCCAGCCCCACCGGTTTCCTGCATATCGGTGGCGCGCGCACCGCGCTCTATTGCTGGCTGGAGGCGCGGCGACGCGGTGGCGAGTTCCTGTTGCGCATCGAGGATACCGATCGCGAGCGCTCCACGGACGAAGCCGTGCAGGCGATCCTCGACGCCATGGCCTGGCTCGATCTCTCCGCCGATGAAGCTCCGGTGTACCAGACCCAGCGCCTTGCGCGCTACCGGGAAGTGGCCGAGCGCCTGCTCGCCGAGGGCAAGGCGTACTACGCCTACGAGAGCAAGGAAGAGATCGATGCCATGCGCGAGGCCGCGATGGCCAGGGGCGAAAAGCCCCGCTACAACGGCTTTTATCGCGACCGCAACGAGCCGTACCGCGAGGACCCGAACCGGGTGATCCGCTTCAGGAACCCGCTGGAAGGCTCGGTGGTGTTCGAGGACAAGGTGAAGGGACGGGTGGAGTGGGCCAACGCCGAGCTGGACGACCTGGTGATCTTCCGCTCGGACGGCTGGCCCACCTACAACTTCGCGGTGGTGGTGGACGACATCGACATGGGCATCACCGAGGTGATCCGTGGCGACGATCACGTCAACAATACGCCGCGGCAGATCAACATCTACCACGCACTGGGCGCGCCGGTGCCGGAGTTCGCGCACCTGCCGATGATCCTCGACAAGGAGGGCAAGAAGCTCTCCAAGCGCACTAACTCGGTCAGCGTGATGGAGTACCGCGAGGAAGGCTACCTGCCGCACGCGATCCTCAACTACCTAGTACGGCTGGGCTGGTCGCACGGTGACCAGGAGATCTTCTCGCGCGAGGAGATGGTCCGCCTGTTCGACGTCGCCGACGTCAACAAGGCCGCCTCGCGCTTCGATACCGAAAAGCTCAACTGGCTTAACCAGCATTACCTCAAGACCGACGATCCGGCTGTGCTGGCGCCGGAGTTCGCGTGGCACCTGGCGCGGGCCGGCATCGACGCCACGCATGGCCCGCAGCCTGCCGACGTGATCGTGGCGCTGCGCGACCGCGTGCACACGCTGAATGAAATGGCCGAGCGCGCGAAGATCTGGTACGGACCCATCGAGGCATGGGACGACAAGGCCGTCGCCAAGCACCTGAAGAACGACAGTGCGGCTGCGGTGCTGGAAGCAGCTAAGGGCCTGCTGGTTGCCGTCGAATGGAAGCCGGAGCCGATCCACGGCGTGATCGAGCAGGTGGCCGCCAAGCTGGAACTCGGCATGGGCAAGATCGCCCAGCCGCTGCGTGTGGCGATCACCGGCACGCAGGTGTCGCCGTCGATCGACCACACGATCTACCTCTGCGGTCGCGACGAGGCGCTTAAGCGCTTCGACCACGCGCTGGTGCTGGCGCGCGGCTAGGCGGCGGTCAGGGTGCCCGGCCATGCATGAGCTGCTCGCCCGCGCCATGCGTGGCGTCGATCCCGGCGCGCCGGGCGCGTTCTGGCACGTGTGCCTCAATTTGTGGGCGATGGTGCCCTGGGCCGCGCTGTTCTGGTGGAACCTGCTGTTCATGGTGGTCGGTGCGCTGCTGGGCTGGTGGCGCGGGCGGCTGTGGGAAGGTATCGCCTGGGCCTGGGTGCTGGGGCCGATAGGCTGGCTGGTGATCTGCTGCCGGCCGCGCGCGCCGGCCAGGCCACATGCGGTGCCGCCGCCGCTGCGGCGCTGAGCGGTGTCGCAGCGGGTATGATGCGGGGCAAGGAGAGCAGCTTGACCCACGACGATACCGGCAAAGAGCATCGCCACCGGCACCACCACGATGCCAGGGGGTTCGTGCGCGAGGTGGCGCGCGTCAGCGAGGAGCGCGGCCTGCGCCTCACGCCGCTGCGCATGGAAGTGCTTGAGCTGGTCGCTGCCGCGGACAAGCCGGTGAAGGCCTACGACCTGCTCGACCAGTTGCGCGAGCACCACGGTAACGCGGCGCCGCCGACCGTGTACCGCGCGTTGGATTTCCTGCTGGAGCAGGGCTTCATCCACAAGCTGTCGTCGATCAACGCCTTCGTCTCCTGCCACCATCCTGCCGAGGCGCACCAGGTGCCGTTCCTGATCTGCGACGTGTGCTCGGGCGCCGAGGAAGTCTGCGATCCGCGCGTGGCCGAGCTCATCGATGTGCAAGCCAAGGCACTGGGCTTCCGGGCCCAGGCACAGACGCTGGAAGTGCACGGCGTCTGCAAGCGCTGCCGCAAGCCGTGATACCGCCGGCGGACGGGGATGCTTGTGCGCCAAGGCTGTTATAAAGTAACATCGTCGCCATGAGCAGGATCGGATCCCCAGCCGAAGCCGACAGCGTATCGATCGATTCCGCCGCGATGGCGGCGTGCGGCGTGCCTGTCACTGCGCGATGGTGGCAATTGGCCGATCGCATCGGCGCCACGGCTTCCTTCCTGTGCGCGATCCACTGCGCGTTGCTGCCATTCGTGCTTACCGTGCTGCCGCTGCTGGGACTGGGTTTTCTCGCAGGGCACCGCTTCGAGCGTGACTTCGTGATCTTCGCCGCCACGCTGGCGCTGTTTTCGCTGGTTGGCGGCTATCGCCGGCATCGCCGTCCGTTCCCGTTGCTGCTGGCTGTCCCCGGGTTGCTGCTGCTCTTGCTCGGTGTCACCTGGGCGACGGATATTTCCATCGTGCTGCACAGCGTGATGGTCGCCTGCGGTGGCGTGCTGGTGGCTTCGGCACACTTCGTGAATCTCGCCATCGATCGCAGGCATGCTCACGCGGCGATGCATGTGCACGGTCCGCAGTGCGCGCACTGAGCGCCGCGAGGGAACGGAACCCGTGTCGTCCGTTTCCACCATACTGATCGTCGGGGCATCGCGCGGGCTTGGTGCCGGCCTGGCTGGCGGATTCCTCGAGCGAGGCTGGAACGTCGTCGGCACCGTGAGGGCCGGCTTCCGTACCGGACTGCACGATCTCGCGGAATGGCACCCGGGAAGCGTCGGCATCGAAACGCTCGACATCAATGACGCCGAACAGATCGCCGCCTTGTGCGGGCGTCTCGCCGGCAGGTCGCTGGATATCCTGTTTGTCAATGCGGGAACCACCACGCACGACCAGGGCGTGCATGCCGGCGAGGTTGCGACCGAGGAGTTCGTGCGCGTGATGTTGACCAATGCGCTCGGTCCCATGCGCGTCATCGAGGCGTTGCAGGACCTGGTGCCCGCGGATGGATTGATCGGCGCGATGTCGTCCGGGCAGGGCAGCATCGCAAACAACGAAACCGGAATGCGCGATGTCTATCGCGGCAGCAAGGCCGCGCTGAACATGTTCATGCGCAGCTTCGCGGCGCGCGAGGTTGCGCATCCGCGCGCCATGGTGGCTCTCGCGCCGGGCTGGATCCGCACCGACCTGGGCGGTCCGGACGCGCCCTATACGCTGGAGGAGAGCGTGCCGTTGCTGGTCGACTTGCTGATCGCGAAGCGTGGCGTGCCGGGCCTGCAATACCTCGATCGCTTCGGCCGCGCCGTGCCATGGTGAATGGCTGCTGGAACCCGTGCGGTGATTGTGTAACGCCGTTCGCGCTTCCTAGCATGTGTCCATGAGCAACGCTTACTCCAGCCGGCGCGATCATCCGCATGCGCACGCTGCTGACGACCGCGATCACGATCACGATCATCAGGGCCTGCGCGGCAGCAAGCTGCTGCCGGCCTTTGCGCTGACCACGGTCACCATGCTTGCTGAAATCGTCGGCGGCCTGTGGTCGGGATCGCTGGCGCTGTTGACCGACGGCGGCCACATGATGGTGGATGCACTGGCCCTGCTGATGGCTTACGTTGGGGCGCGCCTGGCGTTGCGGCCGGCCGATGCGCGGCGCAGCTACGGCTACGGGCGAATGGAGGTGCTGGTCGGCTTCGTCAACGCGTTGAGCCAGTTCGTGCTGGTGGCCTGGGTGGTGTGGGAGGCGGTGCAGCGCCTGCTGCATCCTGGTGAGATCCTGTCTGGCATGATGCTGGCGGTGGCCATCGTCGGCCTGCTGGTCAACCTGCTGGTGCTGCGCAGCCTGCATGGGCATGCGCACGACGACATCAATCTCGCGGGTGCCAGCCTGCACGTACTGGGCGACCTCCTGGGCTCGGTGGCGGCAGTGCTGGTGGCGCTGGCGATCCGCGCGTTCGGCTGGCTCTGGGCCGACCCCTTGCTGTCGGTGCTGGTGGCGATGTTGATCCTGGTCAGCGCGTGGCGGCTGCTGCGCCGTTCCGCGCATATCCTGCTGGAAGGCGTGCCGGACGGCATGGACTGTATCGAGGTGGAGGCTGCGCTGCAGGGCGCCCACGCGTCGATCCGCGGCGTCCACCACCTGCACGTCTGGCAGCTGGCCTCCGGGTCGCGCATGGCTACCCTGCATGCCGAGCTGCACGATCCGGCCGATGCCGCGTCGGCCTTGCGCGCGCTCAACCGGCTGCTGCGCGGGCGCTTCGGCATCGAGCATGTCACGGTGCAGATCGACCCCGAGGATTGCCTCGACCAGACACGGGGCTGCGCGGGACACGGCCACGGCTGAACCGGGTTTGCGGCCGGCTATGGCGCTGCCGCGGGCGCTGCTATCATGTGCAGCCATCACGTATTCCTGAGGAGATTCCCATGGGCAAGGGCGATCGCAAGACCCGTCGCGGCAAGACCTACCGCGGCAGCTACGGCAATACCCGCGTGCACGGCGCGCAGCCGGCCGTGGTTGGTGCCAAGCCGACCGTGACCAAGCCGGCCGCCGTGAAGAAGGCCGCGCCGAAGAAAAAGTCGGCCTGATACCCTCCGGCACGATTCGCGAAGAACCCCGCCCCGGCGGGGTTTTTTGTGGGCGTTTCCCGGTCCGTGCATCGTTCCGGACGGATGCAGGCGTGCCGCCAACGGCTTGCGCCGCGAATCATTGCGGGTCTAGAATGCCGGTCCAATGTGCTAACGCGTTAATACATTATGAAACGTCGATCGCTGGATCCCGAGACGCCCGTCGAGTCGGCCGAACAAAGCCTCTGCCAGGCATTGCTGTCGCTGAAGGATGAGTCGGAAATGGAAGCCTTCCTGCGCGACCTGTGCACGCCAGCCGAGCTGGAGGTGCTGGTGGACCGTTGGCGCGTGGTGCCGTACCTGCTGGATGGCGTGGCCTACCGCGAGATTCACGAGCGCACCGCGGTGAGCATCACCACCATCGGTCGCGTGGCGCGCTTCCTCAACCAGGGCAACGGCGGCTATCTCGCCGCAGCGGCGCGCGCCTCGCGCCGCCGCGCCACGGCGAAGAGGAGGCGAGCATGAAGCCGCGCGATCGCCTGCGCATCGCGATGCAGAAATCCGGTCGGCTCACCGAGCCGGCGCTGGAGCTGCTCAAGCGCTGCGGCCTCACCTTCCGGCAAAGTCGCGACAAGCTGTTCTGCTTCGGCGAGGGCGAGCCGGTCGACCTGCTGCTGGTCCGCGACGACGACATCCCCGGCCTGATCGCGCAAGGCGTGTGCGAATTGGGCATTGTGGGGCGCAACGTGCTCGACGAGTTTCGCCTCACCGCCGGTCGAGAAAGCGAGCCGCTGGCCGAACTGCGTCCGCTGGGCTTCGGGCGTTGCAGGCTTTCCATCGCGGTGCCGCAGGAGTTCGACTACCGCGAGCCTTCGCAACTGTCCGGGCAACGCATCGCCACGTCCTATCCGGGCCTGCTCGGTGCATGGCTGCGTGAACGAGGCGTCGAGGCCGGTGTGGTGACCCTGGCCGGCTCGGTGGAAATCGCGCCGAAGCTGGGCACGGCGGATGCGATCTGCGACCTGGTGCAGAGCGGCGGCACGCTGGTCGCGAACCAGTTGCGTGAGGCCGACGTGCTGCTGGAAAGCGAGGCGGTGCTGGCCGGCCCGCAGAGCCTGCCGGCCGACGAGCGAGGCGACCTGGTCGAGTTGCTGCTGAAGCGGCTGGATGGCGTGATCCAGGTACGCGAGTCGCGCCTGCTGCTGCTGCAGGCGCCGCGCGCCGCCCTGGAAGCGGTGACCCGGTTGCTGCCCGGCGGCCCCCAGCCGACCCTGCTGCCGGTGGCCGGCCAGCCGGACCAGCTGATGTTGCAGGCGCTGTGCGCGGGGGAAGTGAGCTGGCGCCAACTGGAAGAGATCAAGAAGGCCGGCGCGCGCGAGATGTTCGTGCTTCCGGTGGAGAAGATGCTGGCATGAGGTGCAACGCGCCATGAAATGGATCGACTGGGACCTGCTCGACGAACCGGGGCGCGACATCGCATTGGCGCGGCCGGCACAGTCGCGGGCGGAGGAATTGCGCGAGGGCACCGGCCGCATCATTGCGGATGTTCGCGCGCGCGGCGATGCGGCCCTGCGCGAATTGAGCGCGAAATACGATCGCTGCGCGCTGACTGGCATCGAGGTCGCCGAAGCGGAGTTTGCCGCGGCCGAGGCATCACTCGCCCCTGAACTCAAGGCGGCGATCCGCGAAGCCGCTGGCCGTATCGAAGCCTTCCATCGCGCCGCCGCACCGCAGGCCGTCGGCGTGGATACCGCGCCCGGCGTGCGGGTGGAGCGCATGCTGCGCCCGATCCGGCGCGTGGGCCTGTACGTGCCGGCGGGCAGCGCGCCGCTGCCCTCCACGGCGCTGATGCTGGGCGTGCCGGCGCGGATCGCCGGTTGTCGCGAAGTGGTGCTGTGCTCGCCGGCGCGGGCCGATGGTCGCTGCGACGCGGCGGTACTGTACGCCGCGCGCCTCACCGGCGTGCACAAGGTGTTCAAGCTGGGCGGCGCGCAAGCTATCGCCGCGATGGCCTACGGCACGGACTCCGTACCGAAGTGCGACAAGCTGTTCGGCCCCGGCAATGCGTGGGTCACCGAGGCCAAGCTGCAGGTGTCGTCCGAGCCGGACGGTGCCGCGATCGACATGCCGGCCGGGCCGTCCGAGGTGCTGGTGATCGCCGATGCGGAAGCGAACCCGGCCTTCGTCGCCGCCGACCTGCTATCGCAGGCCGAACACGGGCCGGATTCGCAGGTGATTCTGGTCAGTGAATCCGCGGCCCTGCTGGATCGCGTCGAAATGGAAGTCGAACAGCAATGCGCCGAGCTGCCACGCGCGGGAATCGCCCGGCAGGCACTGGCGCAGAGCCGGTTGATCTCCGTGTCGTCGCTCGCCGCGGCGGTGGAAGTGAGTAACCGCTACGCGCCCGAACACCTGATCCTGCAGGTGGCCGCGCCACGCGACCTGCTGGCGCATGTCGAGAGTGCGGGTTCGGTGTTCCTCGGCGCCTGGACGCCCGAATCAGTGGGCGACTACTGCAGCGGCAGCAACCATGTGCTGCCCACCTATGGCCATGCGCGCAGCTACAGCGGCGTGTCGGTGGCCAGCTACCAGAAGCAGATCACCGTGCAGGAACTCAGTGCCGACGGCTTGCGCGCCATCGGCCCGTGCACCGCCACGCTGGCGGCTGCCGAACAACTGGAAGCGCATCGCCGCGCGGTGACGTTGCGGCTGGCCGAACTGGAGTCAGCGACATGAGCGTGCTCGATCTGGCGCGGGCGGAAATCCGCGCCCTGCAACCGTATTCCTCGGCACGCATGGAAGCCAGTGGTGGGCAACTCCTGCTCAACGCCAACGAGTCGGCGTGGGCGCCCACCGGCGACAACGGCACGGGCTGCAACCGTTATCCGCAACCGCAGCCGCCGGCGCTGGTAGACGTGCTTGCGCGCCTTTACGGCGTGCGGCGCGAACAGCTGCTGGTGGGCCGCGGCAGCGACGAGGCGATCGACCTGCTGGTGCGTGCATTCTGCCGTGCCGGACGGGATGCCATCCTGATCCAGCCGCCCACCTTCGGCATGTATGCGGTAAGCGCGCGCATCCAGGACGCCGGTGTGATCGAGGTGCCGCTGCGTCGCGACTTCACGCTGGACGTGGATGCGGTGCTGGCTTCGGTCACCGATGCGGTGAAGCTGGTATTCGTCTGCACGCCGAACAATCCGGCGGGCAGCGTGGTGCCGCGCGCCGACATCGAGCGGCTGGCGCGGGCGCTGGATCGTCGCGCCCTGCTGGTGGTGGACGAGGCCTACGTGGAGTTCGCCGACGAAGGCAGCGTGGCCGACCTGCTCGATACGTTCGACAACCTTGCGGTGCTGCGCACGTTGTCCAAGGCCTGGGCGCTGGCGGGCGCGCGCATCGGCTGCCTGCTCGCCCACCCGGAGGTCATCGGCTTGCTGCGCCGGATCATGCCGCCGTACCCGCTGCCGCTGCCCTGCGTCGATGCGGCCCTGCTCGCGCTGTCGGGCTGGGGGCAGGCGAACGCACGCGCCCACGTCGACGTGGTGCGCGGCGAGCGTGCGCGCATGCGTGCGGCGCTGGCCCGCCTGCCGGGCGTGCGTGGCGTGCTGCCCTCGCAGGCGAATTTCCTCACCGTGCGCTTCGACGATGCCGATGCCGCGTATCGCTGCCTGTTCGAGGCAGGCATCGTGGTGCGCGACGTGCGCCGCTATCCGGGGCTTGGCGACGCGTTGCGCATCACCCTCGGCACTCCGACGGACAACGCGCAGGTGCTGGCCGTGCTGGCGTCCAGTGAGGGTGTGGCCAACGGAGCGGCCTTCCTGAACGGTCCGGCCATGAATGGCCAGGGTTTTGCCGAGGGATCGGCATGAACAAGCGCAAGATCTTGTTCGTCGACCGTGACGGCTGCCTGATCGAGGAGCCGGACGACGAGCAGATCGACAGCTACGAGAAGCTGGCTCTGTTGCCTGGCGTGATCGCCGCGCTGCAGCGCTTCGTCGCCGCGGGTTTCGAACTGGTGATGGTGACGAACCAGGACGGGCTGGGCACGGACAGCTTCCCCGAGATGCATTTCACCGGCCCGCACGAGCTGCTGATGCGCATCCTGTCCTCGCAGGGCATCCGTTTCCACGAGGTGCTGATCGATCGCAGCTTTCCGCACGAGGGGCTGGATACGCGCAAGCCTGGCGTCGGCCTGATGCGCGGCTGGCTCGCCGACGACAGCTGGAGCCGATCCGCCTCGGCGATGGTGGGCGACCGCGAGACCGACCTGCAGTTCGCCGCAAACATCGGCGTGCGCGGCTTCCGCGTGGGGGCGCAAGGCATGGCCTGGGGAGAGCTGGCGCATCAGGTACTGGATGCGCCGCGTGTCGCGTCGGTGGTGCGCAACACCCGGGAAACCCGCATCAGGGTGCGCGTCGATCTCGACCAGGTCGCCGAGCCCAGGGTGCACACCGGCCTCGGCTTCTTCGACCATATGCTGGAGCAGATCGGCAAGCACGGCGGTTTCGCGCTGGAACTGGCCTGCGACGGGGACATCCACATCGACGAGCACCACACCATCGAGGACTGCGCGCTGGCGCTGGGGCAGGCATTTAAGCAGGCGCTGGGCGACAAGCGCGGCATCGGCCGCTACGGGTTCTGCCTGCCGATGGACGAGAGCGCAGCGGAGGCGCGGCTGGATCTTTCCGGGCGACCGTATTTCGTGTTCGAAGGGGGCTTCCCGCGCGATCGCGTGGGCGAGCTGGCGGTGGAGATGGTGCCGCACTTCTTCCGCTCGCTGTGCGAGACGCTGGGCGCCAACCTGCACCTCGCGGTGCGCGGCGAGAATGCGCACCACATGGTGGAAGCCTGTTTCAAGGCGGTGGCGCGCACGCTGCGCCAGGCGATCCGCCGCGAGGGCCACGAGCTGCCCAGCACCAAGGGGGCGCTGTGATGGCCGTGGTGCTGGTCGATGCCGGCGGCACCAACATCGGCTCGGTGCGCTATGCGCTGCAACGCCTCGGCGTGGATGCGGCGCTCACGGCCGATGCGACGACGATCCGCGCGGCCGACAAGGTGATCCTGCCCGGCGTGGGCGCGGCTGGTCCGGGCATGGCGCGGCTGCGCGAGCTCGGCCTGGTCGAGCTGATGCGTTCGCTGACCCAGCCGGTGCTCGGCGTCTGCCTTGGCATGCAACTGCTCTGCGCGCATTCGGAGGAGGGCGATACCGCATGCCTCGGCCTGATCCCGGCCACGGTGCGTCGCTTCGCGGATCGACCCGGCCTGCGCGTGCCGCACATGGGCTGGAACGGATTGTCGGTGCAGCGCGAACATCCCTTGCTGCATGGTTTGAGTGCGGGCGAGCAGGCGTACTTTGTGCACAGCTATGCGGTGCCGTTGAACGAGTGGACGCTGGCTTCCGCCGATTACGGTGAACCGTTTTCCGCCGTCGTGGCGCGCGGCAATTTCCACGGCATGCAGTTCCACCCCGAGCGTTCCGCCGCCGTCGGCGCGAAGCTCCTCCGGAATTTTCTCGAACGATGAGTTTCGACGTCATTCCCGCCATCGACCTGCGCGGCGGCTGCGTGGTGCGCCTGAAGCAGGGCGACTATGCGCAGCAGACCACCTATGCCGATGATCCGCGTGCGGTGGCGCGGCGCTACGCCGACGACGGCGCACGCTGGCTGCACCTGGTCGACCTGGACGGCGCGCGTGCGGGCAGCCTCGACAATCTAGCGGTGATCGAGGCCATCGCTCGCGACGGCCTGCAGGTGCAGGCCGGTGGCGGCGTACGCGAGGAGGCCGACCTGCGGCGCCTGTTCGACGCCGGCGTGTCGCGCGTGGTGGTTGGCAGCGTGGCGATCCGCGATCCCGAGCGCGTGGCCGGCTGGCTGGACGGGCGTGGCAGCGAACGGGTCACCCTGGCGCTCGACACGCGCCGCATCGAGGGACGTTGGACCCTGCCCAGCGCAGGCTGGATCGAAACCGAAACGCACACGCTGGACGAGCTGGCGCCGTGGTACGCGGCGCGGGGCGCACGCCACCTGCTCTGCACCGATATCGAACGCGACGGCATGCTGGCCGGCTTCAACCTCGACCTTTATCGCCATCTCGCCGATGCCGTGCCTCAATTGGCGGTGCAGGCCTCCGGCGGCGTGCGTTCGCTTGATGACATCCGCGCGGCACGCGAAGCGGGCGCGCGGGGCGTGATCCTCGGGCGCGCCTTGCTGGAGGGCCGCTTCACGGTAGCGGAGGCCTTGGCATGCTGAGCCGGCGCATCATTCCCTGCCTCGACGTGCGCGACGGCCTGGTGGTCAAGGGCGTACGCTTCCGCGACCACGTGGTGATGGGCGACATCGTAGATCTCGCGTTGCGCTACCGCGACGAAGGCGCCGACGAGCTGGTGTTCTACGACATCACTGCCAGCCCGGAGGGGCGCAGCGTGGACCGTGGTTGGGTGGAGAAAGTGGCCCGTGTCATCGACATTCCGTTCTGCGTGGCCGGCGGCATCCGTTCGGTGCACGACGCGCGTGCCGTGCTGCATGCGGGGGCGGACAAGGTGTCGGTGAACTCGCCTGCGCTGGAGCGACCGGAGCTGATTGCCGAACTCGCCGCGGCCTTCGGCGTGCAATGCGTGGTGGTGGGCATCGACTCGCTGTGCGATGCCGACGGCGAGTGGCGCGTGCGCCAGTACACCGGCGACCCGTCGAAGACGCGCGCTCTGGCGCGCCGCACGCTGGATTGGGTGGCCGAGGCGCAGTGCTTGGGAGCAGGCGAGATCGTGCTCAATTGCATGGGCAGCGATGGCGTACGGCAGGGCTACGACCTCGAACAACTCGGCGCGGTGCGTGCGCTGTGCCATGTGCCGCTGATCGCCTCGGGCGGCGCCGGGGCCATCGAGCATTTCCGTGATGCCTTCGTCGACGCCGACGTGGACGGCGCGTTGGCCGCGAGCGTGTTCCACTCCGGCGCGATCGCGATTCCCGCGCTCAAGCA
>DAIDKO010000103.1 GCA_027450005.1 Rhodanobacter sp. | reverse complement strand
CGCTCAACCTGGAATCGGTGATCACCTACGAGGGCACCGAGACCGTGCACCAGCTGGTGGTGGGCCGCGAGCTGACCGGCATCAACGCGTTCTGACCATCAACACCCTCTCCCTTGCGGCGAGAGGGTGGGGGTGCGGGGTCGCTCCTGCGATGGCGTCCGCTCGAAACGGGTCTTGGCGCCGGCGAGCCGCGAGCATGAACCCCCGCCCCAACCCCTTTCCCGCTGGGAGAGGGGCCTTCAGGAGCCCGAGTCTTGCGCGTTCGCGACAGTTACATCGAAATCGATAGATCGGTCCTGCGCACGGGTTGCGACGCATGAGCCACCTGCCGCCAGCCTTATTCGTGGCTCTCGCCGAGCTAGTACCCGAGCTGCACGTGCATTGTGCGGAGCCGTGGTGCCTTATCGGCAGTGCGGCAGCGCGCCTGCTCGGTGCCGAGGTGGGCGTGGCCGACGTCGACGTGCTGGTCACGCGCGCGGATGCCGAAGCGCTTGCAGCGTTGTGGGCCGATCGCCGCGACGCCGCGCATAGGCCCGCCGACGGCGACCGCTTCCGCTCGCAGTTCGCCCGCTTCCGTTTCCCCGGCATGCCGGTGGAGGTCATGGGCGGGCTGGAACTCGACCAGGGCGAAGGCTGGCAGCCGGTCACGCCGGGGCGGCTGGTGCTGGCCGGCGTGCAGGGCATGGCCGTACCGGTGCCTTCGACGGACGACCAGATCCGCCTCTTCGAATCCTTCGGCCGCGACAAGGATCACGAGCGCGCCGCCGCCTTGCGCCGGCTGCGCCAGTCCACCGTGCTTCCCATCGTTTCCTCTTCCTGACGGCTTTGCCATGACCATCACCTCCGCTCCCATCGCCGCCCGCCACAAGGGCTTCAACCGCGCCGAGATCGTCGACCAGAACTTCATCGAGTTCGTGCAGCTGTGGCAGGGCGACGTGCACCGCGCGCCGCATGACGATGACGCGGTGCTGCCGGGCAGCGCGCTCGATGCGCGCGGTTTCCGCGAGCTGCTGGAGTCGCAGCTGATCTCGCGCCACCTCGACCTGATGGCGCGCGTGCTGCGCGTGCAGAACAAGGTCTTCTACACCATCGGCTCGTCCGGACACGAAGGCAACGCGATGGTGGCGCGACTGACGCGGCACACCGACCCGGCCTTCCTGCACTATCGCAGCGGCGGTTTCATGGCCGAGCGCTTCCGCAAGCTGCCAGGGATGGACCCGGTGATGGATTCGGCGCTGTCCTTCGCGGCCAGCAAGGACGACCCGGCCTCCGGCGGCCGCCACAAGGTGTGGGGCAGCAAGCCGCTCTGGGTGCTGCCGCAGACCTCGACGATCGCCTCGCACCTGCCCAAGGCGCTGGGCACCGCCGTCGCCATCGATCACTCGCGGCGCATCGGCCACACGCTGCCGATCCCTGAAGATTCCATCGCGATCTGCTCGTTCGGCGACGCTTCGAGCAACCACGCTACCGCGCAGACCGCGTTCAACGCGGCGGCATGGACGGCCTACCAGAAGCTGCCCGCTCCGGTACTGTTCGTGTGCGAGGACAATGGCATCGGCATCTCGGTGAAGACGCCCACGGGCTGGGTGGCCAGCAACTTTCAGTCGCGTTCCAACCTCGATTATTTCTACGCCGACGGCCTCGACCTCGCCGAAGGCTACGCCCAAGTGCAGCGCGCCGTGGAGCACTGCCGTAGCACGCGCCGACCCACCTTCCTGCACCTGCGCACCACGCGCATCATGGGCCACGCGGGCACCGACTTCGAGATCGAATGGCGTTCGATCGAGGAACTGGTGGCGGTGGAAGCCACCGATCCGCTGCTGCGCTCGGCGGCCATTGCGCTGGAGTCGGGCCTGTACACCAAGGACGCACTGCTCGAACTCAACGAGACCATCCGCAAGCGTTGCTTCGCTGCCGCCGAGGAAGCCGACCGACGCCCGAAGCTAGAGCGCCTCGACGACGTGATGGCGCCGCTGGCGCCGTACACGCCGGCCAAGGTAAAGGCCGAGGCCGAGCGCGCCGACTACGCCGAGGCACGTCTCAAGGCGTTCGGCGGCGAGGCCAAGCTGCCGGAGAACCAGCCGCCGCGGCACCTGGCGATCCAGATCGGCCAGGCGCTGCACGACATCATGGCGAAGTACCCCGAGTCGCTGCTGTTCGGCGAGGACGTGGCGCAGAAGGGCGGCGTCTACACGGTCACCAAGGGCCTGCACAAGGCGTTCAAGAACACCCGCGTGTTCAACACCCTGCTGGACGAGACGATCATCCTCGGCCTAGCCCAGGGCTACGCCAACATGGGCATGCTGCCGATCCCGGAGATCCAGTACCTGGCCTATTTCCACAACGCGGGCGACCAGATCCGCGGCGAGGCGGCCAGCCTGCAGTTCTTCTCCAACGACCAGTACCGCAACCCGCTGGTGATGCGCGTGGCCTCGCTGGGCTACCAGCGAGGCTTCGGTGGCCACTTCCACAACGACAACTCGATCGCCGCGCTACGTGACATCCCCGGCCTGGTGGTCGGCTGCCCCTCGCGTGGCGATGACGCGGCGACCATGCTGCGCACGCTCACCGCGCTGGCCAAGGTGGACGGCCGCGTGTGCGCCTTCCTTGAACCGATCGCGCTGTACATGACCAAGGACCTGTACGAGGCCGGCGATGGCCAGTGGCAGTTCGCCTATCCCGCGCCGGGCGAGGCGATGACGCTGGACGAGGGCCGCGTCTACAACGACACGGCGAAGGACCTGGTCGTGTTCACCTTCGGCAACGGTGTGCCGATGGCGCTGCGCGCAGCCCGCACCATCGAAGCGGAGCTGAAGTGGAAGGTGCGCGTGGTCGACCTGCGCTGGCTGGCGCCGCTCAACGACGCCTTCATCGCCGCGCAAGCGAAAGATGCCAAGCGCATCATCGTGCTGGACGAAGGCCGCAAGAGCGCGGGCGTGGGCGAAGGCGTGATCACCGCGATCGTGGAGGCGGGGCTCGGTGCCACGCCGCTGCAGCGCGTGGTGGGTGCGGACACCTTCACCCCGCTGGCCGGCGCCGCCTTCCTGGTGCTGCCGGGCGAGGCCGACGTGGTGGCGGCGGCGCGCAAGCTGGCCTGAGCAGGCGCAACTGCTGCCGGCACGCCGCCGACGGGCGGGATCAGCCGGCCAGCAGTGCGTGCCCCGTGCCGGCCAGTGCCATCAGCAGCACGGCGGCCCAGCCCAGCATGCCCAGCAGGTAGCCGCCGCCGCGGCGCGCGGCGTCCTTGAGGTAGCTGAGCGCGTACCAAACGCGACCGGCGACCCACACCAGTCCTGCCACGCCGGCCCAGCCGCCGTAACCGTAGCGCGTGGCCAGCCAGAGGGTGGGCAGGAACAGCAGGACCGCCTCCAGCGTGTTCATCTGCACGCGATAGGCGCGCTCGAACGCGGGGTGGCCGGTGGTGGCCGGCGCTTTGATGCCATATTTGCTGCGCGCATGGCCCACCACCCACATCGTGGCGAACTGCAACAACACCGCAAGCAGGACCACCACTTCAGGCAATTGCTGGAGCATGACGCTTCTCGTTTAGGGAGGTGCGACACTGTAGCGACTTGGTGCGGCGATGTGCGAAACGCCATCGCCGCAACGCCAGAGCCGCGGGAGGGAGACCATGACACCTTCACCCGCGGCACCCCGGTCCAGCGCCTGAAGTGGCTCCATCGCGGCAGGGCCAGCGGCGACGTCGGCAGCGGCCATGCCTTCGCGGGCAAGACTTGGCGGATGGCGGCCGGGATTGGCCATGCCTGGCTCGCCGCCGAACGGCAGGCAACCCATGTAGCGTGGCATCTTCCTGTGCTCCCCGGTCGGCCCTAGAATTCGCCGGCCGCGCGCCTCGGGGTGCGCTTTCGCCGACCTGCATGCGTCATCCCTGCCTGAGCTGCGGCGCCTGCTGCGCCCATTTCCGCATCGCCTTCCACTGGGCGGAAACCGACCCTTCCCTGGGCGGCACGGTGCCCGCCGAACTCACCGAGAAGCTGGACCCGCACCGCGTGGTGATGCGCGGCACGCAGTCGAGGACGCCGCGCTGCGTCGCGCTCGTGGGCGAGATCGGCGTGGCGGCGCACTGCGGCATCCACCCGATCAAGCCCTCGGTATGCCGCGAGGTAGAGCCGTCCTGGGAGTTCGGCCGGCACAGTCCGCAGTGCGACAAGGGCCGCATTGCGCACGGCATGCGCCCGCTGGCGCCGGACGACTGGATCGATCCCCCAGGGTCGGACCAGCCGTCGTTGCCCGGGAGCGCCTGAGCGCTTCAGTCGAAGCGGTAGATGTCCATCGCCAGGAAGCCGAGATCGATGCCGGCGTCGATGCGCTGCGCCCAGGCGCCGTCGCCGGCTGCGCCCAGTGCCACGTACAGCGGTAGGAGGTGCTCGTCGGTGGGGTGTGCGCGCTGGGCGAACGGTGCCTGGCGGCGGTAGTCGAGCAGCGCGTCGACGTCGCCCGCGGCGAGCTTCTGCTCGATCCAGCCGATGAAGGGACGCACGTAGGGTGCCTCGCGTTCCGCGCTGTATCCGCTGCGCAGGTCGTGCAGGTTGTGCGTGATGCTGCCCGAGCCGATCACCAGCACGCCTTCCTCGCGCAGTGGGGCCAGTGCACGGCCCACGGCATATTGATGGGCGGGGCCGAGCTCGGGCTGGATCGACAGCGGCACGACCGGAACGTCGGCCGCGGGATAAAGCAGGCGTAGCGGCACCCAAGCGCCGTGGTCCAGTCCGCGCTGCGGATCCAACTGCGGCGCGAGCCCGTCCCGGGCCAGCAGCTCCACTGCCTGCGCGGCGACCTCAGGGGCGCCTGGCGCGGCGTAGCGCAACCGGTATAGTTCGGGCGGAAACCCGTAAAAGTCGTGGACGGTTGCCGGCTGTGCCGCGCCTCCCACCTGCGGCGCGCGTGCCAGCCAATGCGCGCTGGCGATCACGACGGCCTTGGGTCTCGGCAGTGCCTGCGCCAGTTCCTCCAGCCGTGCGCCGGTTGCGCCAGGCTGCAGCGCGGTCATCGGCGAACCGTGGGAGATGTACAGGCTGGGCAGGGGGGGCATGGCGGATCGCCTTGTTGGGGGATCGCTACAAGGTAGTGGCTCCCGGCGCTTTTGCAGCCCTTGCGCAGGGAACGCAGCGTTGCCGCCCGCGAACGTTGCCGCCCTCCGCCATCGGCGCGGGAGGCCGCCGCTTATTTGCGCGGTGGCTTGCCGCCGTGCGCGCGCGGCTTGCGCGGGTCGGGCCTGGCGCCACCGGGCTTGAAGCCGCCGTCCTTGCGGAAGCCGCCCGGGCGGCGGGCCGGGTGTGCGCCCGGTTCGCCGACGCCGTCGTCCTTGCCGTCCCACGCATGGATCTGCAATTGCTGGCGCGCCACCCAGACTTTCTTCAGGTGCTCGAAGATTTCCTTCGGCATGCCTTCGGGCAGGTCGACCAAGCTGTGGTCGCCGCGGATGCTGAGGCGGCCGATGTACTGGCTGTCCAGCCCGGCCTCGTTGGCGATCGCGCCGATGATGTTGCCGGGCTTTACGCCGTGCTCGTGGCCTACCTCGATGCGGTAGGTGATCTTGCCCGCCTCGGTGTGGTGCGGACGCGGCGCGTGGCCGGCGAAGGCGCGCGGCTGCTCGCGACCGGACTGCTCGCGGCCGGAATGTTCGCGTTCGCCGCGTTCGCGCGGGGCGCGCTCGGGCTTGCCGTGGCGCGCGTCGGGTTCGCGCGGCGCGAACTCGCGCTTCGGCGGCGGCGTCATCAGCAGCGGGCGGTCGCCTTGGGCGATGCGTGCGAGCGCGGCGGCGATCTCGATCGCGGGCACGTCATGCTCCTGCTCGTACTGCTCGATCAGTTGCTGGAACAGCTCCAGCTCGCCGGTCGCCAGGGTGTCGCTGATACGCTGCTTGAACTTGGCGATGCGCTGGTCGTTCACGGCTTCCACCGTGGGCAGCTTCATCTCGTCGATCTTCTGCCGGGTAGCGCGCTCGATCGCGTGCAGCATGCCCTTCTCGCGCGGCGTGACGAACAGGATCGCCTCGCCGCTGCGTCCCGCGCGGCCGGTGCGGCCGATGCGGTGCACGTAGCTCTCGGTGTCGTAGGGGATGTCGTAGTTCAGCACGTGGCTGATGCGCTCCACGTCCAGGCCGCGCGCGGCCACGTCGGTGGCGACCAGAATGTCGAGCTTGCCGTCCTTGAGTTGCTGGATCACCCGCTCGCGCTGCGGCTGGGCGATGTCGCCGTTGATCGCGGCGGCAGCAAGGCCGCGCGCCTGCAGCTTCTCGGCCAGCTCCTCGGTAGCCTGCTTGGTGCGCGCGAAGATGATCATCGCGTCGAACGGCTCGGCCTCGAGGATGCGCGTCATCGCATCCAGCTTGTGCACGCCGCTGACGAACCAGTAGCGCTGGCGGATGTTCGCCGCGGTGGTGGTGGCCGTCTTGATCGCGATCTCCACCGGATCCTTCAGGTGCCGCTGCGCGATCTTGCGGATCGGCGCCGGCATGGTGGCCGAGAACAGCGCTACCTGGCGGGTCGGCTGAGTGGCTTCGAGCACTTTTTCCACGTCGTCGACGAAGCCCATGCGCAGCATTTCGTCGGCTTCGTCAAGCACCAGGTACTTCAGTTCGGAGAGGTCGAGCGTGCCCTTGTCCAGGTGGTCGATCACCCGCCCCGGAGTGCCAACGATGACGTGAACGCCGCGGCGCAGCGCGTGCAGCTGCGGGCCGTAGCTCTGCCCGCCGTAGATCGGCAGCACCTGCAGGCCGGGCAGGTGCGCGGCGTAGCGCTGGAACGCCTCGGCCACCTGGATCGCCAGTTCGCGCGTGGGCGCCAGCACCAGTGCCTGCGGCTTCCCGGGCTTGAGCTCGATGCGCGACAGGATCGGCAGCGCGAACGCCGCTGTCTTGCCGGTGCCGGTCTGCGCCTGCCCCAGCACGTCGCGGCCTTCCAGCAGCGGCGGGATGGTGGCGGCCTGGATCGGCGAGGGCGATTCGTAGCCTACGTCGGTGAGTGCGCGTTGCACCTCCGGCGAAAGCGCAAGCGCGCCGAAGCCGGCGACAGCCGGGGCGGAATCGTGGGACGGGGCGGACATGGGGTACCTCGGGGTGGCATGCGCGGCAGCATGCGGGAGAATGGGCGTTATTGTAACAGTCCGCGCGCACCGCACTCGCGGTGGGCACATCCAGTCAACGGGAGATCGACATGCAGAACCGACTGAAAGACCGCATCGCACTGGTGACCGGCGCTTCCTCCGGCATCGGCGAGGCCACCGCGCTGGAGTTGGCGCGGCTCGGCGCCAGGGTGGCGATCGCCGCGCGTCGGCGCGAACGTCTGGAGTCACTGGCGGGGCAGCTCGCCGAACTCGGCGCCAAGCCGCTGGTGCTGGTGGCCGACCTCGGCGACGAGGCCGAGGCGCAGCGCATCGTGCACGAGACCGAGCGGCACTTCGGCCGCCTCGACATCCTGGTCAACAATGCCGGCGTGATGTACCTGGAGCCGATCGCCGAGGCCGACCTCGGCCGCTGGCGGCGCATGCTGGAGCTCAACGTGCTCGGCCTGATCGCCGCCACCCAGGCGGCGCTGGCCGGCATGCGGGCGCGGCGCGACGGCCACATCGTCAACATCTCCTCCACCGCCGGCCGCATCGCCAACCCGAACGCGGGCGGCTACGCGGCCACCAAATTCGGCGTGGTGGCGTTCTCCGAATCGCTGCGCCGCGAGGTCTACAAGGACAACATCCGGGTCAGCGTCATCGAACCGGGCGCGGTGGCTACCGAGTTGCGCGAGCACATCGGCCACGCCGCGACCAAGGACGCGCTCAATGCCTGGGCCGACAGCATGCGCCAGCTGCAGAGCCAGGACGTGGCCGAGGCAATCGCGTTCTGCGTGAGCCGGCCCGCACACGTCAGCATCAACGAAGTGCTGATGCGTCCGACTGACCAGGAACGCTGAGGCCGTGGATGCTTCACCGCGACTGTCTACCGAACACACCCGCATCCGCCTCGCCGACGCCGCGAATGCGCCGGAGCTGCTGTGCTACCGCGTGGCGAACCGCGCGCATCTCGCGCCCTGGGAGCCGTTGCGCGAGGAAGCGTTCTACACGCTGGAGCATTGCCTGCGCTCCATCGCCGAGGGGCGCGAACATGCACGGCTGGACCGTGGCTATCCGCTGCTGGTGTTCGACCGCGGCGAGACGGAAATCCTCGCCACCTTCACGTTCGCCAACGTGGTGCGCGGCGCATTCCAGGCCTGCCACCTCGGCTACGGCGTGGCGGCACGTGCGCAAGGGCAGGGGATCATGCACGAGGCCCTGCAGGCCGGCCTGGACTGGGCCTTCGGCGAGCTGGGCCTGCACCGGGTGATGGCCAACCACTTGCCGCGCAACCAGCGCAGCGCGCGCCTGCTGGCGCGGCTGGGCTTCGAGCGCGAGGGTTATGCCAGGCGCTACCTGCAGATCGCGGGCGTGTGGGAAGACCACGTGCTCACCGCCCGGATTCGTCCGGGCGGTTGAGCCGGCGCGATCAGGCCTTGGCGGCGGGACGCGGCCGGTGGTGGCGCTTGCGGTTGCCGGCGGCGTGTTCGCCGCCCCCCTGCTTCTGCGCATGGCCGTGCGGGCGGTGCGCCTGCGACGCACCCTGGCCGGACGCGCGTTGCGACTGCCCGCCCTGCGTGCGCTGCGGCGCGCGCGGCTGGCGCTGGCCCTGCTTGGGCCGCGGCGCGCCGGCGTCGAGGCGCAGCGGGGTGGAGGGCTCGAAGCCGACTACGTCGTCGACCGCGATCTCGTCCTTGAGCAGCTTGCGGATGTCGCGCAGCAGGCCGGATTCGTCATGGCTGACAAGCGACACCGCCATGCCTTCGCTACCGGCCCGGCCAGTGCGGCCGATACGGTGCACGTAGTCCTCGGCCACCATCGGCAGGTCGAAGTTGATCACCATCGGCAACTGGTCGATGTCGATGCCGCGCGCGGCGATGTCGGTGGCCACCAGCACGGTGATGCGACTGCTCTTGAAGTCCGCGAGCGCCTTGGTGCGTGCGTTCTGGCTCTTGTTGCCGTGGATCGCCGCGGCACGCAGGCCCGAGGTGTTGAGGAAGGTCACCAGCTTGTCGGCGCCGTGCTTGGTGCGGCTGAACACCAGCGTCTGCCGACGGCTGTCCTGGCTCAGCACGTGCAGCAGCAGGTCGCGCTTGCGCGAGGCATCGACCGGGTGCACGTGATGGCTGACTAGGGCGGCGACGGTATTCGGTGGCGTCACCGTGACCTCGCGCGGTTCGCGCATGAACTGCATCGCCAGCGCCTTTATCTCCGGCGCGAAGGTGGCAGAGAACAGCAGGGTCTGGCGCTGCCTGGGCAGCGCGCCGAGGATGCGCTTGAGTGCCGGCAGGAAGCCCATGTCCAGCATGCGGTCGGCTTCGTCCAGCACCAGCGTCTCGACGGCGGAAAGGTCGATCGTGCGCTGCTGCATGTGGTCGATCAGGCGGCCCGGCGTGGCGATCACGATGTCCACGCCACGGCGCAGCGCGTTGATCTGCGGGCCCATGCCGACGCCGCCGAAGATGGTGGCGGCGCTGATGCGCAGGTGCTTGCCGTAGGCATGCACGTTGTCGAGGATCTGCGCGGCTAGTTCGCGGGTGGGCGTGAGCACCAGCGCGCGGGGGCGGCGCGTCGCGGTGGCGGGCGCATCGATCAGCTTGTGCAGCAGCGGCAGTGCGAACGCGGCGGTCTTGCCGGTGCCGGTCTGTGCGGCCGCCAGCAGGTCGTGGCCCTGCAGCACCAGCGGGATGGCGCCGGCCTGTACCGGGGTGGGTTCGGCGTAGCCCTGTTCGGTGAGCGCACGCAGCAACGCGGGCGCAAGGCCCAGTGATTCGAAAGACATGGAACGACTCCTGTGCAACCCGGAGCGTTCAAGCAGGACCGTGTCGCGATTTGAGGGGGAAGGGGCGGCGATGCCGCTGGCGGCGAGAGGCCGCTTGTACAGTGTAGCCGATATGCGCGCCGGCTGCGCTGTGCCTGCGTGTTAGCCTGCGCCATCGCCCCGCGGAGTGCCCATCATGTCGCTGCTGTCGTCCCTGCGCGCGCTGAACCGCGAGCAGCGCCACACCGTGCTGGCCAGCTTCCTCGGCTGGACGCTGGACGCGTTCGACTACTTCCTGCTGACCTTCGTGATCGTCGGCGTGGCGCAGGAATTCCACACCGACACCAAGGCGGTGACCTACGGCCTGTTCCTCACGCTGGCGGCACGGCCGCTGGGTGCGTTGATCTTCGGGCGGCTGGCGGACCGCTACGGCCGTCGGCCGATACTGATGCTGGACGTGGTGCTGTTCTCGCTGTTCGAACTGGCCACCGCGTTCTCCACATCGCTCACCATGCTGCTGCTGTTGCGCTTCCTGTTCGGCGTAGCGATGGGCGGCGAATGGGGCATCGGCGCCTCGCTGGCGATGGAGTCGATACCGCCGAAATCGCGCGGCCTGATCTCCGGCCTGCTGCAGAGCGGCTACCCCTGCGGATTCTTCCTCGCCGCGCTGGCGAACTGGCTGCTGGTCGACACCATCGGTTGGCGTGGCCTGTTCGTGGTCGGTGCGCTGCCGGCGGTGCTGGTGTTGTACATCCGGCGCAAGGTGCCGGAGTCGCCGGTGTGGCAGGCCGGGCGGCACGAGCACGTCCGGGTTGACGTGCGGCAGGCGATGCGCGGGCAATGGAAGCTGTTCGCCTACATGATCGTGCTGATGTGCGCCTTCAATGCTTTCAGCCATGGCTCGCAGGACATGTACCACACCTTCGAGGAGGTGAACCTGCACCTGCCCACCGGCTCGGGCGCGGCCTTCGTGCTGGTGGCGCTGCTCAACCTCGGCGCACTGGCGGGTGGCCTGTTCTTCGGCGCGTGGTCGGAACGGGTGGGGCGGCGCAAGGCGATGATCGTGGCCGCGCTGCTGGCGATCCCGGTGATCCCATTGTGGATGCATGGTGGTTCCCTGTTGCTGCTGGGCCTTGGCGCCTTCCTGATCCAGGTGATGGTGCAGGGCGCCTGGGGCGTGGTGCCTTCCCATCTCAACGAACTGTCGCCGGACGGGGTGCGCGGCACCTTGCCGGGCTTCGCCTACCAGCTGGGCAACCTGCTCGCCGCCGTCACCGCCACCGCGCAGACCTGGCTGGCGCAGCGGCATGGCGGTGATTTCGCCTGGGCGATGTCGCTGTGGATCGCGGTGGTGGCGGTGGTGCTGGCGATGCTGGTGTGGCTGGGGCCGGAAGCGCGCGGCGTGGGCTTCGGCAGGCGCGCGTCCTGACGGGACGGCTGGTAGAATCGCCGCTTTGCATCATCCGAGAGACAGGCAATGAAGGCTGGCAAGGACAAAGTCGTCGCGCTGCATTACACGCTGCACGTGGACGGCGAGAAGGTGGAAAGCTCGCACGACAACGGCGAGCCGCTGTGGATCCTGCTGGGCCACGGCCAGCTCATCACGGGCCTGGAAAAGGCACTGGAAGACCATGCCGCCGGCGACGAGATCACGGCGACCATCGCGCCGGCCGACGGTTACGGCGAGCGCCAGGAAGGCCAGATCCAGCGTGTGCCGAAGAAGTACTTCCAGCACGCCAAGCAGCTCAAGCCGGGCATGACCACCGTGCTGGCGCTGAAGGAAGGCGGCCAGCGCGCGGTGACCGTGCACAAGGTCGGCATGAGCACGATCGACGTCGACCTGAACCACCCGATGGCCGGCAAGACGCTGGCGTTCGACGTGAGCATCCAGGAAGTGCGCGACGCCACCGAGGAAGAGATCCAGCACGGCCACGCACATCCGCCGGGTAGTGCGGGGCACTGATTGGCGGGGTCAAGGGTCAGGGAAAACGGCGCCCGTTGGGCGCCGTTTTTGTTTGCGTACTCTCCCAGCTCGGGGGGGCCAAGCTCGCGAAATGTGGTTTCTTGGTATTTCCGACGGAGAGCAAAGCTCTTTACCTATGTCGATAAAGCGCTTTCCTGCGCTTTGTCGACTCGCCCGATCCGGTCGAGACCGGATCGGGCTTCGGTCAATCCAGCACCCGCCGCCCGTAGGCGAAATGGTTGCGCCAGTACGGTCCGTCGATATTGTCCAGCCGGACCGTGCCGCCGCTGTCCGGTGCATGCACGAAGCGGCCCTTGCCCACGTAGACGCCGACGTGGCTGATGCGGCCGTCGATGTCGAAGAACACTAGGTCGCCGCTGACCAGTTGGGTCATCCGCCTGACCTTGCGCACGTCCATGTCGGCCATCTCGTGCGAGGTGCGCGGCAACTGCAGGCCGGTGGCGTTGCGGTAGATGTAGTCGACCAGTCCGCTGCAGTCGAAGCCGCCGGCCGGCGTGTTGCCGCCCCAGTGGTAGGGCGTGCCGACCAGTGCCATGGCGCGGAACAGCACGTCGTTGGCGGCGGCGATCTCGCCCCTGGGGGCGCGCGCGGGCTCGTTGGCGAGGGCGGATTCGGTGGCCGACAGGGGCGTGGCACGACGCGGCGCACTGGCGCAGGCGGCGAGCAGGGCGAGGGCGACGGCCAGCAGCGCGAAGCGTGCGATACGCGCGGAATCGGCTGCGGATCGGGCGATGGACGGCGAATTCACCGGGCAACCTCGGCGTGGACTACGCCGAGGTTATCAAGCCGACAAACCATATTCAAAGCAAAAGGCTTTCGATTGTTTTGAAGCCGCTTTCTCAACTCCTGCGCCGGTTCCGGCCTGCCGGGCCTTTTGGGGCAGTGAATCGAGATTGAACGTGACCGGCACGCGCGCATAGCCCGCGACAGGCTTGCCATTTTTCAGCTGCCGGCTGAAGCGCCATTGCCTCGCGGCCTGGGTGGCCGCCGCGATCAGGTCGGCTGACGCCGTGTCGCTGTGCCTGGCGTTGTAAGTGATCGCTCCGGGGGTACCATCGGGATGGACCAGGATGTCGAGTACGAAGGTACCTTGCTCCTTGGTCTTGATCGCCGATGGGGGATAGCGCGGCTGGATGCGTGCGTTGTAGGTGTGATCGGATGCGGCACGCTGGTTTGCCTGATTACCCGTGGCTGCCTGTGCCACGAACGCACCGCCCGCCAGCAATACGGCGAGCACGACGAAGCCTGCGCGACGGCGCACTGCGCCGGGACGATGACGCTGGATCATGGTGAGTCGCTCCTCGAGTTTTGGTGGGTCCAGCCAGGGAATCAGCGCAGGCATGCGGGGCAGGCCGGCGCTGTGCAGCAGGGTTCGGGCATAACCGGCTTCGTCGCGCGGGGCGTTGCATAGTGCGCGCTCGTCGCAGGCCAGTTTGGTCCAGCCGGAAACGCGGACGGGCCAGCCACGCCATCGGGTGGAACCACAGCAGCGCGAAAACCAGTTCGCCGATGAGGGTCCACGACGCGTCGCCGCGGTGCAGATGGGCGAGGTCATGACGCAGCACCAGACGGCGCTCGTCGGCATCGGAGCGTTCGAGGAAATCTTCCGGCAACTGCAACAGGCTGCGCGGTGCCCACAGCAAGGCGGGACCGGCAGGATGCAGGCGCAACCGTCGCGGATCAACGCCATCCAGTCCGCCCCGCAGTTGCTCCACCATCGCCGGTGGCTAGGCGAGGCACTGGCGACGCAGGCGCAGGTAATGCACGACCAACCGCAGCGTCATGACAATCGCACCGGCCAGCCAGAACCGGTACGGCCAGGTTGCGGGTGCGACGACCTTGGAGTCGCCGGCACCCGACGCGATGGCGCCGGGCAGCACATGGATCGCCGGCAGCGCTAGCCAGTGCACCCGCAGTGCGGGCAGCCAGGGCGGTGCGGCGGCCGGTTCGGGCAGCAGCCACAGGCCGAAGGCGGGGCCAGCGCCAAAGCCGATCCGTACGGGGCGGCGCGCCAGCAGCACGGTCGCCAGCGCCACCGTGACCAGCAACAGGTCGCGCAGCAATGGAGCGTCCATCTCAGCGCCCCTTCTTTTCGATGGCGTCCAGCAGCTTGCGCAATTCGGCGATGTCCTTGGCGCCCAGCTTCTCGTGTTCGCTGAAGTGCGCCAGCAGCAGACTGAGCCGGCCGCCGAACACGCGATCGAGCAGGCTGCGGCTTTCCTGCCACTGCCACTGTTCGCGGCGCAGCGTGGGCGAGTACAGGTAGCGCCTGCCTTCCTTCTCGGCGCTCACCGCGCCCTTGCCGAGCAGGCGGCCGAGCAGGGTGCGGATGGTTTTCTCGTGCCAGTCGTTGGCTTGCTGCACGGCGGCGACGATGTCCTCCGAACGCTGCGGCGCCTTGCGCCACAGCGCTTCCATCACGCGGCTTTCGGCTTCGCTGATCGCGGGGATCTGGTCGGACATGGCTGCACCTGCAAAGGATTACGCTCGTAGTTAGTAAAAGACTACGCTTGTAATCTTTGCTGTGCAAAAGTCAGGGTGGTGCGATCCGGATGATGCTCTCCGACAAGGTGTGGCCATCGCTGTCGCTGGCGCGCAGCCGGTACGCACCGGGGCGCAGGTAGAGCTTGCTCGTCTCGCTGGGCCCCATGAAGGCATAGCGGTCGGCGGCAGTGGCGTCGTTTGGCTCGCCGGAGTAGTACGCGTCGACGACGCAGGGGATGGAACCCCGGCACAGCGCCGTGTCGATCGGGTAGGGGCGACGTTTACCGCCCAGCGAGAGCCAGCTTGGTCGCTGCATTTCGTTGTGCTCGAGGACGTGTGGCATGCCGACCGGTTCGTCGTTGAGCCGGTAGCCGTATTTGTATTTGCCAAAGGCATTGATGTTCAGGGTGGGCGGCAGGATGACATCGGCATCGTAGGCCGCTGGTCGCGCGCTCCATGGCTGGCCGGTCCGGCGGCTCAGCAGGATCTCGGCTTTGTCGGAGGGAAAGGCTCGCGCGAGTCGGTGGTAGGTGTCCGAGGCATTCAGACCGGTTTCGAGGAAATCGGTCTGGTCGATGGAGAGCGGCACCAGGCCGGTGAGCCGCTCCAGTTCCATCGCCATCGGATGCCATTCGCCCAAGCGGCCCGGCGCCTTGTCGATGTGCGCATAGCCGGCGTGCACGAACAGTCGCGCGTTCGGGTCCTTGGCGAACACTCGCCGGTACAGGGCCTCGGCCTGCGCGGTTTCGCGCGCCTGACCGGTAAGCGCATTGTCGTAGGGGACCAGGGTGAAGCCCAGCCGTATCGCCTCGCGCAGGATCGCGCCGTACAGAGGGTCGCGTAGGTATTCGGTGCCGCTCTTGCGCTCCGGATAGCCACGCCTGGCGAGGTTGGGATCGTTGTTGCCCAGCGCCTCGGCGGCGAAGTAAGTGAAGCCCAGCGCACGCAGCCGCGGCAGCAGTTCCAGCGTGAGTAGCCGCGTGTGCCCGTCGTGGTGCGCCTCGTTGACCATCACGATGCGCCGTTGCGCCGCGAGTGCGGTGATCATGTCGACAGCATCCGCCGACTTCCACTCCGCGGGCGTCGGCAGCTTGAGGTCCTCGGGCAAGGTGTTCTTCAGCGGAAAGCCGAAGACGGCCTGGTCGTACAGCCCGAGCTCGTTCTGCGAGAAGGCCATGAACTGTAGCGCCAGCAACTGGTCGCGCGGGGACAGTGACGGCTCTTTCCAGATGAGGTACTGGTAGCGCGCCAGCGTGGTTGGCGCCCGTTCCATGGCCCGCAGCAGTTTCCGTGCGGAATGGTCGAACGACTGCGCGGCAGCACCGGAGCAGGCCAGCAGCGCGAGTGCAATCAAGCATGCACAAAAGGCGACTCGGGCTGGCATAGTGGCGCCTTCGGGGAAGAGGCGACTCGCATGGTGCGCGCTGCACGCGATGCGCGCATGACGCGACGCAGCAGGCGGCTACAATAGCCGGATGGATACGACTCGCGGAGACGTACTGATACTCGGCGGCGGCGTGATCGGCCTCGCCTGCGCCCTGCACCTGCTGCGCAAGGGCGCGGCGGTGCGCGTGCTGGAGCAGGGTACGCCGGGCTGTGGCGCCTCGCATGGCAACTGCGGCACGATCACCCCCAGCCATGCCGCGCCGCTGGCGATGCCTGGCACGCTGGGCGTGGCCCTGCGCTCGATGCTACGGGCCGATGCCCCGCTCTACATCAATCCGCGCCTCGACGGTCCGCGCCTGCGCTGGCTGCTGGGTTTTGCTCGGCACTGCAACTGGACCGACTTCTGGCATGCCGCCGCGGCGCGCTCGGCGATCCTGCAGCGCTCGCGCCGCCGCCTCGGCGAACTGGTACGCGAGGAGGGGCTGGATTGCGAGTTCGCGGAGGAAGGCGAGTTGTACGTGTACCGCACGGCGAAACTGCTGGCCGCCGACGAGCGTCATCACGCCGCTGTGCTTGACCGTCTTGGCGTCGAGGTGCAGCGACTGCACGGCGACGCGGTTCAGGCGATGGAGCCGGCGCTGAAGCCCGGCGTGAGCGGTGGCCTGTTTCATCCCGGCGACGCGCGGCTGCGGCCGGACCGCTACGCGGCCGAGCTCGCGCGACGCGTGCAGGAACTGGGTGGCGTGATCGAGTGCGGCGCACGGATCGAGGGTTTCGCCACTGATGGCCGGCGCATCGAGCAGGTGCGCACCTCGCGCGGTGCGTTCACTGGCGAGCACGTGCTGCTGGCGCTGGGGGCGTGGTCGCCGCTGCTCGCGTGCGCGCTGGACCTGCGGTTGCCGATGCAGCCAGGCAAGGGCTATTCGATCACCTACACGAAGCCCGCGCGCGCGCCCCGCCACGCACTGGTGCTGCGCGAGGCACAGGTGTGCGTCACCACCTGGGCCGACGGCTACCGGCTGGGCAGCACGATGGAGTTCTCCGGCTATGCCGAAGGCCTCAATCGCGCGCGCCTGGACGCCCTGCGCCGAGGTGCGGCGACCTCGCTGCACGAGCCGGAGGGGTTGCAGCAACTGGAGGAATGGTGGGGTTGGCGGCCGATGAGCGTGGACGAGGTGCCGATCATCGGCCCGAGCACGCGCTGGGCCAATCTGCACCTTGCCACCGCGCACGGCATGCTGGGAGTGAGCATGTCGGCTGCCACCGGCGAACTGGTGGCTGAGCAGTTGTGTAGCGGCACGCCGGCGATCGATCCTCGTCCCTACGCGCCGGCACGTTTCGGGCTCTGAAACGCGCAAGCTGAAGCGGAGATATCCGCGATCGGAACAGCGTGTTGCGAGGTCGTTTCGTTCAGTCCCGGTATGCCCGTTGTGCTGCTATCGTGTCCCCCGTCGCGCTTCCCGTGATGCCGGGTTCCGGCCGGGCTCGCGATACACAAAAAATCATCGAGGTTCGCCATCATGCGCAAGTTCGCGATTGCTTCCCTGCTCGTCGCCGGAATGGCCCTGTCCGCTTCCGTGTTTGCCCAGCAGGCGGCCCCTTCCAGCGCTCCGCAGACTGCCGCACCTGCGTCCGCCATGCACAAGAGCGCCATGCACAAAAGCGCCATGCACAAGAGCGCCATGCACAAGAGCACGATGCACAAGAGCACGATGCACAAGAGCGCCATGCACGAGTCGAGCAAGCACCACAGCCACCACAAGAAGGCCATGAAGAAGGCCTCGAAGAAGGCTGATGCCGCAGGTAAGGCACCGGCTGGTTGATTGTCCGGAAACCTCAGGACGACGAGAAAACCCGCCGGCGATCCGGCGGGTTTTCTTTGTGCGCCCGCCAGGGCGCACCTGCTAGGAGGTGCAAGCCCTCTACTCACCCGGCAAGGGGAAGAGTTAGCCAGAGGCAAGGGCGGAAGGGTGACCGACCGTCTGGAGGAAGCCCGAGGCAAAACGCTGGCCTGACGAACAGGAAGCGGATACGAGGCGACGCGTCGGGGTGAGGCAGCAAAGATGGCTAAAGCCCGGTACTTGCACAGACGACGTGGCGTATATCCGACAGGCATAAGCGGGAAGGCAGGTGCGTCATACCCGGGGAGAACTCGCCTCACGCCTGAAAGGGCGACGTTGAAAGACGGAGCGAGAAGTCAGCCGAGGCCATAGTAGGTGCGGTACGACCGAAGGGCCGAACACGAGGGGCCGCCAGTAGGACGACGTACTTCGATGATCGACGACGACGCAGAAGCTCGGGAAACCGGGGCCACAGACCGAGGATCGGGACAGTATCCCGAGGGCAGGTCGTGGGGTGCTGAGCCGGTCACGGCAGACGTCGGGCAAACGAACGCGGGGTTGCCACGGCTGATGGAAGCCGTGGTGGAACGCAACGATGTCTGGGCAGCGTACCAGCGGGTGGTGCGCAACGGTGGCGGGCCGGGGGTCGATGGCCTGACGGCAGGATCGTTGAAAGGCTGGCTGAAAGAGCACTGGCCCAGCATCCGAACAGCGCTACTGGCAGGGAATTATCTGCCGGCGGCGGTGCGTGCGGTGGACATCCCCAAGCCCTCGGGCGGGGTGCGCACCTTGGGCATTCCGACGGTGCTGGATCGACTGATCCAGCAAGCGCTGTTGCAAGTCCTTCAACCGATCGTCGAACCCACATTCTCCCGATCCAGTTATGGCTTCCGTCCTGGACGGAACGCTCATCAAGCCGTGAAGGCCGCCAAACAGTACGTACAGGAAGGCCGTCGCTGGGTGGTGGATTTGGATCTGGAGAAGTTCTTCGACCGCGTGAACCACGACATCCTGATGTCGCGGGTAGCGTGGCATGTGGGTGACGAACGGGTACTCAAGCTGATCCGCCGCTATCTGGAAGCGGGCCTGATGCGCGACGGGGTGGAAGAGGCGCGGAGCACAGGGACGCCTCAAGGCGGCCCGCTGTCGCCGCTGCTGTCAAACCTCCTGCTCACGGACTGGGATCGCGAACTGGAGCGGCGGGGACACGCCTTCTGCCGCTACGCTGACGACTGCAACATCTACGTCCGAAGCAAGGTGGCCGGCGAGCGGGTCCTGGCGCAGATGAAAGCCTTCCTGCAAAGGCGGCTGAAGCTGCAGGTCAACGAAGCGAAGCGTGCCTGTGCCCGCCCGTGGGAACGGAAGTTCCTCGGGTACACCATGACGGCGGTGGGCACGATCCGGTTGAAGTTCGCCAAGGAAAGCGAGGCGAGGCTGCGCGCGCACGTCCGCGAGCTATTGCGGCAAGGTCGCGGGCGCAGTCTGACCCACACCATCGCAACATTGAATCCCGTACTGCGGGGATGGGCGGGGTACTTCCGGCTGAGTGAGAGCCGGATGGCGTGGCAAACCATGGACGAATGGGTGCGTCGTCGGCTTCGCTGTCTGCTCTGGCGGCAAGCGAAGTCCCGACAGCGGCGCACTGCGTTGTTGCGGCAAGGCGGGCTTGGTGCAC
>DAIDKO010000102.1 GCA_027450005.1 Rhodanobacter sp. | reverse complement strand
GAAGCGCCCTGTTTGCGCTGGCGAACCTGCATCAGTCGTTTTCCGAGCGCATCTTTTTGCCGACCAATGAAGACTGTGCGGCGTTGCTGCGGGTGGGCGCATCCGTTTCAGCGGCCTCGTGCACGCTGCATTTCAACCGCATCGAGGGGGCGGTCGGCGTGCCGGGCCGGATTCATTGGACGATGCGTGCACGTGGCGTGCCGAAGGCGTTTACCGCCTTGCTGCAGGAGATTCAGCGCCGCCTCGTGCAAGCAGGATTCGGTCACATCGCCACCGGTGTGACGCCGCACATGACCCTGAGCTACTGCGCACGCGAGCCGCTGGACAAGATCGTGCTCGATCCACCGGTCGCCTGGACCATCGACGAGCTGTGTCTCGCCATCGGCGGCGGCCATCCGTACCGTTACGACATCATCGGCCGCTGGCCATTACTGCCTGAAATCGATCCCCCCGCCACGCAGCCCGGCTTGTTTTGAGGCGGCCGCGGGCACTTCCGGAGATTCCCATGTCGCATGCTGCACAGATCCGCATCCCCGCCACCTACCTGCGTGGTGGCACCAGCAAGGGCGTGTTCTTCCGCCTGCAGGACCTGCCGGAGGCGGCGCAGGTGCCGGGCGCTGCGCGCGATGCCTTGCTGATGCGCGTGATCGGCAGCCCCGATCCCTACGGCAAACAGATCGACGGCATGGGCGGCGCCACCTCCAGCACCAGCAAGACGGTGATCGTGTCCAGGAGCACCCGGCCGGACCACGACGTGGATTACCTGTTCGGCCAAGTGGCGATCGACAAGGCCTTCGTCGACTGGAGCGGCAACTGCGGCAACCTGTCGGCGGCGGTGGGCCCGTTCGCCATCGCTGGCGGGCTGGTCGATCCGGCACGCGTGCCGCGCGACGGCATCGCCACCGTGCGCATCTGGCAGGCCAACATCGGCAAGACCATCGTCGCCCAGGTGCCGATGACCGAGGGCCAGGTGCAGGAAACCGGCGATTTCGAACTCGATGGCGTGACCTTCCCCGCGGCCGAAGTGCAGTTGGAGTTCATGGACCCGGCAGCGGAGGAAGAGGGCGCGGGCGGCGCTATGTTCCCCACCGGCAATCTGGTCGACGACCTGCAGGTGCCGGGCTTCGGTACGCTCAAGGCGACCCTTATCAACGCCGGCATTCCGACCATCTTCGTTGAGGCTTCGGCGGTCGGCTACACCGGCACCGAACTGCAGGACGTCATCAACAGCGACGACAAGGCGTTGGCGATGTTCGAGACGATCCGTGCGCACGGCGCGCTGCGCATGGGGCTGATCCAGTCGCTGGACCAGATCGCCATGCGCCAGCACACGCCCAAGGTAGCGTTCGTCGCAAAGCCGGCTGACTACGTCGCATCGAGCGGCAAGCACGTGAAGGCCGGCGACATCGACCTGCTGGTGCGTGCTATGTCGATGGGCAAGCTGCATCACGCCATGATGGGTACGGCGGCAGTAGCTATCGGCACCGCCGCAGCTATCCCCGGCACGCTGGTGAACTTGGCGGCGGGTGGAGGCGAACGCCAGTCAGTGCGCTTCGGCCATCCCTCGGGCGCTTTACGCGTGGGTGCCGAGGCAGCCCGTCTCGACAGCGGTTGGACGGTAACTAAAGCCATGATGAGCCGCAGTGCGCGCGTGCTGATGGAGGGCTGGGTGCGCGTGCCCGCAGGATGAGGCAGCCACCGTGCCGTTGCCTTCCCGCCGTCGTCGTGACGGCGCTCGCGTAAGCTCATCCGTGGATGCATCCAGTCGATACATGTGAAGTGCCGCGGTGTTGCGGCAAGCCTGCTAGTGGGAGGCGACCGATGAGCAATCACGACACGCGCTCGGCCCGGCGGCCGTCCCCCCGACCAGCCGATGGTCGACATCGCCGACTGTCTGGTCGAATGCCCGCATCGATTCCACGGAGGCATTCGACACCGCCCGCTATGTGCTGCTCGATTCACTGGCCGACGCGATGCGGGTGATGAAGTTTCCCGAATGCGTCAACCATCTCGGTCCGCTTGCGCCTGGCGCCACGATGGCGGCTGGCGCGTGCGTGCCAGCCAAGAGCTGGATCCGGCGCAGGTCGCGTTCGCCATCGGCACGCAGATCCGCTCGCTCGATTTCAACGATACCCGGCTCGCGGCCAAGTGGGGCCACCCGTCCGACAACCTTGGCGCCGTCATCGCCGTGGCCGACTACCTCGCCCGCAAGGTCTGGCGCGAGGGTGGCACGGCGCCGACCGTACGCGGCGTGCTCGGCCGGGCCATCAAGGCGCACGAGACCCATGGTTGCTACGCGCTGAGCACCAGCTTCAGCCGCGTGGGCCACGACCACGTCATCCTGGTGCGGCTGGCCTCCACCGCGATTGCCACGGCGGTGCCGGGCAGCGACCGAGACCAGATCGTCACCACCATTTCGCACAGCTGGATCGACAATGGTTCGCTGCGCGCCTACCATCACGCCCCCGATGTCGGCACGCGCAAGAGCTGGGCCGCGGACGATGTCTCAAAAGCCCGGCGCAAGCCGGGCTTTTGAGTGTGCCAATTCGGCCAATGCGCGACGCAAACAAAGCAAGGTCAATCCATCGACCCTGAACGATAGTGTACTGGCCAGTGCAAAAGCTGCCCTGCGGCCCGTACGATCGACTTAACGATTTTGCTACACTCGTCACAGCTTGCAGAGCACAGGCGCCAAGTTGCAGGCGTTACAAGCTGAACACAGAAAAAGCAGCACACGCAGCCCCATCCCCAATTGGCGCGTGGCGAACGCGAAACCAAATTTTGACGAGGAGAGACCTGATGAAGCACAAGGGCCTTTATTTCATGGTTGCCCTGGCCTTGGCTGGTGCTGGTGCGGTTCATGCGCAGGACAGCACGGCGAGCACGGGCAGCAGCGACAGCGCAGCGGCGCCGGCGTGGCCGAACGGCTTCGACGATCGTTGGTACATTGCGCCCACCATCGGCGGTTACTACAACGACACCGACCGCAATACGCGCAGCCGTCAGTTCTACTATGGTCTGGGCGTGGGCAAGTTCTTCACGCCGAACCTGTCGCTGGACCTATTTACGGACCGCACGAAGCGCACTGCTGATCACGGCGGTTCCTGGGCGAGCAATACGGTGGGTGTTGCCGCGCGTTACTATTACGGCAGCAATGGGTGGCGTCCGTACTTGCTGGGCGGCGTGATGGGCAGCTACCACAAGAACGCGATGAACAGCGGCTGGGCCCCGGCGGCCGAGCTGGGTCTGGGCTTGTCGAAGGCGATCGCGGAAAGCTCAGACGTCCGCGTGGAAGGCGGCTACCGCTATGACTGGGATAACGTAAGCCAGCGGACTAAGAACGGCTACGGCGACTGGTTCTTGGGCCTCAGCATCGTGTCGCGCTTCGGCGCGGTGCCGGCGGCGCCTGCGCCGGCTCCGGTTGCGCCTGCACCGGCGCCTGCGCCGGCCCCGGTGCAGGAAGCGCCGGCCCCGCAAAAGGTGGTGATCGACCTACGTGGCGTGAACTTCAAGTTCGACTTCCCGAAGAAGGGCCAAGTGCACGCGTCGGAAATCGGCAAGGCGCTGGCGGTGCCGACGTCGGATTCGATCGCTATTCTGGACCAGGCGGTGGATACGCTGAAGCGTTACCCGGACGTGCACGTGACGGTGGCAGGTTACACGGACAGCAAGGGCACCGAGGCCTACAATCAGGCGCTGTCGGAGCGTCGTGCGCAGATCGTGTACGACTACCTGACCAGCCACGGCATCGATGCGAGCCGTCTCGAAGGACCGATCGGCCACGGCGAGAACGACCCGATCGGCGACAACAGCACCGATGCGGGTCGCGCGCAGAACCGCCGCGTGGAGCTGCAGGTTCAGCAGTGACGGGATTGGTCGCAGCGTAACAAAAGCCCGGCGCAAGCCGGGCTTTTTTTTTTTGGGTGCGCCCGGCAGGGCGCACTTACTTGGAGGTGAAAGTCCTCTACTCGGCCGGCAAGGGGAAGAGTTAGCCGAACGGCAAGGGTGTCGTGGGCGACTGCGAATCTGGAGGAAGCCGAAGGCAAAGCGCTGGCCTG
>DAIDKO010000101.1 GCA_027450005.1 Rhodanobacter sp. | reverse complement strand
AGCAAGCCGTTGGTCGAGTCCGTTTGCGACGTATAAGCACCATTCACCAAGGTATGCCTGGCGCCACGCTGCTCACATACAGAGTCCAGAGCTTCGGCCAAAACGCCTTTGGCCCATGCACTCATCCTTCGATTGAACCGCTTCCATGGATGCTTTGATGCGATCACGGCGGTCCAATCTTCAGAAGCGACGATGGCTGCCTTGTCAACGATCGAGTGCGCTGCCTGATAGACGATGGTGCGAAGCCGCTTCTGCGTTGTTTTCTTGCGGGCATCAATTTTCCTGCGCCCAAGGTTGTTCTTCTTTATCCGGTCTGCCTTGGCGACGACGTCCCCCCGCCTTGAGTAGCGGGTTGGTTTAGAGTCCGGAGTTACTGTGACCCACCCCCGATAACAGGGCCATCAGCCGGTAGAGATTCCGACCTTCTGACCCACCCCCGCGACGCACTCAACCCCGCCCGGCGAACGCCTCGTCCAGCCACGCATGCATCAGACGATACGAACGCGCCGCCGCCTTCGCGTCATACTTGCAGCCCGGCGAGTTCTCGCCGACTTCGGTGAAGCAGTGCACAGCATGGCCCAGCACCACGAACTGCCAGTCGGCGGGACTTTGGCGCATCTCGTCCATGAACTTGTCGGCGTCCTTCATCGTCCAGGTGTCGTCGGCGCCGTTCATCGCCAGCACGCTGGCCTTGATGTGCCTGGCCATCGAAGGATTGTCGGTGGAAAGGTCGCCGTGGAAGGACACCACGGCGGCGACGTCTGCGCCGCTGCGGGCGAGGTCGAGCACCGCCGCACCACCGAAGCAGAAGCCGATTGCGGCGAGCTTCGCCGTGTCGATCGGCGCATCCTTGGCCTGCGCCCTGAGCTGCGCCAGCGCCTCGTTGATGCGCGCACGCATCAACGCACGGTCCGCGTACAACGGCTTCACGGCAGCCTGTGCCTGCGCGGCATTGTCCAGTTGCGGACGCACGGTGGCGCCGTACATGTCGGTGAGCAGGATCACGTAATCCTTACCCGCGATCATCTCCGCCTTCTTAATCGCCTCGTCGTTGATGCCATACCAGTTCGGCACCATCACAAGACCGGGGCGCTTCGCGCTGCTGGCATTGTCGTAGACCAGCACGCTGTGGAAGCGCGTGCCGCCCTGCGTCCATTCCACCGGGCGCTGCACCATCTTCGCATGTGCGGCCAGGGCGAAACCGGCGAGTAGGAATGCGGCGAGACAACGGATGTGGCGCATGGCGGAACCCTCCCTCAAATGGAACCTGATTGGCAGCAAGACCCGACTGAAAGCGGCAGTTGTTTTTGAGGAGTGCGGCCATGGATGGCCGCCCAGGTGATCTTAGCGATCAGGAATGATCGCATCTGCCTGAAAGTGCGGCCAAGGGTGGCCACCCGTCCAACTTTCGCTCTCGCAGACGAACGCAAAGACCAAGGCATCAAAGTCCGGCGGCGTGCCGCGCAAGCTGCCGCTTAAGCGGCAACCAACAATTGAGCAGGCACACGCCGAGCCCTCGCGCGGCGACCAGTGGCGGCGCCTGCCACGCGTAGATGCGCGCCAGCGTGTCGAAGCCACGCGCATCCAGCGTGTCGGCGCTGCGCCGGCGGCGCGCATAGCGGCGCAGCACGTGCGGCGCAGCGAAATCACGGCCGGCGGTCCGCGCCTCGACCAGCACGCCGCGCAGCTCCGTCACGTCGCGCAGCCCCAAGTTCACGCCCTGCCCGGCCAGCGGATGCACGGCGTGTGCCGCATCGCCCAGAAGCACCAGGCGCTCGGCTTGGTAGCTCTCCGCCAGTTGCAGCCGGAGCGGAAAAGCGGCGCGCTTCGTGGTGGACACGACGCGGCCGAGGCGGAAATCGCTGGCGACGCCCAGCGCCTGCATGAAGGCAGCATCGTCCAGCGCCAGCACGCGCTGTGCCTCGTAGTCGGGCAGCGACCAGACGATCGAGCTTCGCCCGTCCGCCAGCGGCAGCAGGGCCAGCGGGCCGGTGGGCTGGAAGCGCTGCCACGCCGTGCGCTCGTGCGCCCGCTCGGTAACCACGTGCGCCACAACCGCGCGCTGCGCGTAGTCGTGGCCGCGCGTGGCGATGCCTGCCACGCCACGTAGCGGCGAAGCCGCGCCGTCGGCTGCCACCACCAGGCGTGCGGACAGGTTCTCGCCATCCGCGAGCTTCAGCGTCACCCGGTCCTCGCGCGAATCGATCCCACGCACTTCGGCCGGGCACAGGCGTCGCACGCCGGCGACTTCCAGCGCCTGCCAAAGCGTCCACTGCACCAGGTTGTTCTCGACGATGTAGCCGAGTAGGTCGCGGCCTTCGGCTGCGGCATCGAAGTCGATGGCCGCGCCGCTTTCGCCATCCCAAACGTGCATGTGCGCATAGGGGCCGGAGCGCGCATCGCGAATGGTCTTCCAGACTCCCAGTTCATCCAGCAATGCGATTGACGATGGCGCTAGCCCAACCACGCGCAGATCGACTTCGTCGGCCACACTCCACGGCTGCGGCGCACGCGACTCCAGCAGGGCGGTGGCGAAACCGGCTTTCGCCATGGCCAGCGCGGCGGCGGCACCCACCATGCCGCCGCCGACCACGGCGACGTCGAGTGCGGGCGCGCGGCGGCGCTCGGCAACGGCATTCATGGCAGACGCTCCAGCACCGCATGCGGCGGCTCGCCACGGAAGCCCATGCCGTGCCGGGCCAGACGTTCCTGCAACGGGGCCAGGCGGTCATGGGCAAGCAGCGCCAGCGAACGCAGCGGCGCGAGCAACGGCTGCTCGAGGCAGGCCAGGCGCACCAGCCCGTGGCTCATCACCATGGTGCCCTCGCGGTCGGCCGCGCGCCGCGCAGCGTAGTGCTCCAGCAGTCCGGGTGCGCCCGGATCCTCCGCCGCAGCCACCATCTCGGCCAGGGTCAGCGCGTCGCGCAGGCCGAGGTTGAAGCCTTGCGCACCGATCGGATGCACGGTCTGCGCCGCATTGCCGACCAGCACCGCGCGGGGGCCGACGAGTTGCCGCGCGGCGACGCGCCTGATCGCGTATGGATGGCGTCGGCCAGGCCGGTCGAGACGACCCAGTCGCCAGCCGAAGCGGTGCTGCGCCAGTGCGATGAAGGCATCGTCGTCCATCGCCGCCACCGCGTCGGCGTGTTCGGCGGGCACGGTGAGCACCAGCCCGCAGCGCCCCTGCGCAAGAGGCAACAGAGCCACCGGACCCTGGTCCGAAAAGCGCTCGAAGGCGCGATTCGCATGCACGCGCTCGGGCTTGACGGTGGCAACGAACAGGGTCTGCTCGTAGTCGTAGCGTTCGGCCTCGATGCCGAGGCGTATGCGCACCAACGACTCGGTGCCGTCGGCGCCCACCAGCAGCGTGGCGTCGACTTTGCGCTGACCCTCCTCCGTGCGAACGCGCGCGCGCCAGCCCTCGGGCAGCCTTTCCAGCGCTTCCAGCCGGGCGGGCGCGAGCCGGGTCAAACGCGTGCAGGCTTCCAGCCGGCGCAGCAGAGCCGCGCCCAGTTCGCGGGCGGGCAAGGTCCAGCCCAGCGCGTCGACGCCATGTTTCGCCGCATCGATGCGCGCGCTGCCGAACTCGCCGGCGCGACTGACGTGGATATGCCGGATTGGCGTGGCCTGCGCCGCTGCATGGGGCCACACGCCGATCGCAGCCAGTCCGTTGACGGTGGCACGTGCCAGCGCGAGGTTACGCTCGTCGTAACTGGGTTGGGCGTCGATGCGCGGCGCAGCGGCTTCGACCAGGGTGGCAGCAATGCCGGCAGCGTCCAGCGCGATGGCGAGGCTGGCACCGACCAGGCCGCCGCCCACGATCAGCACGCTGCCGACGGCAGGGGATGCGGAGGGATTCATGCGCAGCATGATACGCGCCATCACGCCTCGCTGACTGCAGCTCCTCCGGCTGGCGGTCCACGGATGGTCCCGATGATGGGTGAGGACCAGGGCACGTCGCGGGGATCGCAAGCGGGGTCTTGGGCTAAACTGTGCGTCTGAATCCCGCGAGCTGCACGGAGTACACATGGCAACGACAACGGCCCGACGCCTGGCCATTCTTCTGGCCCTGGCCCTGGTGATGGGCTTCACCCGCTTCCATCCCTCGCTGCTGCACCATGCGCTGTGGGACGCGTCCTGGGGCGTGTTCTTCCTCGCCGGCTTCTGGCTGCGCGGCCAGGGCCGCTGGGCCTTTCCGCTGCTGATGGCCGAAGCGGTGCTGGTGGACTACTTCGTCATCAGCGGCCAAGGCATCGACTTCTGGAACCATTACTGCGTATCGGCGGCCTACTGGTTCTTGGTGCCGTCCTACGGCGCGCTGTGGCTGGGCGGCAGCTGGCTGGCTAAGCAGGAGTCCGGCTTCGACCTGCGCACGCTCGGTCTCGCGGTTGCCGCACTGCTGGTTGCGGAAGGCGCCTGCTACCTGATCTCCAACGGCAGTTTCTACTGGATCAGCGCCAACGTGCCGTCACCACGCAGCTTCGGCGCGTGGTTCGCCAACCTCGGCGACTGGTACCTGCCTTTCCTCGAGGGCACCGCCCTCTACGCGGGGCTCGGCGCCGCGACGCACGTGCTGGCGACGCAACTGTCGCGCGCCCCGCAGCATGGCGGCCAGATGCAGCATTGACGTGGGCAACCGCCTCTCGAAAATCTACACGCGCACCGGCGACGACGGCTCCACCGGCCTCGGCGACGGTTCGCGCGTTTCGAAGGATTCGCCGCGAGTCGCCGCCTACGGTACGGTGGACGAGCTCAACAGTACGATCGGCATGGTGCTCGCCAGCGATGGCGTCGACGCAGCGGTGCGCGAGGCGCTGACGCAGATCCAACACGAGCTGTTCGACCTCGGCGGCGAGCTGTGCATCCCGGGCATGGCGATGATCGAGGACGTCGACGTCGCGCGGCTGGAGAGCGTGCTCGACGGCTTCAATGAACCACTGCCACCGCTGAAGGATTTCATCCTGCCCGGCGGCGGCATGGCGGCCTCCTGCTGCCATCTGGCGCGCACCGTGTGCCGCCGCGCGGAGCGAGAGGTGATCGCGCTGCGCCGCGCGGAGCCGGAGGTACGCCCGCAGGCGCAGCGCTACCTCAACCGCCTTTCCGACCTGCTGTTCGTGCTATGCCGTGTGCTGGCGCGCGGCGGCGGCCATGGCGAAGTCCTCTGGCAGCACGAGCGGCGGCGCAAGCCTTCCGCCGGTTGAGGCCTCCGTATGCTGCGGCTGTACACGCACTCCGCTTGCCTGCATCACCACAACGGCCCCGGGCATCCCGAGGCGCCGTCGCGCCTCGCAACCGTGCTGCGCGCGCTCGACCACGATCGCTTTGCCGCACTGGACCGCGTGGAAGCGCCCCGCGCCAGCCGCGAGCAACTGCTGCGCGTGCACACCGCCGCCCATGTCGAGCGGATGCTCGCTGCCGTGCCCGAGGGCGCCGTACAGCGACTGGACGACGACACCGTGCTGTCGCCAGGCTCTGCCGAAGCCGCCTTGCGCGCGGCTGGCGCCGCGGCGGCCGCGGTGGATGCGGTGTTTGGTGGCGGCCAAGTGCACCGCGCGTTCTGCGCGGTGCGCCCACCGGGACACCACGCCACGCGCGAATCGGCGATGGGCTTCTGCCTGTTCAACAACGTGGCGGTGGCCGCCGCGCATGCGCTGGCGGCGCACGGCGTGAAACGCATCGCCATCGCCGATTTCGACGTGCACCACGGCAACGGCACGCAGGACATCTTCTGGCGCGAGCCGCGCGTGCTGTTCGCCTCCAGCCACGAAATGCCGCTGTATCCAGGTACCGGCCAACCGAACGAGCGTGGCCACGGGAACATCCTCAACCGGCTACTCTCGGCCGGCGACGGTCCCTACCTGTTCCGCGAACTGTGGGAAGGCGATCTGCTGCCGCGGCTGCACGCGTTCAAGCCGCAGCTGGTGCTGGTGTCTGCGGGTTTCGACGCACATCAGCGCGATCCGCTGGCCAATCTCTGCCTCGGCAGCGAGGACTATGCGTGGATCACGGCGAAGCTGGTGGACCTGGCGAAACGCCATGCAGGCGGGCGACTGGTTTCCACCCTGGAGGGCGGCTACGACCTCGCCGCGCTGGCGGCCAGCGCGGCGGCACATGTCGAGGCATTGATGGACTGAGCCGAGAGTGCGGCCATGGGCTGTCCGCTCGACTCGGCGATCAGGGATGATCCCAAGGACAAGCCTCACTCCGGCGCGAAATCCAGCGCCATCGAATTGATGTAGTAGCGCAGACCGGTGGCCCGCGGGCCATCCGGAAACAGGTGCCCCAGATGGGAATCGCGATGCGCGCAGCGCACCTCGATGCGATGGGTGCCGTCGCTGTGGTCGTCGCAATTGCGCCGGGCGACCGGGATCAGCGGCTGCCAGAAGCTGGGCCAGCCGGAACCGGAATCGTATTTGCTGTCCGCGCCGAACAGCACGCTGCGACACGCTACGCATACGTAGGTACCCTTGGCATGATGGCGGTACCAATTGCCGCTGAACGGCGGCGCGGTGGCCGAGCAGCGGCATACCGCTACTGCTCGGGGCTCAACTCAGCCCGTCATTCCTACGCGCTTTTGACCTGTCCGGCTCCACCCATGACTGAATCCTCATTGCCCCCGGCGGCATCCGCTGCCTGCCTGATCAGGGGTGTTTCTGCTAGCGTTACCGCCCTCACGACCGCCGGGTTTTCACTGTGACGCGCAAGCTCCCTCCACGCCGCCTGCTGGCGGTCGCCGCCGCCCTTGCTTTGATCGGCGGGCGTGCCGAGGCCGGCAACCCCGGGCATGCCGGCATGACGACGCCGGACGGCAGCGGTTCGTCCTGCCCGCTGGGCTCCTTCACCTGCAAGCCGCGTCCATACAACTACGCGATGTGCCGCCCGAACGCGATGCTGGAGTTCTACGATCCCACGCTGAGCACGGACAGCAGCCTGCGCGATACCAGCGATACCTACGTCCGGGCACAGCACGTGGACAGCTCCAACCGGACCGTCTACCACCTGTCCGGCGACGTACGCATGCAACGTGCCGACCAACGGCTGCAGGCCGATGCGGTTGACTACAACGACCAAACCACCGACTACGACGCGCGCGGCAACGTGCGCTATCAGGATGCCGGCGGACTGATGGCAGCCACGCACGCGCGCGGCAACAACGACGCCAGCACCGGCATCGCCGACAACGTGCGCTACCAGATGCTCGACTCGCGCGGCAACGGCACGGCAAGCAAGGCGCAGATGTTCGACGCCAACCGCACCCGCTACTCGCAGGCCACTTACTCCACCTGCGACGTGGGCCACCATTTGTGGGAATTCCGCGGCAAGTCCATTGCCGTGGACAAGGTCAGTGGACGCGGCGTGGCGCGCGACGCCACGTTCCGCGTCGGCGGCGTGCCGCTGCTGTACCTGCCGTGGATCAGCTTCCCGGTGGACAAGCGGCGCATGACCGGCTTCCTGTACCCGACCTTCGGCCACACCAGCCGTTCGGGCTACATGCTCAGCACGCCGTTCTACCTCGACCTGGCGCCCAACTACGACGCGACGCTGGATCCCCGCTTCTACAGCCTCCATGGCAGCATGCTGGACGCCGAATTCCGCTACCTGCTGCCAGGCAGCAGGGGCACGCTGGATGCGCAGTTCCTGCCGAGCGACCACGGCGTCACCGATCCGGGCACCACGGCCCACACCGCCGGCACCAACCGCTACCGGGTGCAGTTCAGCGACACCACACACCTGTGGGGGAGCTGGAATTTCAGCACCTCGATCGATCGCAGCTCGGACAACAACTTCCAGTACGACTTCGGCGACCAGCTGGGCGGCGCACCGGTCTACATCCTCGGCTCCAGCGCGCAGGTCGCCGGCGGCGGCAAGTGGGGCGACGCGACATGGGGCGCCTCGCTGGGCGGCGTCGCATACCAGAACATGAACCCGTTCACCACGGACGCCTCCCTGCCCTACCGGCAACTGCCCAGCGCCGAGTTCAATATCGACTGGCCAATCGCCAACTGGCTGGAATTCGGCATGACCAACCAGTTCACGGCATTCCGCAAGCCGGACAACGTGGAAGGCAATCGCGAAGACGTCCAGCCTTACCTGTCCGCGGATTTCGGCAACCAGGCCTGGTTCGTGCGCCCGCGCGTGGCATGGCGCTACACCGACTACCAGCTCAGCAACGGCTACCAGAACTACGGCTACTTCGGCCTGCTGGGTAGCGGCACGGCGTCGCCGTTCACCCGGCAATCGCCCAGCCGTTCGCTGCCCATCGTAAGCGTGGACAGCGGCTTGGTGTTCGACCGCAGCACTTCGCTGTTCGGCCGCAGCTACACGCAGACGCTGGAGCCACGCCTGTATTACCTGTACGTGCCGTACCGCAACCAGAACGACCAGCCACTGTTCGACACCAGCCTGATGTCGTTCGACTATTGGCAGCTGTTCTCCACCAACCAGTTCTCCGGTGCGGACCGCCAGATGAACGCGAAGAACCTCACTGCGGCGCTCACTACGCGCCTGCTCGACGAGGGTGGCGTGGAACGGCTGTCGGCCAGCATCGGCCAGATCCACTACTTCACCCCGCAGAGGGTGCAGATGCCGAACAGCGCCAACACGGCATCAGCGGCTACCGACTGGAGCCGTTCGGCCTATGTGGCCCAGCTCGACCTGCAGCTCAGCGACGACTGGCGCGCCAGCAGCTCCTACCAATGGGATCCGAACACCCGCTACACCGACATGGCCATGCTGCAGTTGCAGGGGCGGCTGGGCCTGGACGGAGTAGTCAACTTCGCCTACCGATACCGGCGCGGGCTGATGGAACAATACAGTGCCTCGGCGGTCTATCCGCTGTCCGATCGCTGGCGCCTGATCGGTGCATGGACCTATGCCAAGCCGATCAAGGGCGTGGTCAACCCGCTGAAAGGCACCATCGAGGCGCTGGCCGGCGTGGAGTACGACAGCTGTTGCGTCACGCTGCGCCTGGTCGATCGCAGCTACGTGAACCAAGGTTATTTCGGCTACGCACCGGCTCCGACGTCTAGCCATGTCAACTTGCGCGACAACGCCATCATGTTCGAAGTCGTCTTCAAGGGGCTGGGCTCCACGGGCGGCCAAATCGACCCACTGCTGCGCCGTGATATTCTCGGCTATCAATAAACCGCTGTATCCATTCCGGCTGCTCCCCGATGAAGCGTTTCCTCGCCCCGCTCCTGTCCATCCTCGTGTTCGCGCTCGCGCTGCCCGCACAGGCGCAATTGCTGCCCAGCGCTGGCGCCAGTGCACCGTCCAACACGCTTGACCGCATCGTTGCGGTAGTAAACGAGGACGTGATCCTGCAGAGCGAGCTGGACAACGCCGTGCGCTCGGTCCAGCAGCAATACGCCAGCCAGCCCGGCCAGTTGCCGCCGCTGAACGTTCTGCAGCAGCAGGTGCTCGACCGCCTGATCCTGATGAAGCTGCAGCTGCAGAAGGCCGACGACCGGGGCATCCATGTCTCCGACGCCCAGGTCGACCAAGCGGTGGCCCAGGTGGCCCAGCAGAACAAGATGACTCCCGACCAACTGCGCACCGAAGTCGAGCGCACCGGCCAGGATTTCGCCTCCTTCCGCCAACAGTTGGCCGACCAGCTCACCGTGCAGCAGCTCCACCAGAACGTGGTGCACGACTCGGTGTCGGTCACCGACAGCGAGATCGACAATCTGCTTGCCAGCCCCAGCTACAAGGCCGGCGAAGTGCACCTGGCGCACATCCAGATCAGCATCCCGAGCGGCGCCGATGCCGCCGCGATCCAGGCTGCCGCAGCCAAGGCCGAGCAGGCCGAGGCGGCGATCAAGGGCGGCATGGATTTCCACGCCGCGGCGATCCGCTACTCCGACGCGCCCGACGCGCTGGATGGCGGCGACCTTGGCTGGCGTCGCATGGACGAGATCCCGCCGGCCTTCGCCGACACCGTGGCCAACATGAAGCCCGGCGACGTCAGCCCCGCGCTGCGCGGCCCGACCGGCTTCCACATCCTCAAGCTGATCGGCCAGCGCGCGCCAGCTAAGCAGATCGTCACCGAGTACCACGCACGCCAGATCCTGATCAAGCCCAGCGAGCTGGTCACGCCCGCGCAGGCGCAGCAGAAGGCGCAGGAACTGTACGACCAGATAGTCAACAAACATGCAGACTTTGCCAAGCTGGCCAAGGAAAACTCCAACGACGACACCACCGCCAATGCTGGCGGTGACATGGGCTGGTTCGCGCAGCAGGCCTGGGGCGCCGCCGTCGCCCAGCAGCTCGGCCAGCTGAAGATCAACGAGGTCTCGCAGCCGTTCCAGACCGACGCTGGCTGGGACATCCTGCAACTAGTCGGCACGCGCCAGAGCGACGTCACCACCCAGATGGAACGTGACCAGGCCCGTCAGGCCATCGGCAACCGCAAGGCCGAGCAGGCCTACGAGGATTTCCTGCGCCAGCTGCGTGCGAACGCCTATGTTCGTGTGCTGGTGCCTGCGCTGCGCGACAGCAGCAACACCCCGGCCGACGCCGGAAGCGCCTCCTGACGGAGGTGCCCGGCATGGCGCTTGCCCGGCTTGCCGTCACCGCGGGTGAGCCGGCAGGCGTCGGCCCGGAGTTGATCGCGCGTCTGGCCGCCACACCGCTGGCGGCCGACCTGGTCGCCATCACAGACCGCGAGCTGCTTGTCCGTGCCGCCGCACGTTGCGGCCTCCGCCTCGAGCTGGTCGACGACCACGATGCTTCGTGCGTTCGGCGCGAACCCGGCCGCCTGCGTGTGCACCATGTGCCGCTGAATGCCACGGAGGTCCCCGGCCAGCCCGACCCGCGCAACGCGCAGCACGTGCTTGCCACCTTGGCCGAAGCTGCCGACGGCTGCGTGGGTGGCCGCTACGATGCGGTAGTCACCGCACCACTGCAGAAGGCCTCGATCAACGAAGCCGGCATCCGCTTCAGCGGCCACACCGAGTTCTTCGCCGAGCGTGCCCGTGCCGACGTGGTGATGATGCTGGCCAGCCCGGAGCTGCGGGTGGCGCTGGCCACCACGCACCTGTCGCTGGCCGACGTGCCCGCCGCCATCACCCGCGCATCGCTGGAACGCACGCTGCGCATCGTGCACGCGGAACTGCGCGCGAAGTTCGGCATCGCCGAACCACGCATCGCTGTGCTGGGCCTGAATCCGCATGCCGGCGAAAGCGGTCATCTCGGCCGCGAGGAACTCGACACGATCATCCCGCTGCTGGATGACCTGCGCGCCGAAGGCATGCAATTGATCGGCCCGCTGCCCGCCGATACCGCCTTCGTGCCCGCCCAACGCGAGCGCTACGACGCGGTGCTGGCGATGTACCACGATCAGGCCCTGCCAGTGTTGAAGAGCGAGGCGTTCGACCGCACCGTCAACCTCACCCTCGGCCTGCCTTTCATCCGCACTTCGGTCGACCACGGCACCGCGCTCGACCTCGCTGGCACGGGCCGCGCCGACCCGTCCAGTCTGGTCGCCGCCGCGCGCATGGCGCTTGATCTAGTCGCCCGCTCCGCATGAAACACGCCCCCGCCCGCCCCAAGAAGAGCTTCGGCCAGCACTTCCTGCACGACCGCCGCTACATCGACGACATCGTGCGCGCCATCGCGCCGCGCGCCAGCGATTTCCTGGTGGAGATCGGTCCGGGCGAAGGCGCACTCACGCTGCCGCTGTTGGCGGCCGCCCGGTCGCTCACCGCGATCGAACTGGACACCGACCTGATCCCCGCGTTGAAAGAGCGCGCCGCCAATGTGGGCGAACTGGCGGTAATCCACGCCGACGTCCTCAAGGTGGACCTCGCCGCGTTGGCGCATCGGCATGGCGTGGAGCGCCTGCGCATCGCTGGCAACCTGCCCTACTACATCTCCAGCCCGATCCTGTTCCACTGCGTCGAGTACGCTTCCGCCATCGAAGACATGCACTTCATGCTGCAAAAGGAAGTGGTGGACCGGATGGCCGCGGAACCGGACAGCAAGGTATATGGCCGCCTCTCCGTCATGCTGCAGTTGGCCTGCCGCGTAGTGCCGCTGTTCGAGGTGCCACCGGAGGCGTTCCGGCCGCCGCCGAAGGTGGATTCCACCGTGGTCCGCGTGATACCGCTGGCGCCGCACGAACGCCACGACGCCGATCCGGCCCTCGTGCACGACGTGGTGAAGGCCGCCTTCGGCCAGCGCCGCAAGACGCTGGGCAACGCGCTCAAGCAGCTGCTCGATGCGGATGCCATCCGCGAGGCCGACGTCGACCCAAGGGCACGCGCCGAAACGCTCGCGCCCGGGGATTTCGTGCGATTGGCGAAGCGGCTCGCCGTGCGCTGACCGCGCACACGGCGCTGCGCATTCCGTACAATCCCTGCATGAGCGATAACAATCCCTACACAATCGACGTGCAGGTCTGCACACGTTTCGTCCCCGATCAGTCCCGACCCGACGACAACCGCTACGCGTTTGCCTACACCATCACCCTGCGCAATACCGGCAGCGTGCCGGCACAGCTGATGGCGCGGCACTGGGTGATCACCGACGCCAACGGCAAGACGGAAGAAGTGCGCGGCGACGGCGTGGTGGGCGAGCAGCCCTGGATGCGTCCCGGCGATGACTATGAATACACCTCTGGTGCCGTGCTGGAGACGCCGGTGGGCATCATGGGTGGCAGCTACGAGATGCTGGCCGACGACGGCACCCGCTTCGAGGCCCCGATCCCACCGTTCACGCTCGCCATTCCACGCACGTTGCACTGACGGCGGCGCAAGGATGGCCACTTACGCAATCGGCGACGTGCAGGGCTGCTACCCGGAATTGCAGCGGTTGCTCGACAAGCTGCGCTTCGACCCGGCGGCCGACAAGCTATGGTTCTGCGGCGACCTGGTGAACCGTGGCGGCGAATCGCTGGCCACGCTGCGGCTGATCCACGGCCTGCGCGAACGTTGCGTCGTCACTCTGGGCAACCACGACCTGAGCCTGCTGGCGATCGCGCTGCGCAAGCCCGATGCTCAGGCCAAGGTGAACCCCGAGCTGCGCGAGGTGCTGTTCGCCGACGACGCGCCGATCCTGTTCGAGTGGCTGCGTTCGCAGAAGCTGCTGCACCACGACGAGCAACTCGGCTGGGTGATGATCCACGCTGGCCTCGCCCCGGCCTGGACGCTGCGCCAAGCGCAGAAAGCCGCGCAGGAGGTGGAGCGCGAGCTTTCCAGCCCGCGCTACCCGCGCATCCTCAAGAACCTGTTCGGCAACCGCCCGGCCGGCTGGTCCCATCGACTGCAAGGCCTCGACCGCCAGCGCGCCACGATCAACCTGCTCACGCGCATGCGCTACTGCGACGTCAATGGCCGCATCGACTTCGAGGCGAAGGACATACCCGGAACGCAGCGCCCTGGCCTGTACCCGTGGTTCGAGGTGCCCGGCATGCGTCGGCGCGAGACACGCATTGTCTGCGGCCACTGGTCCGCACTCGGGCGCTTTGCGGGCCTCGGCGTGTACGCCATCGACACCGGCTGCGTGTGGGGCGGCCAGCTCACCGCACTGCGTCTCGACAGCGAGGAACCGCTATACATCGCCGTCGCGGCCGAGCCGCATCGTAAGCGCGTACCCGGCGCGGATTGATCCGCGTGCTAGGTTGACGGCTCCCTACCCACCGGAGCCATCGCGGTCGACCACCAAGGCGTCGTTGTACGGTAATTCGGAGCGCAGGCCCGGGCCTACCTGAGCAGTCCCGTGCTTGCGCAGTTCCGCGATCAGGCCCAGCTCGCCGAGCTTGCCGCCCGCGTGGCCAGCGGCGCCATCGCACTCGAGTGGGCTGCGGCGCGGGCCAAGCCAGTTTAGCAATGACGCCACACGTCGGCGAAACGTTGGCCTATGCCCTCTCGCGCGACATGCTCGACGTGGTAGCACGGGCTGCGACGGAACGAGGCCTGGCCTCGCTGCGCACGCAACACGGGCGCGCCGAGACGCTGCCGTTCGCCGACGGCAAGTTCGCCCTTGTTGCCAGTTGCTACAGCGCCCATCACTGGAGCGACCCGGTAGCCGCCTTACGGGAGGCCACCCGCGTACTCGCCCCGATGGCACGCTGTGCTTTATCGAAGTGGTCGTCCCGCAGGAGCCGCACTCAGCCTTGCTGGACGGCCATCTGCAGGCGATCGAATTGCTGCACGACACTTCGCACGTGCGCGACTGCAGCCGCACCGAGTGGCGCGGCGCGCTCACTGTCACCGGCTTCGCCCTGCAGGAGGAGCACGACTGGCGCCTCGACATCGGTTTCGCCAGCGGGCTCGCGCGCATGCGCACGCCAGTAGCGCTGGGAGCAGCGATCCGGCAGTTGCTCGCGCACGCGCCCGACGAAGTGTTGGCCTACTACCAGGTCGATCCGGACACGCTGGATTTCAGGCTGGAGTCGGCGATGTTCGTGGCACGGCGAGCCGACTGAGCGACCCCGCCGAACCAAACGAAAACGGCCGGCATTCCCGGCCGCGCTCGTGCGTGTGCAGATCGATCAGCTCAACTGGCCGTGGCAGTGCTTGTACTTCCGGCCCGAGCCGCAGGGGCAGGGCTCATTGCGGCCCACGCGGGGCATCTCCGGCTGTTGCAGGTGCATGGCGCCGGCAGCCACGCTGGCCGGATCGGCGCCCAGCGCCGCATCGGGTGCTCCGCCGCCGCTGGCCAGCATCTGGCGCTGCAGGCGTTCGGCAAGGCGCTGCTGCTCAGCTTCCATCGCGGCCACTTCGTCTTCGCTGCGGATGCGGATACGCGCGAGCATCTGCACCACTTCGGACTTGATGCGGTCAAGCATGTCGGAGAACAGGCGGAACGATTCGCGCTTGAACGCCTGTTTGGGATCCTGCTGAGCGTAACCCACCAGATAGATGCCCTGACGCAGGTAATCCATGCTGGCGAGGTGCTCCTTCCAAGCGTTGTCCACCACGGTGAGCATGATGTGCTTTTCCAGCGCACGCATGGTTTCGGCGCCGACCTGAGACTCCTTGGCCTCGAACATCGCGTCCACGCCCTCGCGCACGTGGTCGAGGATCATCTTCGGGTCGACTTCCGACTGCTGCTCCAGCCAGTGCTTCAGATCGAGCTCCACGCCGAAGCGGCTCTCCAGCTCGCGATCCAGGCCAGGGATGTCCCATTGCTCGTCGATGCTGTCCGGCGGCACGTGGTCGCGCACGACGCTTTCCACCACGTCGTGGCGGATGTCAGCCACGGTAGCGGACACGTCCTCACCTTCCAGCAGCTCGTCGCGCTGGCGATAGATCACCTTGCGCTGGTCGTTAGCGACGTCGTCGAATTCGAGCAGGTGCTTGCGGATGTCGAAGTTGTGCTGCTCAACCTTGCGCTGCGCCTTCTCGATCTGGCGGCTGATCATCTTGTCTTCGAGCGCGTCGTCCTCCTTCATGCCGAAGCGCTTCATCCAGCGGATCAGGCCCTCGCCACCGAAGATGCGCAGCAGGTTGTCCTCCAGCGAGAGGTAGAAGCGCGAGGAACCCGGGTCGCCCTGGCGACCTGAACGGCCGCGCAACTGGTTGTCGATGCGGCGCGACTCGTGCCGCTCGGTACCGATAATGTGCAGGCCGCCCGAGGCCAGCACCTGCTCGTGCAGCTTCTTCCAGTCGGCCTTGATGCGGGCGCGGTCGGCCTCGCTGGCACCTTCCGGCAGCGCGGCCAGCGCGGCTTCGAGGCTGCCGCCGAGCACGATGTCGGTGCCACGACCGGCCATGTTGGTGGCGATGGTGACCGCGCCCGGCGCACCGGCCTGCGCCACGATGTGCGCCTCGCGTTCGTGCTGCTTGGCGTTGAGCACCTCGTGCGGGATCTTCTGCGCGCGCAGCTGGTTGGACAGCAGCTCGGAAACCTCGATGGAGGTGGTGCCCACCAGCACCGGCTGGCCGCGCTTGTGGCAGTCCTTGATGTCCTCGATCACCGAGTTGTACTTGGCCTGCTGACCAAGGAAAACCAGGTCGGCGTTGTCCTTTCGGATCATCGGCTTGTGGGTGGGGATCACCACCACTTCCAGGCCGTAGATACTCTGGAACTCGAATGCCTCGGTGTCGGCCGTGCCGGTCATGCCGGCCAGCTTCTTGTACATGCGGAACAGGTTCTGGAACGTCACTGTGGCCAGCGTCTGGTTCTCCCGCTGGATCGGCACGCCTTCCTTCGCCTCCACCGCCTGATGCAGGCCGTCCGACCAGCGGCGACCCGGCAGGGTACGACCGGTGAATTCGTCGACGATGATGACCTCGCCGTCGCGCACGATGTAGTCCACGTCGCGCTGGTAGATCGCGTTGGCGCGCAGCGCGGCGTTGAGGTGGTGTACGACCGCGAGGTTCTTGGAGTCGTAAAGGCCGCTGTCCTCGCTAATGACGCCAGCCTCGCGCAACAGCTCGTCCGCATGCTGCATGCCGTCCTCGGACAGGTGCACCTGCTTCTGCTTCTCGTCGACCCAGTAGTCACCGTCGCCCTCCTCTTCCTTCTGGCGGATCATGCGGGGCACGATCTTGTTCACCGCGATGTACAGCTGCGGTGAGTCCTCGGCAGGGCCGGAGATGATCAGTGGGGTGCGCGCCTCGTCGATCAGGATCGAGTCCACCTCATCGACGATGGCGTAGTGCAGGCCGCGCTGGTAGCGCTGCTCCTTGCTGAGCGCCATGTTGTCGCGCAGGTAATCGAAACCGAACTCGTTGTTGGTGCCGTAGGTGATGTCGGCGGCGTAGGCCTGGTGCTTTTCGGCATGGTCCATGCCCGGCCACACCACGTCGGTGGTGAGTCCGAGGAAGCCGTACAGCTTGCCCATCTGCGCCGCGTCGCGGCGGGCCAGGTAATCGTTCACGGTGACCACGTGCACACCCTTGCCTTCCAGTGCATTGAGGTACACCGGCAGCGTCGCCACCAGGGTCTTGCCTTCGCCGGTGCGCATCTCGGCGATACGGCCCTGGTGCAGCACCATGCCGCCGATCAGTTGCACGTCGTAGTGACGCATGCCGAGCACGCGCTTGGCGCCCTCGCGCACGACTGCGAAGGCCTCAGGCAGCAGCTTGTCCAGTGTCTCGCCGGCGGCGACGCGCTGCCTGAACTCGGCGGTCTTGCCGCGCAACGCGTCGTCGCTCAGCTTCTCGAACTCGGGTTCCAGCGCGTTGATGCGCGCCACGATGCGCGACAGCTGGCGCAGCACGCGCTCGTTGCGGCTGCCGAAAATGCTGGTGAGGACGCGATTGAACATCGATCTTCCGAATGGCGTGGACAAATGGCGGCGCGTTGGCGCAGGCCAAACAGGCATGTTACTACAGGGGATCGGACCGCACCCAGCACGGCCGTCTGCACCCGCTTTGCGGCACCGGCACGCGGATTCAAGGGCGGCGGGCGCGGCAGGTATCATGTCCCTGTCACTCTGCCTCGGAGCTTTCGGCCATGTCTCGCGCTGCTACCCGCTCCCGCGGCCCGCAAGCCCTTGGCCATTGCGGGTCCTTCGCCAGCCTGGCCAGCCGGGCCGCCGCGCTGGACGCGCTGGATCGCGCGCTGCGCCAGACCTTGCCGTTGCCACTGCGCGAGGAGGTGCGCTTCGCCAATCAGCGTGGTGGTCGCCTGCTGTTCCTCGCTAGCACGCCGGCATGGGCCACGCGGCTGCGGCTGCTGCAATCGCAGATTCTCACGACCGCGCGTAGCCTCGAGATCCGCGCCGATAGCATCGGTATCAGGATAAGCCCGCTGCCGAAGATCGAACTGCAGCCCGAGCCAACGCGCACGTTGACGCCCGCGGCCGCCAGCCATCTGCGCGCGGCGGCCGCGGCAACCACCGATCCGGAGCTGCAGGAGCTGTTCGGTCGATTGGCCGCACTGGCCGGGCAAGGCGTAAAGCAGCGCTGAGGCCACGTCCACCGGCGGCCTTCATGCGCCGTCTTGACACCTGCGGCAGAGCGGGTCGCCACCGCACCTCCAACAAAAAGCCGCCGCATCCGGGGGATGCGGCGGCCAGACTAACTGCAGGCGCGATCAGATCGCTTGGGCAGGATGTGCGTACGAGATCGGCGAGGTGGCGGGGTCGTCCTGGTAGCTGACTTCTTCCCACGCCGTGGCGTCGGCCATCAGGGTGCGCAGCAGCTTGTTGTTGAGCTCGTGGCCCGACTTGTGGGCGTAGTACGCGCCAACCAGGCTGTGGCCCAACAGGTAGAGGTCACCGATCGCGTCGAGGATCTTGTGCTTGACGAACTCGTCCTCATAACGGAGGCCGTCCTCGTTGAGCACGCGGTAATCGTCCAGCACCACGGCGTTGTCCATCGAACCGCCGAGCGCAAGATTGTGCTCGCGCAGCATCTCGATGTCGCGCATGAAGCCGAAGGTGCGCGCGCGGCTCACTTCCTTCACGAACGAGGTGGTGGAGAAATCGATCTCGGCGCGCGAGGTACGCTTACTGATGATCGGATGGTTGAACTCGATCGAGAAGCCTACCTTGAAGCCGTCGAACGGCTCGAAGCTGGCCCACTTGTCGCCTTCCTGCACCTTCACCGGCTTCTTGATGCGGATAAAGCGCTTGGCGGCGTTCTGCTCCTCGATGCCGGCGGACTGCAACAGGAACACGAAGGGACCGGCGCTGCCGTCCATAATCGGCACCTCAGGCGCCGATAGGTCGACGTAGGCGTTGTCGATACCGAGACCGGCCATCGCCGAGAGCAGATGCTCGACCGTGGCGACGCGCGCGTCGCCATTCACCAGCGTGGTGGAAAGACGGGTGTCTCCCACGTTGTCGTGGCGGGCCTGCAGATCCACCGGCGGGTTGAGGTCGGTGCGGCGGAACACGATGCCGGTGTTGGGCGCCGCCGGTCGCAGCGTCATGTACACCTTGTCGCCGGTGTGCAGGCCCACGCCGGTGGCGCGAATGATGTTCTTCAGGGTGCGCTGCTTGATCATCGTCGTTGGTACCTGCCAAGTAGCAGCCAATGCGGTGCCGAATGCTAACACAGTTTTAACTAGCTGCAATAGCAAACCGTACCGTACAGTCTGGTTGGTTTTCCCCGGGTTTTGACGCCGGGACACGCGTCGCGGAACATGCCCAGGCGCCCACATGCGCCATGGAGACACGCCGCCCCAGGCCGGGACGGGATTCCGGCACCGGGGCAACGGATGGGCCGCCGACGGACATTTGCCCGGGAGCCCATCATGCGCTTCCTTATCGCATTGTCACGGGATTGCAGTCACCGAACGCACCACTGCAACATCCGCTGACAGCCGACGCGGCGTGCGACCGCCACCCGATTTTCACATTCCAGCTCTGACCCAGTCAGCAGGCTATTCGTTCAACTTCTCGTGATCGTGCATAAGCGACGCCCATACGGACGCCGTCCAGCTCAGTCCGCCTGACGACGCAGGAAAGCCGGAATGTCCAGGTAATCCAGGCCGTTATCCTGACGGGCCGGAGCCTCGGCGCGCGGATTGCCGCCGTACGCCGCTTCCGGCTGGGCGTAGTCCACCACTTCGTTGCCGGTGCCAGTGCGCAGCACCACCGGACGCGGACGCTGGCGCATCTCCACCTGTTTGGTTTCCACGGCGCGCACGCTCTGGCGGGAGTTTGCGCGGTTGAGACCGGTGGCGACCACGGTGACGCGGACTTCGTCCTTCAGCTCTGGGTCGAGCGAGGTGCCGATCACCACGGTAGCGTCTTCGCTGGCGAAATCGTTGATGACGCGACCGATCTCGTCAAACTCGCGCATGGTCAGGTTGGGGCCGGCGGTGACGTTGACCAGGATGCCGCAAGCGCCATTCAGGTTGACGTCCTCCAGCAGCGGGTTCTTGATCGCCTGCTCGGCTGCGGCCTGCGCACGATCGTCGCCGCTGGCGACGCCGGTGCCCATCATGGCGAGGCCCATCTCGCTCATCACGGTACGCACGTCGGCAAAGTCGACGTTGATCAGGCCTGGCGCCGTGATCAAGTCGGCGATGCCCTGTACCGCGCCCTGCAGCACGTTGTTGGCAGCCTTGAACGCGTTGACAAGGGTGACTTCGCGCCCCAGCACACTGATCAGCTTCTCGTTCGGCACGGTGATCAGGGAGTCGACGTGCTGGGACAGGTCCTCGATACCCTTCTGCGCTACCTGCATGCGGCGGCGGCCTTCAAACGGGAACGGCTTGGTGACCACCGCCACCGTGAGGATCCCCTTCTCCTTGGCCAGCTGCGCCACCACCGGCGCCGCGCCGGTACCGGTGCCACCGCCCATGCCGGCGGTGATGAACACCATGTCGGCGCCTTCCAGCATCGCCTCGATGCGCTCACGATCCTCCAGCGCGGCTTGGCGGCCGACCTCGGGGTTGGCGCCCGCGCCCAGGCCTTTGGTGACGTTCGCACCCAGTTGCAGGTGGGTGCGCGAGTTGCAGCTGCTCATCGCCTGCGCGTCGGTGTTAGCGACGATGAACTCCACGCCTTCGATGTTGGCATTGATCATGTGCGCCACGGCGTTTCCGCCGCCACCGCCCACGCCGATGACCTTGATGACTGCGTTTGGTGCGAGTTTCTCGATCAATTCAAACATTTCCCGTCCTCCAGAGTTGTTGTCGTTGTAACCATGAGGCGACTCCTGTCGCACCGTGGTGGTGGGCTGCGGTCCCGCCGCCCGTGGCTGCGCCTCCTGCGCCGCCAAACCCGTTCGCTCCCGGCCGGGCGCTTCGCGGCGCCAGGCTAGAAGTTTTTCTTGAACCAGCCGATCGCCCGGCCGACCACGCCGCCGACTTGGCCAAACGAGGTACTGCCGCCGCGCACCGGCGCGCTGTGGCGCGCGCCGTGCAGCAGCAGGCCCGCGCCGGTGGCATGCAGTGGACTGCTGATGACCTCGCCCAGACCGGTGATCTGCTGCGGTACGCCGAGTCGCACCATCTTGTGGAAGATCTCCTCGGCCAGCTCCAGTGCGCCCTCCATCTGCGCGGCACCACCGGTGAGCACCACGCCGGCGGCGACCAAGCTGTCGTAGCCGGAGCTGCGCAACCGGTCCTGCACCATTTCAAAGATTTCCTCGTAGCGCGCCTGCACGCTCTGGGCCAGCGCCTGCCGTGCCAGCCGGCGGGGCGGACGGTCGCCCACGCTTGGCACCTGGATGGTCTCGTCGGCATGCGCCAGCGCGGTCAGTGCACAGGCGTACTTGATCTTGATCTCCTCCGCGTGGGCGGTCGGCGTCTGCACGGCGTAAGTGATGTCGCCGGTGATCTGGTCGCCGCCGATCGGAAGCGAGGCCGTGTAGCGGATCGAGCCCTGGGTGTAGATCGCGATGTCGGTGGTACCCGCGCCGATGTCTACCAGGCAGACACCCAGCTCACGCTCGTCCGGCGTGAGCACCGCGCGCGCGCTGGCCAGCGCCGACGGCACCAGTTCGTCCACCGACAGCCCACAACGCTGGATCGACTTGGTGATGTTCTGCACCGCCGCAGCCGCGCCGGTGACCAGGTGCACGTTGGCCTCGAGGCGCACGCCGCTCATGCCTACCGGCGAGCGGATGCCGTCCTGGCCGTCGATGCGGTACTCCTGCGACTCCTTGTAGAGCACCTTGCGGTCAGCCGGGATCGCTACCGCGCTGGCGGCCTCCAGTACCTGGTCGAGATCGCCCGGCGTCACTTCGCGCTCGCGGATCGCCGCGTTGCCGTGCGAGTTACGCGTCTCCAGGTGGCTGCCTGAGATGGAGGCTGTGACCGCGCGGATGTCACAGCCGGCCATCAGCTCAGCCTCTTCCACCGCCCGCTGGATCGAATGCACCGTGGATTCGATGTCCACCACCATGCCTTTGCGCATGCCGCGAGAGACGTGTGTGCCGATGCCGATGACGGTGATTTCCTCGCCCGGCTCGTACTCGCCGACGATGGCGGTCACCTTCGAGGTGCCGATGTCGAGGCCGACCACCAGCTGCTTGTCGTTGCGCGTCTTCATGCTTATTGCGTCCTCACGAGCGGCGCACAGTTGTAGTCTTGGCGGCTGGCGCGGGATCCGGCCAGCGCACTGCAAAACCGTTGGTGTAACGCAGGTCGGCGTAGACGAATCCCTGATCGTGGCCGGCCATCATTTGCGGATAGACATCAAGGAAGCGGCGCAACCGTGGACCGGCGAGGTCGCGGTCGCCGATCACGATGCGCGCGCCGTTCGTGGTGGTGACGCTCCAACTGCCGCGCGCGGTCAGCGCCACGCCTTTGATCGCGAGGTGGGCAGCGGCAAAAGCCTTACGCACGTCGGCATAGAAGCTCACCACTTCGGCGAGGCGGTCGTCCGGCCCCTGCAGGCTCGGCAGCGCCGCGGCGTCAGTGGCGTCGAGCGGCGCATCGAACACCTTGCCCTGCCGGCTGATCAGCTGCGTACCGTTCCAGCGCGCGAACGGCTGACGCTCGGTCACGCGTAGCTGCAGTGTGTCGGGCCAGCGCTTGCGTGCCTCCACCGACTCCACCCACGGCAGCGCGGCTACGGCCTGGCGCACGGCGTCAAGGTTCAGGGCGAAGAAGCCCTTGCCCAGACGCGGCAGCACGGCGCCGCGCAGTTCCGCCATTGTCACGTGTTTGAATTCGCCCTGTACGGTGAGCTTGGTCACCGGCCAGCGGTTGGCGGCGAACCAGCCGTTCAGCACGCCCACCACGGGCAGCGCCAGCAACGCAGCGGCCAGACACCAGGCGACGGGGCGCGAGCCTGCCCTCATGCACCCTCCCGAAAACTGGTTTCCAGCACGCGCCAGCACAATGCTTCGTAGTCGACCCCAGCGACCCGTGCTGCCTTGGGCACCAGCGAATGCGAGGTCATGCCCGGCGCGGTGTTCACCTCCAGCAGCCAGCTGCGGCCCTGGCGGTCGCGCATCACGTCGACGCGCCCCCAGCCGGCGCAGCCCAGTGCGTCGAACGCCTCCAGCGCCAGCGCGCGCAGCTCGTTCTCGGCATCCCCCTGCAGCCCGGGGCACAGGTACTGCGTGTCCTCGGCGACGTACTTCGCGTTGTAGTCGTAGAACGCACCCTTCGGCACGATGTGGATGGATGGCAGCACCTCGCGGCCGAGGATGCCGACGGTAAGCTCGTCGCCCTCGATCAGGGTCTCCATCAACAGATCGCCGGGATACTTCGCCGCCAGCTCCACCGCGCTGTCCAGCTGGGACGCCTCGAACACCCGGGTAACGCCCACGCTGGAGCCTTCGCAGGCCGGCTTCACGATCAACGGAAAACCGATCCGCGCCGCCGCGGCATGCACGTCGGAACCGCGCGGCAGCGCCACGAACTTCGGCGTGGGCAGCCCCAACGACTGCCACACCAGCTTGGAGCGCGTCTTGTCCATCGACAGCGCGGAACCCAGCACGCCCGAACCGGTGTACGGCACCTTCAGCGATTCCAGCGCGCCTTGCAGCACGCCGTCCTCACCGCCGCCGTGCTGGCCGTGCAGGATGTTGAACACGCGCGCGAAATGGCCGGCGCGCAATGCATCGAGCAAGGCCGGGATGCCGTCGATGGCATGCGCGTCCACCCCGCGCGCCTTCAGCGCCGCCAGCACGTTGCGCCCGGAGTCCAGCGACACCTCGCGCTCGGCCGAACTGCCGCCCATGACCACGGCGACGCGGCCGAACTCGGCGGGGTTGGAGATGCGGGTTTCGGGTTTCGTTGCCATCACGCGGCGCCCTTGGTCTTGAGTTGGCCCAACTGCGCCAGTTCCACGGCCGCCGCGCCGATATCGCCGGCGCCGAGCAGCAGCAGCAGGTCGCCGTCGCGCAGCAGCGCCGGCAGTGTGTCCTTGAGTTCGCGCGGGTGCTCGATCAGCACCGGATCGACCTTGCCGCGCGCGCGCACCGCACGCGCCAGCGCGCGACCGTCGGCTCCGGAAATGTGCGCTTCGCCAGCGGGATAAACCTCGGTCAGCACCAGCACGTCGGCCTCGGCCAGCACGTTCGCGAAGTCATCCAGCAGGTCGCGCGTGCGGCTGTAGCGGTGCGGCTGGAATCCGACCACCAAGCGCCGTTCCGGCCAGCCACCACGCGCCGCCGCGAATACCGCGGCCAGTTCGCGGGGATGATGGCCGTAGTCGTCCACCAGCAGCACGGCACCCCGGTCGAGGGCCAGCTCGCCACGGCGATGGAAACGCCGGCCGACGCCCTGAAAGTTCGCCAGCGCGTGGGCAATCGCCTCTGCCCCCACGCCGAGCTGCCAGCCGATGCTGGCGGCCGCCAGCGCGTTCAGAACGTTGTGCCGCCCCGGCAGGTTCAGCGTCACGGCCACCGCGTCGGCGTTGCCGGGCAGATGCAGGTCGAAATGCATCTGGAAGCCTTGCTGGCGCACATTGGATGCACGCACGTCGGCATCGGCGCAGGCGATGCCGTAAGTCATCACGCGGCGCGAGGTGGTCTTCGCTAGCCTGGCCACTTCGGCATCGTCCACGCACAACACCGCCAGGCCATAGAACGGCAGGCGATGCAGGAAGTCGCCGAAGGCCTTCTTCACCTCGGCGAAATCGCCGTGGTAGTTCTCTAGGTGGTCAGCGTCGATATTGGTGACCGCGGCGATCACCGGCGACAGCAGGAGGAACGATCCATCCGATTCGTCGGCCTCCGCCACTAGGTACTGCCCGGTGCCCAGCCTGGCGTTGGCACCGGCCGCGTTGAGCTGGCCGCCGATCACGAAGGTGGGGTCGTAGTTCGCCTCGGCCAGCACGCTGGCGACAAGGCTGGTGGTGGTGGTTTTGCCGTGCGTGCCGGCAATGGCGATGCCGCGGCGGAAGCGCATCAGCTCGCCCAGCATCTCGGCGCGCGGGATAACCGGGATGCGCGCGGCACGGGCGGCCACCAGTTCGGGGTTGTCCGCCTGGATAGCACTGGAGGTCACCACCACGTCGGCATCGCCCACGTTCGCGGCATCGTGGCCCACGTGCACCACTAGGCCCAGCCGTGCGAGGCGCTGCGCGGTGGGCGAGTTCGATTTGTCCGAGCCGGACACCGCGTAGCCGAGGTTGTGCAGCACCTCCGCGATGCCGCTCATGCCCACGCCACCGATGCCGATAAAATGCACGCGGCGGAACGTGGTCATCAGGTCTTCGTGGGCGAGCAGCCGGCGGGGCGTCATGCCGCTACCTCCAGGCAGGCGCGGGCGATCGCGACCGCCGCATCGGGCTTGGCCAGCGCGCGCGCGGCTTCCGCCATGGCGAGCAGACGCGCGCGGTCGGCCAGCAGCACATCGAGGCGCTGCGCCAGTTGTTCCACGTTCAAATCACGTTCCTGTATGTGTTCGGCGGCGCCGGCGGCGACCAGCGCCTCGGCGTTACGGGTCTGGTGGTCGTCCACGGCGTGCGGGAACGGCACCAGCACCGCGCCAAGCCCCGCCGCAGTGAGTTCGGCCAGGGTCAGCGCGCCGGCGCGGCAGACCGCGAGGTCGGCCCAGCCGTAGGTGCCCGCCATGTCTTCTATGAACGGCACCACCTGCGCCTTGACGCCGGCTTCGGCATAGGCCTCGCGCGCCTCGTCGAGACCACGATTACCGCACTGGTGCAACACCTCTGGGCGCCGCTCCGCTGGCAGCAGCGCCAGCGCCTGTGGCAGTGCGAGGTTGAGTGCGCGCGCGCCGAGGCTGCCGCCCAACACCAGCAGGTGCGCACGCGCCGCGTGTCCGCCGAAGCGTTGGGCCGGCGGTGCCAGTGCGGCGATAGCGGCACGCACCGGGTTGCCCACCCATTCCGCCTTCGGCAGGGCATCCGCGAAGCCGGCCAGCACGCGCTGCGCGTGCACCGCGAGCTTGCGGTTGGTGAAGCCGGCCACACGGTTCTGTTCGTGCACCAGCAGCGGCCGACGCAGCAGGCGAGCGGCCAGGCCACCGGGACCGGCCACGTAGCCGCCCATCGAAAGAACGCTGCGCGGATTGAGCCGACGCAATACGGCAAGCGAAGCCAGCAGTGCGCGCAGCAGCATCAGCGGCGCTGCGAGGCGCGTCTTCCATCCCTTGCCGCGCAGGCCTCCCACGCGGATGGAGTGCAGCTCGATGCCGTGCGCCGGCACCACCTTCGCCTCCATGCCGCCCACCGCGCCCAGCCAGGCCACCGGCACGCCTTGCGCGCGCAGCGTCTCGGCCACGGCGAGGCCGGGGAATATGTGACCGCCGGTACCGCCGGCCATAATAAGCACGGGACGGGTATCGATGCTCATGCCGCCGCCGCCTCGCGCGGACGTGCCGCGCCGTTCGCGTCGGGAGCGGCCACCGCTTCCGGCATGCGTTTGGCGATCTGCCGCGCATCCAGCGCACGGTTGATTTCGTATGTAGCGCGCAACAGCACCCCGGCCATGGCGCAAGTCAGCACCATCGACGAGCCGCCGTAGCTGATCAACGGCAGGGTGAGGCCCTTGGTGGGCAGCGCGCCGAGGTTCACGCCGACCGACACGATGGCCTGCATCGCCAGCATCAGCGAGATGCCGAACGCGACATAGCCTGCGAAGCGCTGGCCCACCTCGACGCCCCTAAGGCCCATCGCCAGGCCGCGCGCCACCACCAGGGCGAACAGGCTCATCACCAGCACGATGCCGACCAAGCCAAGCTCTTCGCCGATCACCGCGAAAATGAAGTCGGTGTGCGCCTCGGGCAGGTAGGACAGCTTCAGCACGCTGGAACCCAAGCCCACGCCCGTCCACTCGCCACGGCCGATCGCCATCAGCGACTGGGTTAGCTGGAAGCCGTCGGTGAATGGGTGTTCCCACGGATTCATGAAAGAAGTGAGCCGCTTCACGCGATAGCTTTCGCCGGTCGCCGCGATGTACAGCAGCGGCATCAGCGGCATACCCATGCCACACAGGTAGATCGGCCGCGCGCCGCCCAGCCACACCATCGCGATGGTCACCGAAATCACCAGCGCCGACGAGCCGAAGTCTGGCTGCATCAACAGCAGCACCACCACGGCACCGGCCACCATGATCGGCTTGAACAAGCCGAGGAATTCCGTCTCGATGCTGTCGCGGCGGCGAACCAGGTAGCTCGCCAAGTACACCACCACGATCAGCTTCACCGCCTCCACCGGCTGGAAGCTGGTAATCACCAGGTTCAGCCAGCGCCGCGCACCGTTGATGCGCATGCCGAGATGGGGCACGAACACAGCCAGCAGTAGCACGAACCCCATGCCAAGCAGCGGAAAGGCGTACTTCTCTAGCAACTTGAGCTCCAGCCGCATCGCTACGCCGGCCGCGATGGCGCCCAGCGAGAGGAACAGCACATCCCTCTTGAGGTAGTAAAAGGAGCCGAGATGGCTGCTGTCGGCCACCGCGATGGAGCTGGAGGTCACCATCACTAGTCCCACGCTGGCCAGCCCGACCAGCCCGAATAACAGCCACCGATCGAAGCTGCCGCGCGGGCCCTGTCGCTTGACCGCCTGCGATGTGCCGAAGGCGAACATCTCAGCGCACCTTTAAGGTAGCGAGGCCGATCAGCACCAGCACGACGCTGATGATCCAGAAGCGCACGATCACCCGCGGCTCGGGCCAGCCTTTGAGCTCGAAGTGATGGTGGATCGGCGCCATGCGGAACACGCGCTTGCCGGTGAGCTTGAAGCTGGCCACCTGGATCATCACAGAGGCGGTTTCGAGCACGAAAACGCCGCCCATCACCAGCAGCACGATCTCTTGCCGCACGATCACAGCGATGCAGCCCAATGCGGCACCGATCGCCAATGCGCCCACATCGCCCATGAACACCTGTGCCGGGTAGGTGTTGAACCACAGGAACCCCAGGCCGGCACCTGCCAGCGCACCGCAATAGATCGCCAGCTCGCCTGCACCGGGGATCGACGGAATGCCGAGGTATTCGGAGAACACCTTGTTGCCGGCTAGGTACGCGAACGTGCCCAGCGCGCTGGCCACCAGCACCGTCGGCATGATGGCGAGGCCATCGAGGCCGTCGGTGAGGTTCACCGCGTTGGAGAAGCCCACTACGATGAAATACGCCACCACGACGAAAAATGCGCCCAGCGGGATGGCTACGTGCTTGAACAGCGGCACGAACAGCGCTGTCTCCGCTACCGGCGCGTTGCCCACGGCGTGCGGCGCGCTGAAATAGAGAAACAGCGCCGCGCCCAGACCAAACACCGACTGCCAGAAATACTTCCAGCGCGAGGCGAGGCCGCGGCTGTCCTTGAGCACCAGCTTGCGGTAATCGTCGTAGAAGCCGATCAGACCGAAGCTCAGCATCACCGCCAGCACGACCCATACATAACGGTTGTGCAGGTCGGCCCATAGCAGCGTGGCCGCAGTCACCGCAAGCAGGATCATGACGCCGCCCATGGTGGGCGTGCCGGCCTTGGAGAGATGCGACTGCGGACCATCGCTGCGTACCACCTGGCCCGCCTTGAGCGCGGCCAGCCGGTTGATCAGCCAGGGGCCGCACAAAAGCGAGAGCGCCAGCGCGGTGAGCGCAGCCATGATGGTTCGGAAGGTGATGTACTGGAACAGGTGCAGCGTGGTGAAGTGCCGCGCCATCCAGTCCGCAAGTTCAAGCAGCATCGGATGCGCCCTCTTGTTTGTTGGCGTTTTCCAGTGCCTTCACCACTTGCTCCATCCCGGAGGAATGCGAACCCTTGACCAGACAGGTCACGTCGTCGCGGAGATTCGCCTTCAGTGCGGCGATCAGCGCCTTCTTGTCCGCAAAGTGCTGTGCGCCGGCGCCGAAGGCCTCGACCGCCGACGCACCCAGCGGACCGACGGCGAATACGCGTTCAATGCCGCGCTCGCGCGCCTTCGCGCCCACGCCGGCATGCAATGCGCTTGCATCGGCGCCCAGCTCGGCCATGTCACCCAGCACCAGCCAGCGTTCGCCGCTGGCCAACGCCAGCGTGTCGATGGCCGCGGCCATCGAGCTGGGATTGGCGTTGTAGCTGTCGTCGATCAGCGTGGTGCCGCCAGGCAGGGCGATGCGGCGCAAGCGGCCGGTGACGGCTTGCGCCTGCTCCAACCCGGCCGCGATCGTGGCGACCGGCACGTTCAGCGCCAGCGCAATGGATGCCGCGGCCAGCGCGTTGGCGACGTTGTGGCGTCCGGGCAGCGCGAGGTTCACCTCCGCCCTGCCTTGCGGCGTGACGAGCGTGAAGCGCGAGCCGTCGGCGCGCGGCTCCACGTTCTCCGCACCCACGTCGGCCGGGCGGTCCAGCCCGAAGCGCAGCACATGGCGCGCACCGGTCAGGCCGGCGAAGAACCCGGCGAACGCGTCGTCTGCATTGATGATCGCCACGCCGTCCGCCGGCAGCGCCTGGTACAGCGCACCCTTGGTCTCGGCCACGCCTTCCACGCTGCCCATGCGCTCAAGATGCGCGGGCGCGATGAGGTTCACCAGGCCGATATCGGGCCGCGCGATGGCAGCCAGATAGGCGATGTCGCCTGGCTTGCCGGCACCCATTTCAAGCACGGCGTATTCAGCGTCCTCGGGCATCGACAGCAGGGTCAGCGGCAGGCCAATTTCGTTGTTGAAGCTGCCGGTGTTGACATGGGTGCGGCCGTGCAAAGACAGGATCGAGGCGGTCAGCGTCTTCACCGTGGTCTTGCCGTTCGACCCGGTGATGCCGATCACCCGTGCATGGCGCTGCGCGCGGACCGCGCTGGCGAGGTCACCCAGCGCCGCCTCCACGTCGTCCACCAGCACCTGCGACAGCGGGCTATCGACCTTGCGCGAGACCAGCGCACCGGCGGCACCCGCGGCCTGCGCCTGCGCGAGATAGTCGTGACCGTCCACGCGTTCGCCCTTGAACGCGGCAAACAGGTCGCCGGGGCTGAGCTTGCGGGTGTCGATTGCCACGCCGACCACCGCAGCGTCGTCACCAAGCAGGCGGCCATGCGTCCACATCGCGATGGCACCGAGTCGCATCATGCGCGTCGCTCCAGTGCCGCGCGCGCGACCAGCATGTCGTCGAACGGACGCTTGCCCGCCGCGCCCTCCTGGTAGGTTTCGTGGCCCTTGCCGGCAATCACTACCACGTCGTTGGCCGCGGCCAGCTCCAGCGCCTGCCCGATCGCGGCGGCACGGTCGCGCTGCACGGCATACTCGCGCGCCGCACCCATGCCCGCCACGATCTGCGCCACGATGGCGTCGCCGTTATCGCCGCGTGGGTTGTCGTCGGTGACGATCGCCACGTCGGCCAGTCGCGCCGCGATCGCCCCCATCAGCGGACGCTTGCCCGCGTCGCGTTCGCCGCCGCAGCCGAACACGCAGATCAGCCGACCGCGGCAGTGCGCGCGCACCGCCCTCAACACCTGTTCCAGCGCATCGGGCGTGTGCGCATAGTCCACCACCACCAGCGGTAGGCCGTTGCGTCCGCCCAACCGGCTCATGCGGCCGTTGACCGGCTGCAGGCTTTCCAGCGCCGCCGCGACACGGTCGAACGGTTCGTCCAGTGCGCCAAGACAGGCAGCAACGGTGAGCAGGTTGGCCACGTTGAAGAGGCCCAGCAGGCGGCTGCGTACGGCGTGCGTGCCCCAGGGCGTGCGCAGCACGAAGGCCAGGCCTTCGGCAGAGCTGACTACGTTGGTTGCCGACACGTCCGCTACGGCATCGCCCTTGGCGCTGACGCGCAACGCGCGCACGCCCGGCGGCAGCTGCGCCAGCAATTGCGCGCCGAACCCGTCGTCGCCATTGACAACCGCGGCGCGCAGGCCGGGCCAGGCAAACAACTTGGCCTTGGCCGCGCCGTAGGCTTCCATGCTGCCGTGATAGTCCAAGTGGTCGCGGGTCAGGTTGGTGAACGCAGCGACTTCGAACTCCACTGCGCCGACGCGTCCCTGCTCCAGGGCGTGCGAGGACACTTCCATCGCCACGTGCGTGGCGCCGGCGTCACGGAACTCCGCCAGCAGGCCGTGCACGCTGATCGCGTCCGGGGTGGTACGTTCGCCGTCGCGCAGACGGCCATGCAGGCCGGCGCCCAAGGTGCCGATACTCGCCGTACGATGACCGAGAAACTCCAGCGCCTGCGCCAGCAGTTGCACGGTGGACGTCTTACCGTTGGTGCCGGTGACGCCGATCACGCGCAGCTCTTCCGACGGACGGACGTGGAAACGCGCGGCGATTTCACCAACCTTTGCCTGCAGGCCGTCGATCCAAAGTACCGGCACCTCCAGCGGCGCGACCTCGACCACCGGCGCCTCGGCCAGCACCACGGCTGCACCGCGCTGCACCGCGCTGCCGGCAAACTGAATGCCATGGCCTTGTATGCCGCGCAGGGCGAAGAAAGCGTCGCCGTGGCGAACCTTGCGCGAATCCAGCGCCAGGCCGGACACCACGATCCCTGCGGCGGCCGGCGCCACGTCGGCAATGCCCAGCAGCAATTGGTCGAGGCGTCCGTTGTTCATGGCGTGCCTCCATCAGCCGGAACTTCGTCCACCGGCGCCTCGTGCACTGGCACGTCATTGGGTGCGGCTGGCGGCTTCGCCTGAATACCGACCAAGCCGCCGTTGCCCTGAATTGGGCCGCCCACGTACCAGCGGCCGATGTTGTCCGGCGGGATATCGAGCAGGCGCAGCGCGCCGCCCATTACCGCGGAAAATACTGGAGCGGAAACGGTGCCGCCGAAATAGCCGTTCTTGGTGGTGCCGTTGATCACTACCACTGCGGCCAGCTGCGGATTGCTGGCGGGGACAATGCCGGCGAACAGCGAGTTGTAGGTGTTTTTGGCGTAACCGCCGGCGATCGCCTGGTGCGAGGTGCCAGTCTTGCCCGCCACGCTGTAGTTGGCGATGCGCGCATTGGCGCCGGTGCTGTTAGGACCTGTCACGGTCTCCAGCATGCTGACCAGTTCATGCGCGACGGTGGGCGAGATGATTTGCTTGCCGGGGCTGTCGTCCCCCTTGATGAAAGTGGGCGTGTGCATCACGCCGTTGTCGGCGATGGTGGCGTAGGCGTTGGCAAGCTGCAGCGGCGTGACGTTGACGCCATAGCCGTAGGCCATGATGGCTTTTTCCAGCGGGCGCCAGTCGCGGCTGATCTTCAGCAGTCCCGACGACTCGCCGGGGAATCCGCTGCCGGTGGTGTTGCCGAAACCGAACGCGCGGTAGGTGTCGTACATCAGCGTGGTGTCGAGCGTCATGGCGATCTTCGCCGCGCCCACGTTGCTGGAGCGGGTGAGTACGCCGGTCGGCGTGAGCAGGCCGTTCGGATCGTCGTCGCGGATGTCGTGGCCGTGGAAGAACCAGTGGCCGTTGCCGGTATCGATGATCGGACTGGTCGGCGTGTACGCACCGCTGGAAAGCGCCGCCGCCAAAGTGAATGCCTTCATGGTGGAACCCGGCTCGACCACGTCGGTGACCGCGCGGTTGCGTCGCTGCGACGGCTTGCTGCCGTCCACGGCATTAGGGTTGTAGCTCGGCAGGCTGGCCATCGCCAGGATCTCGCCGGTATGAACGTCGATCACCACCATCGAGCCGGAGGTGGCGTCGAACTTGTCGACTGCCTTCTTCAGTTCGCTGTAGGCGAGGAACTGGATGCCGCGGTCGATGCTGAGCGTGAGGTTCTGCCCCGGCTTGGGTGCGCGTACCTGCTCGAGATCCTCCACGATGTGGCCCCTGCCGTCGCGGATCACCCGCTTCAGGCCCGGCTTACCGGCCAGCCAGTCGTCGTAGGCGAGCTCCAGCCCCTCCTGGCCGTGGTCATCGATATTGGTGACGCCGAGCACGAGCGCCGTGACATCGCCCGAGGGATAGAAGCGCTTGAATTCGCGCTGGCCGTTGACGCCCGGGATATCCAGGTCGAGCACGGCCTGCGCCGCCTCCGGCGGCATCTGCCGGCGCAGGTAGACGAACTCGCGGTCGGAGCGCTGCTCCAAGTATTGCGTAATCTGCTGCGGATCGCCGCCCAGCGCCTTAGCCAGTGCGGGAATCCGGTCGGAGTTCGCCAGCAACTGGGCAGGATTGGCCCAGATCGAGGTGACCGGCGTGGAAACCGCCAGCGGTTGGCCGTTGCGGTCGAAGATCGTGCCGCGCGAGACGGGGATCGGCACCTCGCGCAGGAAGCGCGCGTCGCCCTGCTTCTGGTAGAACCGCTTGCGAACCACCTGCAGGTCGAACGCGCGCGCCACCAGGCCCAGCGAAATCAGGCTGAGCACGGCCACCACCAGCACCATGCGCTTGCGCGCGCTGGGTGCGGCGCCGCGACGCCGGCCGGGCGACACGGTGCGCTGCGGTTGCGGTCGGATGCGGTCACGCCAGGTCGTCATTGGCGCAGCAACCGGATGTCTTGCGGGCGCGGATCGACCATGCCCAGTTGCTGTCGTGCCTCCTCGTCGATGCGGCGCGGCTCAGCGAAGGTGGCCTGCTCCAGCTCGAGGCGGCCATATTCGATGTTCATGGCGTCGCGCTGGTTCTGTAGCGCGGTCAACTGCACGAACAGCGTGCGGCTCTCGTTGCGCGCCCAGACTAGGCTGATCGCGCTACCTATCACGGCGGCCAGCAGGACGATCGCGATGAGCGCTTGGATCGCCTTCATGCGCGCTCCGCCAGCGGCAGCTTCTCGGCCACGCGCAGCACGGCCGAGCGCGCGCGCGGATTTGCCGCCAGCTCGGCATCGGACGGAAATTGCGCCTTGCCCACCGCGACCAACTCGGCGGGCTTCGCGGCAGCCGGCGGCCCTCGCCGGCTGCCCTGTACGCGGCCGGCATGGTCGCGGATGAACTGCTTGACGATACGGTCTTCCAGCGAGTGGAAGCTGATGACCGCTAGCCGGCCACCCGGCTTCAGCCGCGACAGCGCGTCATCCAGCCCGTGGCGCACGGCGTCCAGTTCGCCGTTCACCCGGATGCGCAACGCCTGGAAACTGCGTGTGGCCGGATGCTTGCCCGGTTCGCGCCGGCCTACCACGCGATCGATCAGCGCAGCGAGTTCGCCGGTACACGTGAGCGGGCTCTCCGAGCGGCGTTCGACAATGGCGCGGGCGATCTTGCGGCTGAAACGCTCCTCGCCGAACTGCCAGAGCACGTCGGCGATCTCGCGCTCGGAGGCCTGTGCAAGGAAATCCGCCGCGCTTTCGCCTTGGCTGGTATCCATCCGCATGTCCAGCGGCGCGTCGGCCATGAAGCTGAAGCCGCGCGCGGCCTCGTCCAGCTGTGGCGAGGACACGCCTAGGTCGAGCAGCACGCCGTCCAGCCCAGCGGCGGTCTCGTCCCACTCGGCCAAGCTCCCGAAATTGGCGTGACGGATCGCTACACGCGGCTCGTCAACGAACGCCCTGCGTGCTTCGGCAATCGCTTGTGGGTCGCGGTCCATCAGCAAGAGGCGACCGCCGGGGCCGAGGCGCGAGAGCACCGCGCGGGCGTGACCGCCGCGTCCAAAGGTGCCATCGAGATAACGCCCGCCTGCCTTCACGGCAAGGCCCTCCACCGCTTCGTCAAGCATTACCGGGATGTGCCGCATTTCGGCCATGCCGCACCCTCCCGCCCCGTTGCCCACCCGTAAAAATTTCGCGCCGCCTTACAGCTGAAGCGCAGCCATCTCGTGTGTGATGTCGTCTTCGCCGAGCGTCTGGCGGATCTTCGCTAGGTGGGCCTGCTCGCTCCAAAGCTCGAACTTGTTGCCCATGCCCAGCAGCACCGCCCTCTTCTCGATGCCCGCCGCCGCGCGCTGGCTGGCCGGCAGCAGGATGCGTGCGGCGCCATCGGGCTCGACGACGGTCGCGGCACCCACCAGCTTCATCTGCATGTCGCGATGGGCCTCCTTGACCTTGGGCAGCGCATTGACCTGATCACGCACCTTCTCCCACTCGGCATGCGGGAACAGCCACAGACAGCCCGGCTCGAACGGGTTGTAGGTGATTACCAGCCGGTTCGCGCAGGCGCCCGCCACCGACTCGCGGTATGCGGTCGGTATGGCCAAACGGCCCTTGTCATCGACAGTGACGGCGGTTTCGCCTTGAAACACGAACTGACCCCACGATTACCCACGATTTCACACTGAAATCCACGATAGTCTCAGCTTCTGAGACTGTCAAGGAAATTTTTGCTTGTGAATCAAAGGGAAAGGCGAAGTTGTGGCGGCGATTCCAGCACTTTCTGAGGAACCTTCACAAGATCATTGAATACACGGATATTTTCTTGCAATCGATGCGCCGCACCGGCACCGCAAAACGGATCGCGGCGACCGCTGGCAGGAATCCCGCATGAATCGCCCGTTCATGGCCGCCGTAGACGCTGCGCCCAACCACGCCCGGCGCAAGGCCGGGGCGGTTGGGCAACGCAAGGAGGCGGAGTCGGCCTGTAAGCCGGGTTCTGTACGCCTTGGGGCGCGACAGTCATTCCTCTAGGCCAGGCGTCGCCGCCTGGCTCCAGCAACCTACCCGGGAACAACGCGGGCCGCGTTATCGTCCCCCTATTTGGTCTTGCTCCGAGTGGGGTTTACCGTGCCGTACGGCGTTGGCCCCGTACGCGGTGCGCTCTTACCGCACCGTTTCACCCTTACCTGTGCCCTTGCGGGCCATCGGCGGTTTGCTTTCTGTTGCACTGGCCGTCGGCTCGCGCCGCCCAGGCGTTACCTGGCACTCTGCCCTGTGGAGCCCGGACTTTCCTCGACGCGCTTGCGCGCGACGCGACTGCCCGGCCGACTCCGCTCGCCATTGTAGTGCGCGCGATGCGGAAAAGCGCGCCGCATCATGATTCGTACAGGGCCTTGCGCGGCGCGCCGCTGATCGCCGCCGCCAGCTTGGCCGCCTTCGCCGGCGGCAACTCCTCGCGCAGGATGGCGAAGATGCGCTGGCCCTCGGCCAGCTTCGCATCAGCCTCTTCGCCGCGACCGGCGACCAAAATCACGCATTCGCCGCGCTGCTGGTCGGGATCGCTGGCCACGCGTGCGGCCAGCTGCGCCAGCGGCTCGCCGACCACCGTCTCGAACATCTTGGTGAGCTCGCGCGCCAGCACCGCCTCGCGGTCGTCGCCGAACACCGCGCGCATGTCGGCCAAGCTCTCGACCACGCGATGAGAGGACTCGTAAAAGATCAGCGTGCGCGGTTCACCCGCCAGATCCTGCAAGCGCGTCCGGCGTGCCGCGGATTTCGGCGGCAGGAAGCCCTCGAACACGAAGCGGTCGCTGGGCAGGCCCGCCACCGACAACGCCGCGATCGCCGCGCACGCGCCCGGCACTGGCGCGCAACGCACGCCGGCAGCGCGCGCCGCCCGCACCAGCCGGAAACCGGGATCGGAAATCAGCGGCGTGCCCGCATCGGAAATCAGTGCCACCGATTCGCCGCCGAGCAGGCGACGCACGATGGCATCCACCACCTCGCGCTCATTGTGCTCGTGCAAGGCAAGCAGCTGCGTGGCGATGTGGTGGTTGAGCAGCAGCGGCTTGCTGTGGCGGGTGTCCTCGGCGGCGATCACCGCCACTTCGCGCAAGGTGGCGATGGCACGGGCGGAGAAATCTTCGCGGTGGCCGATCGGCGTGGCGACCACCCACAGGCAGCCTGGTTGAATGGAGGACATGGGCAAACCCGGGTCGCGGAAACGATGGGCTATCATCGCGCACACTCGACGTAAAGAGAGTCCCGATGCGCCTGCGCTCCTTCACCTGGTCCTCCCTTGGTCCCGCCGTGTTGCTGGCCGGTATGCTGCTCCTGGCCGGTTGCGTTCCCGCGAACACCAAACCTTCGCCCGCCGAAGTCGCCGCCGCCGATGGCGCCGCCGCACTGTCCCTGCAGGGGCATTTCGACCAGTCCGCACAGGCCTGGCTCACGCTGGCATCGCAATACGGCGAGCGCGCCGACCATTACCGCGTGCTCGCCGCCGAGGCCTGGAGCCAGGAGGGCCGCATCGATGCCGCCGCGCCCACCCTGGCAAAGATCAAGCGCGAGAACCTGCGCGGCGACGACGCGGTGCGCTTCGACCTGTTGCGCGCCGACCTCGCACTGCACCGCCACGACGCCGCCACCGCGCTGCGGCTGACCACGCAGCCCACCGTCGCCGTACCCGAGGCGCTGCAACTGCGCCTGTTCGAACTGCGCGCCCGCGCACAGGCCGCCACCGGCGACCACTGGGGCGCCGCGCGCACCCGCGTGCAGATGGACGACCACCTGCAGGGACTGGACCGCGCCGAAAACCGCAAAGTGATTCTCTCCGAGTTGGCCCAGCTCGACGTGGCCTCGCTCAAGCGTCGCGCCACCGCGATGCAGCCGGGTGACCGCATGCTGCCCTGGGTGGATCAGGCGCTGAGCCAGCACGGCATCACCGTGGCGCAGCCCACGCCAACGCTGCAGCAGCCGGTGGGCACCTTGCTGCCTGGCGCGGGTGCCGAGGTGCGCGAAGGCTACCGGATGCCTGCCCGCGTAGCCTTGCTGCTGCCACAGAGCGGCCCCTACGCTGCCGCCGGCAACACCATCGCCGAAGGCTTCTTTGCAGCCTATGCCGAGGCCGCGCATACCCACGCCCCTCGCGCCTCGGTGCGCATCTACGACACGCAAGGTAGCGTCGACGGCGCGAACAAGGCCTATCGTCAGGCGGTGGCCGATGGCGCGCAACTGGTGGTGGGACCGCTCACCCGTGGCGCGGTCGCGGCGCTTTTCGCCCAGCCCACACTGCCGGTGCCGGTGCTGGCGCTCAACCACCCGGACAACAAGCAGGCCCCGCCCAGCGGCTCCAGCGAATTCGGCTTGCTGCCGGAAACAGAGGGCGCCCAGGTCGCCGACCACATGCTCGAGCGCGGCCTGAACCAAGCTTACGTGGTGATCTCCGGCGACGACTTCGCGCAGCGCGCCGCCGCCGCCTTCAAGGCCGAACTGGCCGCCCGCGGCGGCAGTGTGGTGGGCATGGCCGCCCTGCCAGCCGGCGCCACCAGCTACGCCGACATCATCAGCCAGCTCAACATGGCCGGTGCGGGAAGCAATGCCGGCATCTTCATCAGCATGCGCCCGGGCCAGGCGCGCCTGCTGCTACCGCAACTGCACATCGCCAGGATCGCGCTGCCGGTGTTCGGCACATCGCATATTTATGCCGGCAGCGACAACCCTATCGCCGACGGCGACCTCGACGGCGTGGAGTTCTGCGACGCACCGTGGCTGTTCAATGCACAGCCCGGCCTGCCCCGCCGCGACGACATCGCCGCCATGCTGCCCTCCGCACGTGACGGCAGTGCACGACTGTTCGCGTTCGGCATGGATGCGTGGAACCTGGTGCCCTACCTGGACTGGCTGGACAACCACCCCGGCAGCTACCTGCCCGGCGCCACCGGCCAACTCACCGCCAACGCCTTCGGCCGCATCAGTCGCGTGCTAACCTGGGCGAAGTTCCAGAACGGCCTCGCCGGCCCGCTGACCGGCGATCTGCAGGTGGACGACCTGCCCGCACCTTCCGCCAGCAGCCCGCCCCCGGCCAGCAACAGCGCGCAACCGGCCGCCGCATCGTCAACTGGGGGTTGATGCGCGGCACTGAGGCCGCCTTCGAACAACGCGCCGGTGCCTAGTTCGAGCGCGCCGGTCTCAAACCGCTGGCTCGCACCAACACTACCCGCCACGGCGAACTCGGCCTGTTGATGCTGGACCGCGATACCGTGGTGTTCGTCGAAGTGCGTTACCGCGTGCGCGCCAGCCAGGACGATGCGCTCGCTTCGATCACGCGCGGCAAGCAGGATAAGCTGATACGCACCGCGCAACTGTGGCCGGCTGCCCACCCGCAGCGCACGCAACGCCCCGGCCGCTTCGACGTGGTGAGCTACGACGGCCCCGCCGATCACGCGCGGATGCAGTGGTTACGTGGGGCGTTCGAGGCGTGAGGCCTTCTATGCCTTATGCACCATTTCCGGAACGCCGCCCTTTTCGTCCGCTGATCTGCCATGGAGCCAAGGCCCGCCGCTGCGCACGCGACCTGAACGCGCCAGGCTGCGAGCCATACGCGGCTGCCACCACCCACACTGCCAAGTCACATGGCCGGACGCGGCCCGCCCTTCGGGCTGCCCCTCCCTAAAGCCATGGCTCGTCATAAGCGTCCAGCAATGCAGTGGTCCGCATCTGAACTTCCGCTTTGGGTCGACTTCCTTCTTCCTTCCGCCGCTGAACGATCAGTCCGCAACAGTCAAAGTGTCAACAGGCCGCTAGACTCGCCCCATGCCGCTCGAACCCTCCTTACTCAACCATTTGCGCGAGACGTTCCTGCCCGAGGCGCTCTCGACGGCCGAGGCCGAACGCCTTGCCTACGCCTACGACAACTCGCGGCTCAACGCGCTTCCGGATGCGGTGGTGTTTCCCACGGAACATACACAGGTCGAGGCGCTTGTGCACGCTTGCCGCGAGCATCTGGTACCACTGGTGGCGCGTGGGCGCGGCAGTAACACCACCGGCGCCACGGTGCCGGTGGACGGTGGCGTAGTGGTGAGTTTCGAGCGGATGAACCGCATCCTTCGCATCGACCCCGACAACCGCCTCGCGGTGGTGGAGCCCGGCGTGCTCAACGACGAGTTGCAGAAGGCGCTGGCGCCACACGGCTTCTTCTGGCCGCCCGACCCCTCTTCCGCGCCCTGGTGCAGCATCGGCGGCAACCTCGCCTGCAACTCGGCCGGGCCGCGTACGGTGAAATACGGCGGCCCGCGCGAGAACACGCTGGGCCTACGCGCGGTGGCGGGCAGCGGCGAAAGCTTCCGTTGCGGCACCTACACCAGCAAGGGCGCGACAGGCTACGACCTCACCCGCCTGCTGATCGGCTCCGAGGGCACGCTGGCGCTGATCACCGAGGCCACGCTCAAGCTCACGCCGAAACCGTCCGCCGTGCGCACGCTGCGCGCAACCTATAAGGATGTGGGCGCCGCGGCGCGCGCGGTGGCGCGGATCATGGCGCAGCCGGTCACGCCTTGCGCGCTGGAGTTCATCGACGACGTGGCGCTTAAGCTCGCGCGCGACTACGCGCCCGACGCCGGCGTGCCGGACGCCGGTGCGCTGCTGATGATCGAAGTGGACGGCGAAACTGATGCCCTACCCGCCGCCGCTGAGGCGGTGGCGCGCGCCGCCCGCGGCGACGGGCTGGTCGAACTGCGCGTGGCCGGGAGCGCGGCGGAGACGCAGGCGCTGTGGAGCGCGCGCAAGGCGCTGTCGCCCGCACAGCGCAAGCTGTCACCGCATAAGATCAACGAGGACGTGGTGGTACCGGTGAGCCGCCTGCCCGAGCTGGTTGACGGGGTGAAGCGGCTGGCCGCGAAGCACGACCTGCCCATCGTCAGCTTTGGCCACGCCGGCAACGGCAACCTGCACGTGAACCTGCTGCCACGCGACGAGGCCGAACGCGCACGCGCGCACGCCGCGCTGGGCGAACTGTTCGCGCTGGTCATCGCGCTGGATGGCACGCTATCCGGCGAGCACGGCATCGGCATTGCCAAGCGTGCTTTCATGCCGCTGGCGCTGTCCGGCGAAACGCTGCAGTTGATGCGCAACGTAAAGGCCGCGTTCGACCCCGACAGCGTCCTGAATCCGGGCAAGCTGCTGCCTTGAAGGCAGACGCCCTCGTCCCGCTGCTTACCGAAGTTCGCGCCTGCCTCCTGTGCTCGGCGCACCTGCCGCTGGGGCCTCGCCCAGTAGTGCAGGCGTCAGCCCTGTCACGCCTGCTGATCGTGAGCCAGGCGCCCGGGTGCAAGGTGCACGACAACGGCATCCCGTTCAACGATGCGAGCGGCGACCGACTGCGCGACTGGCTGGGCGTGGACAGGGCAATGTTCTACGACGCCGAGCGGATCACCATCGTGCCGATGGGTTTCTGCTTTCCCGGCACCCTCAAGGGCGGCGACCTGCCGCCGCGCCCCGAATGCGCGCCAGCCTGGCATCCGCGCCTGCTGCCGCGCCTTACACGGGTTCGGCTGACGCTGGCGATCGGCCAGTACGCCCAAGCCGGACTACTCGGGGAGCGGCGCGGCCGCACGCTCACCCACACCGTGCTGGCGTGGAGCGCACACCTGGCCCGCGGCGTGCTGCCGCTGCCGCACCCCAGCCCGCGCGACCGGGCTTGGCTAAAGCGCAATCCGTGGTTCGAGGCGGAGATGCTGCCGGAACTGCGCCGGCTCGTCATCGAAGCCCTGCACTAGGGAAACCGCAAGCGCGCCGTTGCGCGTGCCGCATCGGGCGCAGGCCGCCAATGCCCCTCGATGTTCGCTGCGCCAACCCGCTGGTCGACCCGCGTAGGAACGACGGCAATCACCGCGCAAGCGGCGTTGCGGTAGATACCTTAGAACGGTGTCCATCAGCGCAGACGTACTGCGCGGTGCTTGTGGCGGATTGCCGCAGACGATCCCTGGCGCAGCCCCTGTTCGCCGCACCCGGGTATCGCTGAAGCACGAACAACATGCACTGATGCACGCAAGAAATTGGGGCATGCCGATACCGCGGCATGCCGGCACGAAGCCCGCCATCACGGCATTTCGGCCCATCGGAGACGCAGGATTTTTCGGTTCCGCAGACCACCGTCGCAGCACCACGGTCGTCGCTGGCCTGCCAGCAGACACATCGCGCCAGTTTAGGTATGCGCGATGTCGCGCTGACCGAAATTGACTCAGGTCAATGGACGAATTGGGCAGCAGCGTAGCCTTTGCATCGTCCCCTGACACTTCATCCGGAGAAGCCCCATGAAACTGAAAATTTTCGCCCTGTTGCTGCT
>DAIDKO010000100.1 GCA_027450005.1 Rhodanobacter sp. | reverse complement strand
GATGAAGCAACTTCACCGATCGCTCGAAGGCCCCTCATGCGTCTGACGCTGCATCCATTGGCCCGTACCACGCCGCGCGTTCGCGCGGAGCTTCGCGCAGCCGATCCGGCGCTGACCGATGCCGAGCTGGCGCGCCACCATGGTTTAACTGCACCCACGGTGCGCAAGTGGCGTCAGCGTGATTCGACGGCGGACCGCTCTCATCGCCCGAACACGCTGCACTGCACGCTCACGCCAGCGCAGGAAGCGGTGGCGATGGAAGTGCGTCGCACGCTGTGGTTGCCGCTGGACGATCTGCTGGTGGTCGTGCGCGAGTTCCTCAATCCCGCCGTGTCCCGCTCCGGCCTGGACCGCTGCCTGCGCCGGCACGGCCTGAACCGGCGCCCGGTGGAGGACAAGGATGCCCCGGTCCCGACCAAGACCTTCAAGGACTACGCGCCCGGCTACATCCACATGGACATCAAGTATCTGCCCCAGATGGCGGACGAAGCGAGCCGCCGTTACCTGTTCGTCGCCATCGACCGTGCCACGCGCTGGGTCTACCTGAGGATTTACGCTGACCAAGGCGAGGCGAGCAGTACCGACTTCCTGCGGCGCCTGCGTACCGAAGCTCCCATGAAGATCGAGAAGGTGCTGACCGACAACGGAAGCCAGTTCACCGACCGCTTCACGGGCAAGGGCAAGAAGCCAAGCGGAGAGCACGCCTTCGATCGCGAATGCGCGCTTCTGGGTATTGAACATCGGCTCATCAAGCCACGGCACCCGCAAACCAACGGCATGGTCGAGCGCTTCAACGGACGCATCAGCGACATCCTGGCGACCACGCGATTCCGCTCGCGAGAAGATCTACAGACAACGATCGAGCGTTACGCCAAGCTCTACAACGACCATCTCCCGCAACGTGCGCTGGGCCACCGCACGCCTCGCCAAGCCATGGCTCAATGGCGCAAGGACCATCCTGAACTCTTTGTCAGGCGATCAAAGAATCAGGCGGGTCTGGACATCTAGGTAACCTTCCGCCGACCACGCCAGCGCGTTCAAGCGCGCCAGCAACGCAACCCGCTCCCGCTGCAATTCACGCATACTCTCCAGTTGCCACTGGGTCTCAAGGCCCAGTCGCTGCAAAACGATATCCAGTGGGCGGCGATCGGCCACCGGCAAGCTCCCGAAGCGTTGCGCGATCAAGTCGCGCAGGCGTTCCACGCAATCCAACAACCATACTTCCTCCAATCCGGCGGATGCGTGGAAGCGGCCTGCGCGGACGGCATGCGATCGATGTGATTCGATGTCCAGCCCCGGTTGAATCAGCAACCGCACATGTTCGGTGAAGCGCTCGGCCATCAGCACACGCTCGCGCTGCGGCAAAACGCTGAAAAGTCGCGCAATGCCGTCGTGCGCACTCAGTTCATCGATGAAGCCATCGACGATCGCGGGTACCAGCGGCTCGGCAAGCGGAGACCACGACTCGAGCAACGTCACGGCCAAGCTCCCGTACGGCGACTGTGCGCGACCGGCGAATTCCCGCGATTCCGTGGGGCCGGCGGTAGGCATCAGTGGCATCGACCACCAACGGTCGCGCTGCCTTTTGCGCGCCTTCACTTGGTACATCGCCTGATCGGCGCGGCGCAGCAGCTGCTGGCTGTCGGCCGTGGCGTGATCCGGAAACAACGCAATGCCAAGGCTGGCGGCCAGTTCGACTACCTCGCCTTCGAGCAGCATAGGCTCGCGCAATACCAGCCACAGGCGATTCAGCAGGGGCTCGATCTCGGCGGCTACGCGCAGGCCCTCGCAGACGATTACGAACTCGTCGCCACCCAGCCTAGCGACGTAATCTTCCGGCCTCAAAGCACCGCGAAGCCGGCGCGCCACCTCTACCAGTAAAAGGTCGCCGGTAGCGTGACCGAGGCGATCGTTGATCGGCTTGAGATCATCGAGGTCAAGCAAGCCGGCTGCGACCAATCGCCCACTTCGCTCGGCTCGCTCGAGGGCGGATTCCAGATGCATATCCAACGCGCGGCGGTTCGGCAGCCCAGTCAAAGGGTCATGCATGGCCAGGTAGGTCTGTCGCCGCTGCTCCTCCATCTGTGCGCTGCGGAGCTCGTGATGATGCAGCGCAAGGCCGGCCACTTCGGCTAGTTCGTCGAGAACATTGCACATGTCCTCATCGAATGCGTCCTGCTCAACCGTGATCAAAGTGAAGACGCCAAACGACCTAGCAGGCTGGCCGGGAACCGGATCAGGCAGGACGATCGGCCAGCATCCGCAAGCACCCATGCTGGAGAGCACGGCTTGCTGCCACACCGGTGACGTGTCATTGCGCTCGGACGGTCGGATGCGGATCTGCGGCTTGCGATTGCGCAATGCGAGGATCGGCAGGGGTATCCTGCCACCGTCAGGCGGCGGGGCTGGCGCGAGCTCGGCGAGCTCCTCAGCAATCGGACCAACCAGGGCAACGCGGCGGAGCGCACGGTCATCGCCGTCGACTACGTGCACGTCCACCGCAGCCGCGCCGGCGATCTCCACCAGCGACCGTGCCAGAGTTCGATATACAGCGTCGGGATCAGGCTGTTCGAGCAGCGCGCGCTGGATCGTGCGCTGAGCATCACGGTAGCGACGAATGCGGTACTCGTGCTCGGCCGCGGCTTGGTGGTCCCAGAACCGCGCCAGCTCCTCGGCCAGTCGCGGCAGCCACGCACCGATGTCTTCAAGCAATGCCTCCGGCCCATCGCCAGTGCAGGTGGCCAGTACGAGTTGTCCGCCATCGCGCGTGGCCGTGCTCACAAGGACAGCGGGCAATAGATCCTGATGCCAAGCCGTGGTGGAATCGCCCTCGGCAACAAACTCCCCGGCGGCCCGAACCACACACGGCAGCCCGGGCGGGTGCGACAGATTGAGAGGATCGTCGGATGCCTGGCCTAGCGCGTAGTCGCCAGCCAAGAGGCGCTCTACGCGATCCGACGCCGCGCCGGCCGCTGCTAGCACCGTGACCCCCTCGGCATCCCGCCGACGCCAGCCGACCCATGCCAACGGCAAGTGCATGGTTGTGGCAAAGGTGGACACGATCTCGGTCAGCGCGAGGCGACCCTGATCTTTCGGGGCACGCAGGCGGACGAGGGTTTCGGCAAGGCCTTGGTAGAACCGGGACCGCCACTTGGCAAGCGCGAACTCGCAGTCGGCCGCGTCCCTAGTCGAGTCCGTCCGCCCCACTACCCGTTCGCCCTGTTCCACCTTGATCGCCCCGAAAGTCGTTAGCACGCCCCTGCGTGACGCCGTCGACCGGCGGCGCGATTGTTACGGGGCTCTCCGGACCCGCACCCCGTTTTCGTCCACCTAAGGCCACCCTTTAGAGATGGCCCCCTCATATAGGCATCTTACGCCAGCGCTCGCGGAACCTGCCTGCTCAGTGGTCTGGGTGGTGACGACCGCAGCCCACGAAGGCGACGGAATCAGGATCAGAAACGACAAAGCCCCGCCGAGGATCTCGACAGGGCCTATGAGGCTAGCTGGGATGCGGCTTTCCGCCGCTTCCGGATTATCGCGTTCCCGTAGGAAATGTTTAGGCGATGACCTATGGAAGATGGCGCGCCCGGAGGGATTCGAACCCCCGACCAATGGCTTCGGAAGCCACTACTCTATCCGGCTGAGCTACGGGCGCTTTTGGAACGAGTGATGCGGGTGGCTTCACAAAGTCCCTTTAGTATAGCTAAGTTGCAAGGGCTGGCGAAGCGCCTCATGGCAGACTATCGCATCGAGGGACGGTTATCGGCCCCCGTTGCTGTGGGTCACGCTCCGCAGCCACCATTCCCGAATGCAGGGAGAGCGGGGCAACCGCGCCCTCGAAACCCGATGCGGCATGCCCATCCGGCGACGGCGCATGACAACCGACAGGACGTGCGGCTCACAGCCGGTACCGACGTTGCGCCCTGGACGTCCGGCACTATGGCGGCATGGCTACCTTGACCGCTGTCGCGAACATCCGTTCCACGAGGCGCCCCCCGGGATCGGGGTCGCTGGCACGTCGACGACTTTCCACCGGTGATTGCGACGCGGCTGGCGTCTGCCGCGCCATCGAGCCGCGAATACGCGGCATGGCTGACAACCTACTCCGGACCCACGACGCCACCCGCCAGAGGAACCGTCGCCGGAACATGCAGGACCCGCTGCGGTCGGCCGCGCTACACGGGTTCATCCTGGTCGACGTGCGCGCGCCGTTGACCTTGCAGGTCGATGCGCTGGCCACGTACGAAGCCAGCTGGGCGGCGACTACTGCGTAGGGCACTTCTCTTTTTTCCTCATTATCATCGCTACGACATATATCTAAACCCGACGGTATGGTATTTTCCCACACCGACTTTTCACGCTCAGGTCAACGCCCTTGTTCCGCCAAACGCCGTTTCCTGCCCGTTCGAAACCCCGACAATGCACGCCACGGCTGGCGCTGGCCATCGCCATGGCCTGCCTCGGTGGCTGCGCCGTGGGTCCGGACTACCAGCGCCCCGCCGCACCGGCGGTGAACCGCTACACCCGCCAGCCCCTGCCCGCGGCGACGAACACGGCCGCCAGCTCGGACGTCGACGCCCAGCGCTTTCTGGCGGGGCACGACGTACCCGAACGCTGGTGGACTACCTTCGGCAGCCCTGAACTGGACCGCCGCGTGGAACAGGCGCTGAAGCAAAGTCCGTCGATCACAGCTGCCCGGGCCGCGCTGCGGGAGGCGCAGGAAAATGCCGACGCCGCGCGCGGCGGGCTATTCCCTGCCTTGGATGCGAGTGCGGGCGCCACGCGGGAGAGGCATTCCGCCGTCTCCTCCGGCGTGCCCGGCGGGGTTGGCCCGTTCACGCTATACAACGCATCGGTCAACGTGAGTTACACGATCGACCTGTTCGGCGGCGTGCGTCGCGGCATCGAGGCACAGCTGGCGCAACGCGATTACCAGCTGGCGCAGCTCGACTCCACCTACCTCACACTCGCCGGCAACGTGGTCACTGCCTCGCTGCAGGAGGCCTCGCTGCGAGAGCAGGTCCGTGCCACCGAGCAGATCATCGACTGGCAGCGCGCGATGCTGGACATCGCCGAAAAGCAGCAGCGGATCGGCGCCAGGTCACTGTCGGACACCCTCGCGGTCCGCGCGCAGCTGGCTGCGACCGAGTCGACCCTGCCGCCACTCCGGGCGAAGCTGGCGGCCACCCGCAACCAGCTCGCGACCTACCTCGGCACCACACCGGCCCAGCTCGACGCCGCCCCGCTGGCACTGGACGCGGTACACCTTCCGCAGGACATCCCGGTCAGCCTGCCCTCGCAACTGGTCGACCAGCGGCCCGACATCCGCGCCGCCTCCGCGCTGTTGCACGTGGCATCGGCCCAGGTTGGCGTCGCCACGGCGGCGATGCTGCCGCAGCTCACCCTGTCGGGCAGCGGCGGATCGCAGGCGCTGCATGCCGGCGACCTGTTCTCGGCCGGCACCCACGCCTGGTCGCTGGGCCTGGGCCTGACCCAGCCGCTATTCCACGGGGGCGAGCTGCTGCACAAGAAGCGCGCTGCGCAAGCCGCCCTTGCCAAGGCCGATGCCGACTGGGAGCAGACCGTGCTGGTCGCGTTCCAGAACGTGGCAGACGCGCTGCAGGCGCTGGAGTTCGACGCCCAGACCCTGGCCGCCCAGGCCACCTCCGAGCACGCGGCGTCGCAGCGGCTGGACCTCGCCCGCGCTCAGTACCGCGTCGGCGCCACCGGCTACCTCGACCTGCTCGACGCCGAACGAAGCTATCAGCAGGCGCGCATTACGCTGATCCAGGCGCGCGCGGCGCGTCTTTCCGACACCGCCGCGCTGTACACGGCGCTGGGGGGCGGCTGGCGTCGTGACGCCGGTGCACCACTCGCGGCCGCGACCACCCGTTCCCACGTTTCCCATTAAGGAGTTCGCGCATGACCTCGCGCGCCGACAAGAAGCCCAGCACCCTCAAGCGCATGATCTGGATGATCGTGGGAACGCTCGCGCTGATTGCATTGATCGCCGGCATCAAGGTGCTGCTGGTGATCCGCATGATCCACAGCCTGCCCAAGCCCGGGCCGGTCACCGTGAGCACGATCAAGGCCAGCGAGCAGATCTGGCAGCCCACGCTGGATGCAGTAGGCAGCCTGCGCGCGGTCAAGGGCGCGGACCTGGCCGCCGAGGTGGCCGGGATGGTCACCGGCGTCGACCTCAAGTCCGGCCAGGACGTGAAGAAAGGCCAGCTGCTGGTGCAACTACGCGATGGCGACGAAATCGCCCAGCTGCACCAGCTCCAGGCAAATGCCCAGCTGGCGAAACTTACGCTCGTGCGTGCGCGCGAACAGCTCGCCGCAAAAGCGATCAGCCGCGCCGAATTCGATACCGCACGCGCCGACTACGAGGCCCGTAAGGCGGCAGTGGCACAGCAGCAGGTGGTGATCGCGAAAAAGCAGCTGCGCGCGCCGTTCGACGGCCGCGCTGGCATCATCACGGTCAGCCCGGGCGACTACCTCGCCGCCGGGACCACCGTGGTGACGGTGCAACAGCTCGATCCGCTGTACGTCGACTTCAACATTCCGCAGGGGGAACTGGCCAGCCTAAAGGTGGGCGAGCATGTTCACCTGCATCTGGACGCATGGCCGAACCGCACCTTCGACGGCAGGCTCAGCGCGATCAATCCCAAGGTCGACACCAGCACCCGCAACGTGCAGGTGGAGGCCACCGTGCCCAACCCCGGCAAGACGCTCACCCCCGGCATGTTCGCAAAGGTGCGTGTGGACGTCGGTACCCGGCACCCACAGTTGACGCTGCCGCAGGCAGCGATCGTCTACAACCCCTACGGCGATACCGTCTACGTGGTGCACCCGGGCAAAGGCAAGGACGAACACGGAAAGCCGAACCTGCCGACCGTGAAGCAGGCCTTCGTCACCGTCGGTGCGACCCGCGGCGACCAGGTCACGATCCTCAAGGGCATCAGCCCAGGGGCCGAGGTGGTGACCAGCGGCCAGATCAAGCTGAAGAACGGCGCCACCATCACTGTCGACAACAGCGTGCAGCCGGCCGACAGCGCGAACCCCGCGCCGCAGGAGCACTGAGCGAGAGCCCATGAAATTCACCGACATCTTCATCAAGAAGCCGGTACTGGCGATCGTCGTCAGCCTGCTGATCCTGGTGCTCGGCCTGAAGGCCGTGACCAGCCTCACGGTGCGCCAGTACCCGAAAACCGAGAACGCCACCGTCACCATCACCACCGCCTACTACGGTGCCGATGCGCAGACGATCGCGGGCTTCATCACCCAGCCGCTCGAACAAGCGGTGTCGCAAGCACAGGGTATCGACTACCTGTCCTCCACCAGCGTGCAGGGCGTCTCGACCATCACCGCCACCCTGCGCCTCAACTACGACGCCAACCGTGCGCTCACGGAGATCACTACCCAGGTGAACTCGGTGAAGAACCAGCTGCCACCGCAGGCCCAGCAGCCGGTGCTTACCGTGCAGACCGGCGAAACCATCGACGCGATGTACATGGGTTTCTACAGCAACGTGCTGCCCACCAACAACATCACCGACTACCTGTCGCGCGTGGTGAAACCTCAGCTGGACTCGATCCCCGGCGTACAGACGGCGGAACTCCTCGGCGCGCGCAATTTCGCCCTGCGCGCTTGGCTGGACCCGGCGAAGATGGCGGCCCACGGCGTGACCGCCGCCGACGTCAATACGGCACTGGCCGCCAACAACTACCTGGCCGCGGTTGGATCGTCCAAGGGACAGGCGGTCACGGTCGACCTCACCGCCGACAGCGACCTGCATAGCGTCAACCAGTTCAAGCAGCTGGTGATCAAGCAGGTCAAAGGCTCCATCGTGCGACTGGAGGACGTGGCCAAGGTCGAGCTGGGTTCGGATAGCTACGACTTCAACGTGGCGTTCAGCGGCCGGCGCTCGGTGTTCATCGGCATCAAGGTGGCACCGGATGCTAACGTGCTGGATGTGGCCAAGCGGGTCCGCGAAGCCTTTCCGGACATCCAGAATCAGCTGCCCAGCGGGCTGACCGGCAAGATCGTCTATGACGGCACCGAGTTCGTAAACAGTTCGATCAACGAGGTGGTCAAGACGCTGATCGAGGCGCTGTTGATCGTCACGGTGGTGATCTTCCTGTTCCTTGGCAGCCTGCGAGCGGTGATCATCCCGGTGATCGCGATGCCGCTGTCGCTGATCGGCACCTTCTTCGTGATGCTGGCGCTGGGCTACTCGATCAACCTGTTGACCCTGCTGGCACTGGTGCTGGCGATCGGCCTGGTGGTGGACGACGCGATCATTGTGGTGGAGAACGTCGACCGCCACATGAAGGAGGAGCACAAGACGCCGCTGCAGTCAGCCATGCTGGCTGCGCGCGAACTGGGCGGACCGATTCTGGCGATGACCGTAGTACTGATCGCGGTGTATGTGCCGATCGGCTTTCAGAAGGGCCTCACCGGCGCGCTGTTCACCGAGTTCGCGTTTACCTTGGCTGGCGCGGTGACCGTATCGGCGGTGATCGCGCTGACGTTGTCGCCGATGATGTGCGCCGTGTTCTTCCGCGGCGAGCAGGAAGACAACCGCTTCGTGAAGTTCGTCGACCGACAGTTCGAGCGCGTGCAGCACCGCTACAAGCGCCTGCTGCACGGCACGCTGGCGACCTGGTCGGTGGTGATCGTGATGTCTGGGCTGCTGCTTCTGGCGGCCATCGCACTGGGCATGACGGCAAAATCGAAGCTTGCGCCGGAAGAAGACCAGGGCATCGTTGCTGGGCAGATCGTTGGCGCACCGAACGCCACTGCGCAGCAGATGAACGTCTACGCGCACCAGATGTACGAAGCGGCGAGGAAGCTGCCCGAGTACGAGCAGATGTTCCAGCTCACCGGCGTACCGACCACCAACCAGGGTATTGGCGGCGTGCTGTTCAAGCCGTGGGACCAGCGCACTCGCAACGCGCATGAATTGCAGCTCGCGCTGCAAAAGGCATGGAACGGTATCGCCGGCGCCAAGATCGCCGCGTTCCAGTTCCCGCCCCTGCCCGGTGCCTCCGGCCTCCCGATCCAGATGGTGATCACCACCACCGAGCCGTTCCAGAATCTCGACCGGGTGGCCAGCGAGGTGCTCAAGCGTGCGCAGGCCAGCGGCAAGTTCTACTTCATCGACTCCGACCTGAAGGTGGACAAGCCACAGGCGACGGTCTCGCTGGACCGGGACATGATCGCCTCGATGGGGCTGACCCAGAAGGATGTCGGTGCCGCGCTGGGTGCCGCGCTGGGCGGCGGCTACGTCAACTATTTCTCGATCTCGGGACGCTCGTACCGGGTGATCCCGCAGGTGTTGCAGGTCGACCGTCTCAACCCGCACCAGGTGCTGGACTACTACATCGACACGCCGGACGGACAGATTGTCCAAGCTTCGACCGTGGCAACGCTGAAGCATGAGGTGGTGCCGCGCTCGCTAAACCACTTCCAGCAGCTCAACTCGGCGACTATCTCGGGCGTATCGGGCATGCCGCAGGGCGAGGCGCTGGCCTACCTCGCCGGCTTGGTGAAGCAGGTGGCGCCGACCGGCTACAACGTGGACTACGCCGGCCAGTCGCGACAGTACGTGCAGGAATCCGGCGGTTTCGGCAGCACGTTGCTGTTCGCCGTGATCATCGTGTTCCTGGCGCTGGCGGCGCAGTTCAATAGCCTGCGCGACCCGGTAGTGATCCTGATCTCGGTACCGTTGGCACTGTTCGGCGCGCTGATCTTCGTCAACCTGTTCACCAGCCTAAACATCTATACCGAAGTGGGCTTGGTGACGCTGATGGGCCTGATCAGCAAGCACGGCATCCTGATGGTGGAGTTCGCCAATCACTCGCAGCTAGCCGGGATGAGCAAGCGCGACGCGATCGAACATGCCGCCGCCGTGCGCTTGCGCCCGATCCTCATGACTACCGCGGCAATGGTGCTCGGTGTAGTGCCGCTGGTGATCGCGTCCGGCGCCGGTGCGGCGGGCCGCTTCAACATGGGCCTGGTGATCTCCACCGGCTTGGCGATCGGTACGCTGTTCACCCTGTTCGTGGTGCCGGCCTTCTACATGCTGCTGTCCACCGACCACCATGCGGAGCAGGACGAGCCGCAGGATCCACTGTTGCCGGCCGCCTGAGGGCGAGGGCGATGGAATGTCTCGATACGGAAAAGGCGCGGGCAACCTCGCCTTTTCCGTATCGCCGAGCTGCGGCCCGTGGTCCGGTTCACGCTCGGCACGCGCGATGGCTGACCCGTCCAGAACCATCACCGCTCGTCTGCGGAACCGCGGGACGGCATAGCCGAGGTCGCGTGATCTGAAACAAAAGGGGCACCCGTACAGGGCGCCCCTTTGTGTAGGGCGGAGCACCACGGCACCCCGCTCGGCTAGGCCTGGTCAGAGCGGCTTGATCAGCGTAGTCAGCGTATCCGGCTTGCTGGTGTCGCGTATCAGGTGCGGGTACTTCAGGCCGTCGTGGTAGTCGATGTCGATGGTCTTGAACTCGTTGAAGTTCTTGACCAGCAGCTGGATCGGCTTGCTCTTGTCCTTGGCGGCGGCCGTGACCGCGGCGGCCAGCGCGTCGTTACTGTAGTCCTGGCCGTTCACCGCGACGATGGTCATGCCCGGCGACAGGCCGGCTTTGAACGCGGGTCCGTTCCACAACACGTCGGCGATGTGACCGCCCTTGCCTACCGCCACGCCGATCGAGTAGGTAAGGTTGGTGAAGTGGTAGTGAGCCTCGATCGCCTTGACCGCGGGCGATGGCTCGTCGGTATAGACCAGCTTCCAGCCGTGCGACTCTAGGCCGCCGATCAAGGGGCCGTGACCGTCCAGGCGTGTACGCAGGTACTTGGTCCAGTCGTACGGCGCCAGGCTGTTGAGCGTGTTCACCACGTCCTGGAAGTGGTAGGTGTTGACTGTCCACGAACCGTTGTCCATGCCGAAGAAGGCGCGGGCGAAGTCGTCGATGTTCTTCTTGCCGTGAGTCAGTTCGCGTAGCTTGCCGTCCACATCCAGCCAGATCAGCTGGCCGGCGCTGTAGTAGTCCTCGCTGCCCTGGTAGTTGCGGTACGGCAGCGGCGCGCGCTGGGCGATCGGCGGGTCGTTGGTGGTGTCCTGCACGTTGCGCCAGCTGGCCAGGCCGGGGCGGCCGCGATCATAGGTGGCGGCCACATTGGCCAGCATGTCACGGAACTGGTCGTCGCTCCACAGGCCCGAGCGCGCGGCCACTACCTGGCCCCAGAACTGGGTCTGGCCTTCGTACACCCACAACAGGCTGTCGCCCATCGGCACGTTGAAGTTCGGCGTCCACAGGTTGTACGGACGACGGTACTTGCCGTCCCAGGAGTGGTTGAACTCATGCGAGAGCAGGTCGCGCATGGCCCAGTCCTGCTTCCACTTGGTGAAGTAGCCGGGACCGGTACCGTCCTCGCTGGAGCGGTGATGCTCCAGGCCTTCGCCGCCCATCTTGTCGCTGAGCGAGAGAAGGAAGTCGTAGTGGTTGTAGTGGTGCGCGCCATACAGCTTGTACATCTGCTGCACGAGGTTGCGGTGGATCTTGACCTGCTCCGGCGTGACGGCGAGGTCCTTCGGGTCGTCGGCGACGATGTCCAGGTGCACCGGCGCCTTGGCGCCCGGCGCCAGATCGATGCGCTTGAAATACTTGCCGGCGTAGATCGGCGAGTCGACCAGGTCGTTGTAGGTGATGGTCTTGAAGTTCACCGTGTTGCCGTCGCGCGAGGCCACGTCCAGCGCGGTGCCGAACTGCCAGCCGGCCGGGAAGGTGACGCTGGCGTCGACCTTGATGTCCTTGGTGTAGTAGCCAGCCGGATAGATTGAGTTGCTGCTCCACTGCAAGTCGAACATTTCCGGCGTCATCAGCACCCGGCCCTGGCGCGGGTTCTGCGGCGACAGGTAGACGAAGTCCACGTCCACCGACTGCACGCCCTGCGGTACGTCGACATGGAAGGCGAACACGTTGAACGGATCGCGCGTCCAGCTCAGCGTCTTGCCGCCGGCCTTGACAACCAGGCCAGCCAGCTTGTCGATCGTGCCCGACGGCTCGTGATCGCCCGGCAACCACTGCGGGTACAGCAGTGTGAGCGGGCCCGATGCAGTCGGGATCACTTCGTGTACGCGGAAAATGCGGTGGTCGACGTCGGTAGCGTCGACATGGATCTGCAGCGTACCGGCGGCGTACGGCACGTCCTGCGGCGGCGGCACGTTGCCGCTGCGATTGATGTCGGCGTGGGCGGGAACCGCGGCGAGGCCGAGACCGGCGACGATCAGGGCGGCGGCAAGGTTGGTGACTTTCAAGGGGTGTCTCCTGGGGCGAAGCCCCGCTGCAACACGCAATATGCGGGGTCAAAGCCCGATGCTAGACCCGCAGGCGCACACACTCCCCTGCCAGAGGTCATGGCCACGGCGTGCCGGCAGGAGGCGCAGCGCGGCCATCCGCAAGAACTGTGCGGCAGGCGCGCGGGCGACAGCAGCATCCTGCGACGCAAACGGCGACGGCCGCCCTGCGGCGGCCGTCTTGTCCGTTCTCCGGCGGCGGACGCCGGAATCCCGCGTCTTACTTGCGTGCGGTACCGATGGCGTCAAGCCAGTCCTTGCCGCCGGCGCGCACCAGGTGCGGATAGCGCAGGCCGCCGTGGTAGTCGACCTTCACGGTGCTGTAGACGTCGACGTTCTTCACCAGCAGCTCGATCGGCGCGCTACCGCCCTTGGCCGCCTTCACGGCGTCCTTCAGCGCATCCGGCGAGTAGTCCTTGCCGTTCACCGCGACGATGTCGAGTCCGGGTACGAGGCCGGCCTTGAACGCCGGGCCGTTCCACTGCACGTCGTAGATGGTGCCGCTCTTCGATGCGGTGAGGCCCAGCGAAGCGGCCAGGTCGGCGCCGTGGCGGATGCTCTCCATCGCCTTGGTCTGCGCGTTGGGCTTGTCGGTGTAGACCAGCTTCCAGCCGCCGCGCGCGATACCGTGCTCGGGCAGATTCGGGCCGGTGTAGTCCAGCCGCTCGCGCAGGAACTTGGCCCAATCATACGGCTGCACCTGGTTGAGCGTCTTCACCACGTCGTCGAAGGTGTAGGTCTTGGTGACGTAGCTACCGTTGTCCATGCCGTAGAAGGCGTGCGCGAAATCGTCCAGCGAGTGCTTGCCATCGGAGAGCTCGCGGATCTTGGTGTCCACGTCCAGCCACAGCAGCTGGCCTTCGGGGTAGAAGTCGGTGCCACGGCGCCAGTTGGCCCAGTCGCCGCCGCCGTAGTAGGTGAGTGGCGCGGCATCGGCGGTGTCCTGCAGCGAACGCCAGCTGCGGCCGGTGCGCTCGCTCATCGACGCGTCGATGTTGGCCATGGTGTCGCGGAACTGCTGGGGCGACCACAGGCCGGCACGCGCGGTGAGCACGCTACACCAGTAATCGGTGAGGCCTTCGTAGACCCACAGCAGGTCGTCCTGCATCTTCACGTTGAAGTTCGGCGTCCAAAGGTCGGCCGGACGGCGGAACTTGCCGTTCCACGAATGCACGAACTCGTGCGGCATCAGGCTGGCGGCCAGCGTGTGCATGTCATTGTTTGTGAAGAAGTCGGCCGGCAGGCGGTCGTCGCTGGACTGGTGATGCTCCAGGCCGAAGTGGCCGGTGTGGTCGGACAGCGTGAGCAGGAAGTCGTAGTGGCTGTAGTGGTGCGCGCCAAACAGCAGGTTGGTCTGCTTCACCACCGCACGCTGCTGCGCCAGCTGCTTGTCGGTGAGCTTGACGTCCTTGGCGTCGTCGCCCACCACGTTCAGGTGCACCGGCGCCTTCGCACCCGGCGAGAGGTCGACCCGGTTGAAATACTCGCCCGCGATCAGTGGCGAATCCACCAGGTTGTTGAAGGTCAGCGGCTTGAACTGCACGGTGCCGCCGGCCTGGCTGGCCACTTCCATCGCGGTGCCGAACTTCCAACCCGCGGGCAGCTGCACGGTGGGCTGGATCTGGAAGTCGCGCGAGTAGTAGCCGGCCGGATAGAACGCCACCTGGTTGAACTCAACGTCCACCAGGTTCGGCGTGGACGAGGCGCTGGCGCCGAACAGGCTGCCCTGGCCCGGCGCGGGCGAGAGGAACTGGAACGAGAGGTCGAGCTGGCTCACGCCCTGCGGCACGTCGAGGTGGATCGCGTACATGTCGCGCAGGTCGCGCCGCCATGCGAGCTGCTTGCCGTTGGCGGTGATCACCAGGCCGGTCACGTTCTGGATCGGGCCGGACGGGGCGTGCTCGCCGGGGATCCACTCCGGGTAAAGCAGCGTGAAGGCGCCCGGCTTCACTGGGATTGTCTCCTGCACGCGGAACATGCGCTTCGGCGCATCGGTGAGGTCCACTTTCAGCGTGAGCATGCCGGCGTACGGCGCGTCCACCGGCGCGGGGCGGCTGGCATCCTGCGCATGCAAGGCGGACAACGAGAGCACGCCGGCGACGGCGGCAGCGATCAGGCGGGGACGAAGGACGGAAAGGTTCACGGGAGACTCCGGTCGAGCGGGAAATGACCACCCGATGGTAGGCCGCGCGCGCCGGCGCTCACCCTGCCAGAGGTCATGCCGGAACGCCGCAAGTTTACGCTGCCGCGATGGCGTCAGCCGACCGCCGTCACGCTTGCGCGTGGCCCATCGCTGCCGTCACCACATCACCCGGGAAGCCCATGCGCGCCAGCAGACGTATCGCTTTGCGCGCGGTAGCGGCGCCCTCGCGCAGTCGGTAATCGAAATAGCCGTCCACCTCCGGGTTCTCCTGGAAATGGCACAGCAGGTAGCGTTCGCCAAGCATGGCCTGCAATTCCACGTCGTGCGTGGTGACCAGCACCAGCGAACGCTCGCCGAGCGCACGCAGCACGGCGGCGGCAATGGCGATGCGCTCCACCGTGTTGGTGCCGCTGAACGGCTCGTCGAGCACGAACAAGCCACTGCCGTGCCGTGCCTCGCCGTCGAGGAAACCTCGGATGGCCTCGATCTGGGCGAAGTAGTGGCTCTTGCCGGCGGCCACAGCATGCTCGCCGTGGATCGCCGCCATCACTGGCAGAGCTGGCAATACCGCATGCGTGGCAAGGCAGAAACCCATGCTGCGGCCGAGGATGGCGTTGATCGCCAGCATCTTCACGAAGGTGGTCTTGCCAGCCATGTTGGAGCCGGTCACCAGCAGGCTGCGTCCGTCCAGGCGGATGCTGTTGGGTACGCCATCGGGCAACAGCGGATGGCGGCCTTCCACGATTTCCAGTCGCGGCGCGACGCCCAGCTCGGGCCGGCAATGCCGCGGATACAGCACCAGCGCAGAGGCCATCGCGATGGCCGCATCCAGCGCAGCCACCTGGGCAAAACTCTCGCGCAGTCGGCCACGCAGGCGGAAGAAGCGGCCCACCGTCCAAAGGTGCAGGTTGAGTTCGAACAGGAAGGCGAGATTCAGCCACATCACGACCCAGTTCACGCCTTCCTGCTTGCACAAGCGCAACGGCCACAGCGCGCGGCTCGCCAGCTTGCGCTGCCTGCCTTCGGCGAGCAGCCGATACAGCGGCGGCACTGCCTCTGCGCGCACGCCGGCCAGGCGGTCGGCAACACCCAGCATGCGTAGGCAGCCGGCGACCTGTTCCATCTCGCGCAGCACGCGCCAGCTGTGGCGGTAAAGGATCGCGACATTGACCGGCAGCACCGCCAGCCACCACCACACCGACCACGACCAGCCGATCACCGCCGCCAGTAGCGCCAGCGAACAGACACCCGCTAAGCCAGGCAACCAGCGCCCCCGCGACAACTCCGGCGGTTCGCCGAAAAGCGCCTCGACCACCTGCGCATACTCCGGCGCCTGCAGCGGGAACAAGGCCCGTTGCAGGCGCTCGCGCAGCGGCGCGTCGTCACGCAGGCGCACATGCAGTGCATGGCGCGCGGCGAGCTCGGCGGGGTCGTCCAGGTATTCGCGCAGCTGCCGGTGCAGCGCCTGGCTGCCCAGCGGCGTCACCGTAGTGTCGAGATCGGTGAACAGCCGCGGAAACTCCAGGTCGGCCCAGGTCTTGTCGTCCACGCAGGACGCCGCGCCCCGCGTCAGCTCGAACCAGCGACCCGCGAGCGGCTCGCGCTTCGTGCCCGGCCTGCCCCACTGCGCACGCAGCTCGGCAAGCACCTTGCGGCTTGGAATCAGCGCGTCGAGCGCGGCATGCGCCAGCCACTTCGCGTTGTTGATGAACTCCATTTCTCCATCCGCCCCGTCGGTCCGGCCGGCTATGCGCGATCGCGTTCCAGCTTGCTGTGGCGCATGCCGTAGCCGAGGTAGATCACCAGGCCCAGGCTCACCCAGATCAGGAACACCTTCCAGGTGATCGCCGGCAACTCCGACAGCAGCCAGATCGAGAACGCCACGCCGACCAGCGGTACCAGCGGCACCCACGGCGTGCGGAACGCGCGGTGCAGCTCCGGCTTGCGCTTGCGCAGGATCAGCACCGAGGTGCAGATGATGATGAAGGCCGAGAGGACGCCGATGTTGACCAGCTTGGCGACCTCCTCGATCGGCAGCAGGCCGGCCACCAGCGCGGTGAACACGCCCAGCACGATGGTCGGACGGTGAGGCGTGCCGTAGCGCGGATGCACCTTGGCGAACCAGCCCGGCAGCAGGCCGTCGCGCGACAGCGCGAACCAGATGCGCGTGGCGCCCAGCATGAAGGCGAACAGCACGCTGATCAGGCCGAACACCGCCGCCACCGAGACCGTCAGCGCTACCCAGCGCAGGCCCAGGCCCTGGAACGCGTCGGCCACCGGCGCCGGCGTGTTGAGCGTGGTGTAGTGCGCGATGCCTGTGAGCACCAGCGATACCGCGAGATACATCGCCATCGAGATGCCCAGCGAGAGCAGCACCGCGCGCGGCAGGTCGCGCTGCGGGTTCTTCGATTCCTCCGCCGCCGTGGTCAGCGTGTCGTAGCCGAACACCGCGAAGAACACCACCGCGGCCGCGGCCGCCACGCCCTGGAAACCGAAGTGCGCCACGCCGTCGGCGCCCACCACGCGCGCCGGAATGAACGGTATCCAGTTGGCCGGCTTCACGTAGAACGCGCCCACACCGATCACCAGTATCACCGCCGCCACCTTGATCGCCACCACCAGCGTGTTGAAGCGCGCGCCCCATTCGGTGCGGTAGGTCAACAGCGCCGCCACGCCAAGCGTCACCAGCGACGCGATCACGTTGAACACATGGCCCTGGCCGGTGCCGATGGCGCCCTGCGCCCACAGCGGGATGGCGATGCCCATGCCAGCGAGCGCCGATTGCACGTAGCCGGACCAGCCGATCGCCACCACCGCCACGATCAGCGCGTATTCCAGCAGCAGGTCCCAGCCGATCAGCCACGCGGCCAGTTCGCCGAGCACGGCGTAACCGTAGGTGTAGGCGCTGCCGGTGACCGGGATCATGCCGGCGAACTCGGCGTAGCAAAGCGCCGCCGCCGCACTGGCGATGCCGGCGATCAGGAACGAGAGGATCACCGCCGGTCCGGCGTTGAGCGCCGCCTGCTGGCCCGCCAGCACGAACACGCCGACGCCGATGATGCCGCCGATGCCGATAGCGGTGAGCTGCCACAGGCCCAGCACGCGGCGGAAATCGCTGCGCCCGCCCACTTCGCCCTGCAGCTGCTCGATGGATTTGTGGCGGAGCATTCGGCTCAACAAAGACATGGGCGCATCCCCTATGGAAACCGGGGGATCATAGCGAATCGGCACCGCAGGTCATGGGCCGGGGGTCACGCGCAGCGGCTTCACGCCGGTAGCGCGGGCAGCGGCGTGGCCCGGCGCAGCCACGGCAGGGCCAGCGCGCTCGCGCCGAACACCAGCGCGAAGGCCAGGGCGATGCGGACATCCAGATGTGCCACGCCAAACCAGCGGCCGCTGGCCAGCGGCGACACCGCAAGCACGAGCATCCGCGCGCCCTCCGCCCACCACGCCCAGCGCCGGCCTTCCATCAGGGCGCCGAGCACGCAGATGCCCAGCACCAGCCAGATCGCGTAGAGCAGCAGCGTCGGCAGGCCCACGCGCTCCGTGATGCCGAGGAACTGCGTGACCATGCCCAGCAGCAGGGCGAACTGCAGCAGCACGTAGCCCTTCAGCGGCGCGCTCACAGGCGGGTCGTAGCGCTCGGTGGGCATCGCGAAATCCGGCTTGGGGAAACGCGCCGCCACGTCCGCCGGACGCCAGCCCGGCGGCTTTAGCCAGACCAGCAGCTTGTCGCGCCAGCACCGTGCGTGCCAGGCATCCTGGGCAGTACGCCAGTACACCTCGGCATTCGCCCACAGCGGGTTCCAGCTTCGCAGCGGGGAGCGCGTGCCGTACACCGGTGGGTCGGCGGCGTCCTCTTCCACGAAGCTGCCGAACAGTCGGTCCCACAAGATCAGGATGCCGCCGTAGTTGCGGTCGAGGTAGCGGTCGTTCACCGCGTGGTGCGCGCGATGGTTGGACGGCGAACAGAACACGCGGTCGAACCAGCCCAGCCGGCCGATCTGCTCGGTATGCACCCAGAACTGGTACAGCAGGTCGATCAGCGCCACCACCACGAACACCTGCACCGGCACGCCGAGGATTGCCAGCGGCAGGTAGAAAACCCAGCCGAGCAGCACGCCGCTGCCGGTCTGGCGCAGCGCAGTGGAGAGGTTGTAGCGCTCGCTCTGGTGGTGCACCACGTGGGCGGCCCACAGGATGTTCACCTCGTGGCCCATGCGGTGCAGCCAGTAGTAGCAGAAGTCGTAGGTGAGCAAGGCGCCTATCCATACCGCCATGCTGTCCGCTGGCAGGCGGAACAACGCGAGGTGCCCGGCACACCACGCGTAGATGCCGATGGTGAGCAGCTTGGCGAACACCGCCACCAGCTGCGAGATCGCACCCAGGCCGATGCTATTGATTGCGTCGTTGCTGGCGTAGACGTCACGTCCGCGCAGCTTTGCCACCAGCAGTTCGATGCCCATCAGCAGGAAGAACACCGGCGTGGCCAACGTGATGATGAGTTCCTGCGTATTCATGCCTTTTGCACCGAACGGGCGATCCACCACAGCGCCAGATAATACGTCGCCAGCACCCACAGGCTGGCCAGTGGCAACGGGCCGCGGAAGCGGTCCCAGGCCAGCACGCTATCGCTCAGCATGAACAGCAGCGCGCCACGCGCCGCCAGCCGCGCCGGGGCGTCGCCACGCAAGGCACGCGCCAGTGCCTGCCCGGTCATGCTGCACAGCACCGCCACGTAGACGACCACCGGCACGCGGAGCGGCGCCGCGATCGCGCCCCACAGCGCGGCCAGGTTGGCGATGCCGTAGGCGAGGCAGGCAAGCAGCGGCCACGCCGGCACCGCGAAACGGCTGTCGCCGAGCAGGGCGGCGATGAAGCATGCATGGCCGAGCAGGAACGCCACCAGCCCCGGCACGAACAGGTCGCCCGGCAGCATCAGCAGCACGTCGCCCGCCAGCGAGCAGCCGATGCCGGTCAGCACGAAATGCCGATAGCGTGCCGACACCGCCGGCCGCGCGCGCCGCGCCAGCGCGAAAACCAAGGCCGTCGCCAGCGGCTTGGCGATCCAGTGCAGCCAGCGCCCGTCCGGCGAGTGCGCAGCGAGCAACGCACCGCCAATCGCAGCGCAGGCGGCGAGCAGCGTCGCCGCGGCCAACCCGCGCGTAGCCGGTGCCTCACTCATACACGTGCAGCCTGTGAAAGATCCACGCGTAGTAGGAGGCCAGCAGCGCCTTGTCCGGGCAGTCGTCGAAGCGGCCTTGGCAGCGGTCGCGCAAGGCGGTGGCGGCGGAGAAGTACGAATCGGCGGGCAAGCCCGCGGCCTGCAGCACCATGGTCGGCAGAAAGGCGATGTCCAGCGCGGGGTAGCTCGGCAGCGGCGGCCCGGCGAAGTTGCTCTTGATCATGTAGTAGGTGAGGAAATCGCGCTCCGGCGCCAGCGCGGGCGGCAGCGTGCGCGCCAGCGGGCGGATCAGTCCGTCGAACGATGGCTCGTGATCGCCGAAGTGCACCAGCACGGTGGGCTGGCGGCGATCGAGGAAATCGTGCTCCAAGCGCCGCATCGCCACGTCGGAATCGTGCAGGCGCCACAGGTAGGTATCGAAATCCAGCGCGCTCTCGCCCTTGCCGGCAAGCCCCCGCACCAGGTTGCGCCAAGGCGGCGGCAGCTTGGCCATCGGGTTGTCGTCGTGCGGGCCGTGCTGGTTGATCGTGAGGATCATCACGAGCACCGGCTGGCCCGGCTTCTTCACCTCGTCATAGACTCGCTTGGCCGCGGCGAACATCTGCGCGTCGGTCTCCTCCCACTCGTCCAAGCCCAGTTCGCCCGCACCGTAGAGATGGTCGAAACCGTAGGCGCGGTAAGCGTCGCGGCCATTGAGGAAAGCGCCGTTGGTGGGATAGATCGCGATGGTGAGGTAGCCCAGCCGGCGTAGCAGGTCGGGCAGCGTGTCGTGCACGTGCGGCGCCAGCACGAACGGCGCGTACATGCCACCGGCCCCGAAGATGTCCTGCGGCAGGCCGGTGTACACGGCGAACTCGCTGACCCAGGTACCGCCGCCCCAGGTGTGCGTGCGCAGCAGGCCGCTGCCGCGCGTGTCCGCGTCGGGCCGGAACATCGCGAACCGGCAGCTCGGCACGTCGCAAGCGGCGAAAATCGATGGATCGAAGGTGCTCTCCTCCAGCACCTGGACGATATCGGGGTACGGCGCCGGCCGCGCGCCGGGCCCGGCATGCTCTGTGGCGGCCCACTGCCGCTGCGCGGCTGCGTCATCGGCCATCGCCGGCATCCGCACGCCGTCGTCGTCGATGTTGACGAAGAAGTTGGTGAGCTGGGCGTCGTCGGACAGCTTGTCCCATACATCGCGGTGGTGCAGGCTGGCAAACGGACCGCCCGGCAGCAGGCACAGGCGGAACCCCACCGCGCACAGCAGGACACCGCCGGTCCGCCAGGCTGCCTGCCCCCAGCCGCGCCGCCACGCAAACAGCGGCCGGTCCAGCTTCCACGCCAGCGCCAGCACCGACGGCACCAGCACCATCACGCCGACGCCAAGCAGGTACAGATGCGGGTAATGGCGCAGCGTGGCGATCAGGCTGGAACGCGCGTAATAGACGAAATCCGCCGGCATCAGCGCCGTCTCGAGGTAGTTCTCCTTGAGTGCGGAGATGAAGCGCAGCCCGAGGAACAGGCCGCCGCCCAGCAGCAGCGAACAGGCAAGGCGCCCGGTGGCGCAAAGCAAGGCGCCGGCGGCGAACAGCATCAGCACCAGCACGAACAGCTTCTGCAACACCGCCGGCTCCGGCCAGACCGTGGTCCACGCACAGCCTGCGAACGCCAGCGCGGCGAGCACCCGCACCACGCTGCTGCGCATGCGATGCGACGGAAACCGGATCATGCTGCACGTCCCACGATGGCAACCCGGCGGACACCGGACTGTCATCTTAAGGCGAGTGCGACGCTTACGCGCGGTGGAATGGCTGCGCGTTCAGCCTGGCCGACGCACCCCGAACCGCTTCGTCACCCGGGCGAGCAGCGCAACGACCACCCCGCAAAGCCGCCCCCCGCCGGCGTCCCCGCGTACCCACCGGGGAGCTGGGAAAGACGCGCTCAGCCCGGCAGCCTAACCGACGCCGCATGGTGTGCGCGGCGCCGCTCGGCGCAACGCACACGCCATGCCTTGAAGCGTGCGCCGAGGCAGGAGAACACCACGTACAACGCCGGCGTGCTGAGCAGGGTGAGGCTCTGCGAGATCAGCAGGCCGCCGATCAGCGCGATGCCGAGCGGGCGGCGCAACTCGCTGCCCTCGCCCAGCCCCACCGCGATCGGCACCGCGGCGAGGATGGCCACCATGGTGGTCATCATGATCGGGCGGAAGCGCACCAGGCAGGCTTCCCGCGCGGCTTCCAGCGGCGTCTTGCCATGTTCGCGTTCGGCGCCCAGGGCGAAGTCGATCATCATGATCGCGTTCTTCTTCACGATGCCGATCAGTAGCACCAGCGCGATCTGCGCCACCACCGACAGCTCGGTGTCGGTGATCCACAGCGCCAGCAGCGCACCCACGCCCGCCGCCGGCAGGGTGGACAGGATGGTGACCGGGTGGATCAGGTTCTCGTACAGCATGCCGAGCACGATGTAGACGGTGAGGATGGCCGCCAGCACCAGCAGCGACATGCCGTTCTGCACGTCGCGGAAGCGGCGGAAATCGCCGCCGATGTTGAGCTTGATGTCGCCCGGCATGCGCATGTTGGCAACCGTCGACTGCACGATCGCCATCGCCTCGCCCATGCTCACGCCGGGCGCGAGGTTGAAACTGAGGTCCATGGTGGTGCGCTGGTTCTCGTGGGTGATCGACGACGGCGCCAGCCCCGGCACCTGCTTCGCCACCGCGGTGATCGGGACCATCGTCCCCGTCGTGGATTTCACGTAGATCCGGTTCAGCGCTTCCGGCGTGGCGGTCTGGTTCGGCAGCGCGTTAACCACCACCGAATACTGGTTGGTATCCGAATAGATGGTGGACACCGCACGTTGGCCGAAGGCGTCGTAGAGCGAACCGTCGACGGCGCCCAGCGATACCCCTAGACGCGCCGCGGTGGCGCGGTCGACCACGATCTCCTGGCGCAGGCCCTGCTCGTCCACGTCGCTGCCGACGTCCTGCAGCTTTGAATTCTTTCTCAGCTGCGCCACCAGCTTCGGCAGCCATACCTGCAATTCTGCGAGGTCGTCGCCCTGCAGGCCGACCTGGTACTGCGCACCCTGGCTGGTGCCGCCGCCCCCGGCGCTCGGCAGGTCCTGCAGCGGGCGCAGCCGCAGGTTGAGGTCGGGGTACTTGTCGGCCTTGGCGCTGAGCCGCGCCAGCACGGCGAACATGTTGTCCTTGCGGCCTTGCGCACGGGTCTTCAGGTCGATGTTGAACGAGCCGCTGGTGCCATGCCAGCTGGTGCCCAGTCGGGTGCCTACACTGGCCACATCCGGATCGGCCAGGATCATCTCGGTGAAGCGGCGCATGCGGTCCGCGCTCTGCGCGAACGAGACGGTGGCGCTGGAAGTGGCGCGGCCCCAGATCAGCCCGGTGTCCTGCGGCGGGAACAAACCGCTCTTGACCACGCCGAACAGGAAGAAGGTGAGCCCGATCAGCGCCAGCGGTGTCAGCGCGAATGCCAGCGCGTGGCGCAGCGAGAACGACAGCGCCCTGGCGTAGACGGACTGCATGCCGGCATGGAAGCGATCCAGCGCGTGGCCGAGGCGCGATGGCTTTTCCTGCGCGTCGTGTTCATTGAGGAAGCGCGCGCACAATGCCGGCGTCAGCGTGAGCGAGACCATCGCCGACATCACGATAGCCGAGACCAGGGTCACCGCGAAGTCGTGCATGAACATGCCGGTGAAGCCCCCGGCGAACAGCAGCGGGATGAACACCGCGATCAGCGAGGCGGTGATCGAGACGATGGTGAAGCCGATCTCCCTGGCGCCCGCCAGCGTGGCCTCCATACGCGTCATGCCGGCGTCGATGTGGCGGATGATGTTCTCGATCACCACGATCGCGTCGTCCACCACGAAGCCGATCGCGATCACCAGCGCTAGCAGGGTGAGGTTGTTGAGGGTGAAGCCGAGGACGTACATCACCACAAAGGCGCCGGCCAGCGACAGCGGTACGGTCAGCGCGGCGATAAGGGTGGGGGCGAGACGGCGCAGGAACAGCGCCATGGTGAGCACCACCATCGCCAGTGAGATCAGCAGCGTGGCCTGCACTTCGTGCAGCGACGCTCGGATGGTAGCCGTGTCGTCGAAGAACGGCGTCATCTTCGTGCCCGGCTGCAGGTAGTCGCGCAGCAGCGGCAACTGCGCCCGCACTTCGTCCACCGTGGCGATGACGTTGGCGTCGGACTTCTTGAACACGTACATCAGGATCGCCGGCTTGCCTTGGAAAGAGGCGGACTGGTAGGCGTCCTGGGTCCCTAGATAGACGTGCGCCACGTCAGCAAGCCGTACCGGCACGCCGTTCCTCATCGCGATGACCAGCTTGGCGAAGTCGTCCGCGGTGTGCAGCTGGGCGGTAGAACTGATCGCCATGGTGGTCTTGCCGTTGGTCAGGAAGCCCTCCGGCGAGGTGACGTTGGCGGCGGTGAGCGCGTTGCGCAGGTCGTCCGACGACAGCCCCATCGCGTTCAGCGCGCGCAGATTAACGTCGACCCGGATCGCCGGCGTGGCGGCGCCAGCGATGTCCACCGAGGCGACGCCCTTCAGCTGGCGCAGGCGCTGCGCCAGCAGAGTATCGGCTAGGTTGTACAGGTCGCCGGCCGACTGCGTCTCCGAGGTCAGCGCGATGGCGATGACCGGATCATCGTTCGGGTTGGCTTTCTCGTAGTTCGGCGTCACCCCCGCCGGCAGGTCGGGAATCGCGGCGTTGATCGCCGCCTGTACGTCGCGCGCGGCGGAATCCAGGTTCACGCCGCCGTCGAACATCATGAACACGAAGGTGCGGCCCTCCGAGCTGTGCGAGTTCATGATCTCGATGCCGGGCACCTGGCCGAGATGGCGCTCCAGCGGCGCGGCCACGGTGGAAGCTATGGTGGTGGCGTCCGCGCCGGTCTCGCTGGCCTGCACGAAGATCGCCGGGAACTGCATGTCCGGCAGCGCCGACACGCCTAGCAGCAGGTAGCAGATCAGGCCGGCCACCAGCACGCCCGCCGCCAGCAGCGAGGTACCGATGGGGCGTCGGATGAAGATACCGGAGATGTTCATGTCCGGCACCCGCGGTTCGTTGTGGATGGATTGCAATTCATGTGCTGAAGAATGTGCGCGCCGCGAAACGGTGGACGTTTCGCCGCGCGGAATGGCAACGCCGGCGTGCGGCGCTCGTCAATGCGCCGCGCCACCAGCCTGCGCCCGAGCCAGAGCGCGACGCTCCCGGCGTTCGCGCAGCCACTCCTGGAAGCGCTCCATGTACAGGTAGATCACCGGCGTGGTGTACAGCGTCACCAGCTGCGACAACAGCAGTCCGCCCACGATGGAAACGCCCAGCGGCCGGCGCAGCTCGGCGCCGATGCCATTGCCCAGCGCCAGCGGCAGCGCGCCCAGCATGGCGGCGGCGGTGGTCATCATGATCGGGCGGAAGCGCAGCAGGCAGGCACGGCGGATCGCCTCGCGCGCCCCCATGCCCTTCCGCTGCGCCTCGATCGCGAAGTCGATCATCATGATCGCGTTCTTCTTGACGATACCGATCAGGAGAACGATGCCCACGATGCCATCCACCGAAAGGTCCATGCCGAACAGGATCAGCGCCAACAGCGCACCCACGCCGGCCGGAGGCAAGGTGGAGATGATGGTCAGCGGGTGGATGTAGCTCTCGTAGAGCACGCCCAGTACGATGTAGATCACGATGATCGAGGCAAGCAGCAACAGCACCTCGTCGCCCAGGCTGTTGGAGAACTCTGCGGCCTTGCCGATGAACTCGCCGCGCAGCGTCGGCGGGAACTTCAGCTGTGACTGCACCTTGTGGATCGCGGTGACCGCGTCGGACAACGAGTAGCCCGGCGCCACGTTGAACGACAGCGTCACCGCCGGCAGCTGCTGTTGGTGGCTGATCACCAGCGGCGCGTTGGTGGTCTTGGCGCTGACCAGCGACGACAGCGGAATGGTGCCGCCCGCGCCGATGGCGAAGCCCACGTTGCCGGTGTTGCCGATGCCCGATGGGGTGGCCGAGTTGCTGGATTTCAGCTGGCCGAAGCTGGTGGCGTTGCTGCCGGTGAGCGCGCCGTTGCCGTTGCCTCGCACGGTGAGCTGGTCCAGCAAGCCGGTGGTGGTGCGGAACTGCGGCGCCACCTCCAGCACCACGCGGTACTGGTTCAGCTGGGTGAAGATGGTGGAGATCTGGCGCTGGCCGAACGCGTCGTACAGCGTGTCGTCGATGGCCTGCACCGGCACGCCCAAGCGGCTCGCCTTGTCGCGGTCGATGGTCAGCTTGAGCGAATTGCCCTGGTCGGCAAGATTGTTGCCCACTTCCGACAGCTCGGGCCGCTGGCGCAGCGCCTGGGTCATCTTGGTGGCGTATTTCGCCAGCTCCGCCATGTCGGTATCGGAAAGCGCGTACTGGTACTCGGTCGCCGACACCGTGCTGTCCAGCGTCACGTCCTGCACCGGCTTGAGGTAGAGCGCCACGCCCGGGATGTCGGCCACTTCGCGCTGCAGCCGCGGCAAGATCTTGTCCAACCCATCGCGCTGGCTGCGGTCCTTCAGCACGATGGAAAGCTGGCCCTGGTTGAGCGTGGGGTTGATCGTGCCGGCGCCGATGAAGGCCGCCACGCCGGCTACTGCAGGATCCTTGCGCAGGGCGCTGGCCACCGCCTTGGTGCGCCGCTCCATCGCCGGGAAGGCCACGTTCTGGTCAGCTTCCACCACGCCGGTGATCATGCCGGTGTCCTGCTCGGGCAGCAGGCCCTTGGGGATGGCGATGTACAGGAACACGGTGACCGCTACCGTGGCCGCGGCGACCAGGATCATCAGCTTCCGGTGGTCGAGCACCCAGTCCAGAGACCTTTCGTACACGCCCACGGTGCGCGCCCACACGGTGATCTTGCCGGCGGCCAGGTGGCGCTCGTGCGCGTCCTCGCCCTCCGGCAGCTGGTCCGGGCGCAGCAGGTAGGCGCACATCATCGGCGTCAGGGTCAGCGACACCAGCATCGAGATCGCCACCGCGATGGTCAGCACCCAGGCAAACTCGTGGAACAGCCGGCCGGTGACGCCGGGCATCAGCAGCAGCGGTAGGAACACCGCGATCAGCGACACGGTCAGCGACAGTACGGTGAAACCGATCTCCTTCGCTCCTAGTTCGGCCGCCTCCTTGCCGCTCTTACCCTGCTCTATGTAGCGCACGATGTTCTCGATCATCACGATCGCATCGTCCACTACAAAGCCGGTGGCCACTGTGAGCGCCATCAGCGACAGGTTGTCCAAAGACATGCTGGTGAAGCTCATCACGCCGAAGGTGCCGAGGAGCGACAACGGCACCGCCACCGAGGGGATCACCGTGGCCCACAGCCGGCGCAGGAACACGAAGATCACCGCCACCACCAGGAAGATGGTCAGCAGCAGGGTGAACTGGACGTCCTCTACCGAGGCGCGAATGGTGACGGTGCGGTCGGCGAAGACGTTGAGGTGCACGTCGGCCGGCAGCACCGCTCGCAGCTCGGGGAGGATCGCGCGGATCTGCTTCACGGTCTCGACGATGTTCGCGCCGGGCTGGCGGCGAATGTCCAGCAGCACCGCCGGCTTGCCGTTGGCCCATGCGGCGAGCTGGTCGTTCTCGACGCCGTCGACCACGTTGGCAACGTCGGAAAGCTTTACCGGCGCGTTGTTCTTGTACGCGATGATGGTGTTCCTGTACTCGGCGGCGTCGCTGAGCTGGTCGTTGGTGCCGATGGAGTAGCTCTGCGTCTTGCCGTTCAGGGTGCCCTTTGGCGCGTTGACGTTGGCCTGGGTCAGTGCGCTGCGCACGTCTTCCAGCGTCAGCCCGAGGTTGGAAAGCTGCGCCGGGTTCACCTGCACGCGCACCGCCGGGCGCACGTTGCCAGCGATCGAGACCAGGCCGACGCCCGGCACCTGCGAGAGTTTCTGCGCCAGGATCGAGTCGGCAAGGTCATTGACGTAGCGCAGCGGGCGGCTATCCGACTGCAACGACAGCGTGAGGATCGGCGCGTCGGCCGGGTTCACCCGGTTGTAGACCGGCGGGTACGGCAGGTTGTTGGGCAGCACGCCGCGTGCCTGGTTGATCGCGGACTGCACGTCCTGCGCGGCCACGTCGATGTCGCGGTTCATGGCGAACTGCAGCACGATGGTGGACAAGCCGGCCGAGGAATCCGAGCTCATCATGGTGAGGCCGGAGATCTGCCCCAACTGGCGCTCCAGCGGCGTGGTGACCAGCACCGCCATGGTGTTGGCGCTGGCGCCGGGGTACTGGGTGGTGACCACCAGGCTGGGCGCCTCGATCTCGGGCAGCGCCGACACCGGCAGTTGGCGGTAGCCCAGGATGCCGAGCAGCAGGATCGCCACCATCAGCAGCGAAGTGGCGATTGGGCGGCGGATGAAGAGCGTCGAGAATCCCATGGTTGTCCGAGCTTCTGTCTGGGTGGCGTCCTGCGCGCCGGCTCGAGGTGCCGGGCGATGCTGCATGGCCCGCCGCCAGGCGCGGCGTGCTCCGATCAGTGCCGGCGGAAGCCGCCCTTGACCTGCTGCTTGGCCTTCTGCAATTCAGCGTCGCTAGGCACCGGCGGCACTTCACCGGGCTTGAGCGGGTTGACCTTGCTGCCGGGCTTCAGGCGGAACTGGCCCTCAGTGACCACCTGGTCGCCCATCTCCAGACCGCTGGCGATCATCACGTGGCTGTCGCCCACCTCGCCTGCGACCACCACCGGCTGCATCTTGACCGTGTTGTCGCCCTGCACTTGGTAGACGTAGTCGCCGTCGGGCCCGCGCTGCACCGCCTCGGACGGGATCACCAGCGCACCGTCATCCACGCGCACCTGCAGGCGCACATTGACGAACTGGCCCGGCCATAGCGCGCTGTCCACGTTCGGAAACTGCGACTTCAGGCGGAACGTGCCGGTGGAGGTGTCGATTTGGTTGTCGATCACCTTGAGCACGCCGCCGGTGGCTACCGGGTGCGCATCGGTGCGGTCGAGCGCGGTGACCTGAAGCGGCGCGGCCAGCTGCGCCTTGCGCACCATGTCCAGGTTCTGCTCGGGCAGGTTGAACATGATGTTGATCGGGTGCAGCTGGGTCAGCGTGACGATGTTGCTGCTGGTGCTTACCACGTTGCCGGGATCCACGCCGCGGATGCCGGCCACACCGTCGATCGGCGAAATGATCTTGGTGTAGTCGAGCTGCACCTTGGCGTCGCGGATCGCCGCATTGTCCGCCGCCACCGCCGCCTCGTACTGCTGCACCGTGTTGTGCTGGGTGATCAGGTCGATCTTGGCCACGTACTGGCTGTATTTCGGATTCCTCGAGCGCTCGTAGTTGCTGCGCGCCGTCGCCAGCAGCGACTCGTCCTGGCTGCGCTTGCTCACCGCCTGATCGTAGCTGGCCTGGTAGGTGCGCGGATCGATCTCGGCGAGCACCTGGCCCTTCTTCACCGGCTGGCCCTCCGTGAAGTCGAGCTTGACCAGTTGGCCGCTCACCTGCGGATTCACGGTGATGGTGTTGAGCGCCTGCACCGTGCCCAGCGCGGTGAGGTAGACCGGCACGTTTTCCCGGACCACCGGCACCACGGTGACCGGCACCGCGGCGTTGTCCTTACCGCGCATGCCGCCACGGCCACCGGGTCCGGCCGCGCCAGCGGGCCTATGCAGCAACCGCAGGGCGACGATAGCCAGCACGACCACCGCAACGACGATCAGCGCGATCTTCCAAAAACGCGACATGCAGGAACTCCCGATGTGGATGCGGTGCTGCCGGGCAAGGGGTGGGTGGCCGGCCGATGTAAACGAAGCATAGGCGCAGTGCAGCACGCTGGAACAATGCCAATTGTCAGGGGTGGGGCATGACCGATGGCAGGTGGTGCATGTAAAGCTATGTAAAGGGGATATGGCCTCTCGGCGTCTTGTCGCCGGGTCGATCCGTGCGCGTCCACCCGGCAGACGGACTCCGACCGGCGCCTGCCCCCTGCAGTTCCATGCGGACGCGACGGAAAACCGCTACCGCCCGCGGGAACCTTGCCGGCGGCTTCGTCTATACTCCAGAACTTGAAGCTGCCCGCCGCCCGCGGTCGCGGTGGCTGCAGGCACCCGGTAGCCGCAGGCTGGCTAGGCGCCGAAGGGGCCTTCCGGACGATCCACCGACCGGGAGTACCTACGTGAGCGGTTCCATGAATGATTCCGACCGGAGTTTCATGCACCAGTTCGCCAAGCTAATCGGCGGGCTGCTGCTCCTGACCGTGGTGCTTTTCCTCACCGCACGGGCCATCTACAACCATGAGCCCAAGGAAACCGACCCGAACACGCAGGCGCAGATGTCCGCGAGGCTCGCGCCCGCTGGCGCTGTGTATGCCGGCAACACCGGCCGCGCCGCTCTGCAGGCTGCTGCCGACGCCGCCGCCAAGGCCGCTGCCGCGCAGGTCGCCTACGGCGGCACCACTGACGGCAAGACCATCTACGACAACCTGTGCACCAGCTGCCATACCGCCGGCGTCGCCGGTGCGCCGAAGCTAGGCAATAAGGCCATGTGGGCGCCGCGCATCGCCCAGGGCTTGGACACGCTGATCAAGCACGCCACCGAGGGCTACCACGGTCCTGACGGCAATTACATGCCTCCGAAAGGCGGCAACCCGGCGCTCAGCGCGGCGCAGGTGAGGGCCGCGGTCACCTGGATCGTTAGCCAAGCCAAGTAAGCCCCCGCTCCAATCAAATCAAAGCAAACGCCGCCCCGGAAGGGGCGGCCTCCTGGTTTGCAGCGGCCGGGATTGATAGCGATGCCGGGCGTTCGCCGCTGCTAGTACCGCAAGCGGGCAGTCGGAACACCTTCGCTACAATAGCCCGATGAACCCCACTTCTTTCCCCGCCGGACCGGCCACTTTCACCCTCGCCGGCCCGGTCGGATCGCTGGAATGCGTCAGCGAAGTCGCCGAACGCACGGACGCGCGCCGCGGCGTGGTCGTGATCTGCCACCCCAACCCCGTACAGGGCGGCACCATGCACAACAAGGTGGTGACGATGGTGGAGCGCGCGCTCCGCGAGTCTGGGCTGGATACCGTGCGCTTCAACTTCCGCGGCACCGGCGCCTCGGCGGGCAGCTATGACGACGGCGTCGGCGAAAGCGACGACCTTGCCGCCGTGGTGGCCTGGCTGCGCAGCGTGCGCCCGCACGACGCGCTGTGGCTGGCCGGCTTCTCCTTCGGTAGCTACGTCACCATCCGTAGCGCGGCGAAGCTGCAGGCCGAGGCGCTGATCAGCATCGCGCCGCCGGTAGGCCGCTGGACGATGGACGACGCTCTGCCCGGCTGCCCATGGCTGGTGGTGATGGGCGAGGCCGACGAAGTGGTGGAGCCGCAGGCAGTATTCGACTGGATAGCCGCCATGGACAAGCCGCCCGAGTTGATCCGCATGCCCGCCACCGGCCACTTCTTCCATCGCCGCCTGATGGACCTGCGCGGCGCGGTGAAGCACGCCGTCGCCGGCTGGCTGCCCGCACCGCGCGATTGATCCACGCATGAGCGAAACCCTCTCTCCGGCACCCAGCGTGCGCTATCAGGAAGGCGTGTCCGCGCACCGCTGGGAGGCGGACCCCGCCCAGCTTGCGGTGCTGCACGAGTTCGACCGCCTGCACGCCGCGCTGGGCGCCGCACCGCCGAGCGACAGCGGACTGTTCGGCCGCCTAAAATCGCTGCTCGCCAGCGAGCCCGCGGCTGCCCCGCCAGGCCTCTACCTGTGGGGCACGGTCGGGCGCGGCAAGACCTTCCTGATGGACCTTTTCGTCGCCAGCCTGCCGCGCGGCACCGCGCTGCGCCGGCACTTCCATCGGTTCATGCAGGAAGTGCACGAGCGCCTGCGCGCGCTGGGCGAACGCCAGGATCCGCTGGCCGAGGTGGCCGCCGGCCTTGCCGCCCGCTGTCGCGTGCTGTGCCTGGACGAGTTCCTGGTCAGCGACATCGGCGACGCGATGATCCTCGCCCGCCTGCTGGAATGCCTGTCTGCGCGCGGCGTGGCGCTAGTCACCACCTCCAACACCGAACCAGCGAAGCTCTACAAGGACGGCCTGCAGCGCGCGCGTTTCCTGCCCGCCATCGCCCTGCTGGAGCGGCATTGCCGGGTGGTCGAGATGGCTTCCTCACGCGACTGGCGCCTGCGCGCGCTAGCCCAGGCCGCGGTGTATTACACCCCTCCCGGCGCCGAGGCACAGCGCGCACTGGAACGCCTGTTCCGCGATCACGCGCAGGGCGATGTCGCCGAAGGTGGCGCGATGCAGGTGAACGGCCGCGCCATCCCGCTGCGCAAGCGCGCCGACAACATCCTCTGGTTCGACTTCGCCGCGCTGTGCGAGGGCCCGCGTGCGGTGGCCGACTACATAGCTTTGGCCAAGGCCGGCCCGGCGGTGATCGTCTCCGACGTACCGCAGTTCAACGTCTACGGCGAGGACGCCGCCAAGCGCTTCGTGCAGTTGGTGGACGAGTTCTACGACCGCCACGTCAAGCTGGTGCTGTCCGCCGCCGCGCCGATCACCGAGCTGTACGACGGTGAGCGCCACCGCGCCGAATTCGGCCGCACCGAATCGCGCCTGATCGAGATGCAAAGCGAGGCCTACCTGGCGCTGCCGCATCGCGTCGATTGATCGGCACCCGTGGCAGCGGTAGCCTGCGGTGCATGCACCATGCGGCCACGCAGGGGGACGCTACGATGGGTGATTCAAAGGGCGCGCCCATGGACGAGCGGGCGGACGACGGGCCCGCCATGACCAACACGGATGCCGCCGAACAGCACGCCCTACCCGGCTTCGAGGCGGTGGCGCGACTGGCAGCGCACACGCTGGGCGTGCCGTTGGTGGCGCTGCTGCTGGGCGACGGCAGCGCGTTCTGGTACGCCCCGCCCGGCCTGCCCGAGACCCTGCCGCTGGACGACGCGCTGCTGTCCGCCTGCCGTGACATCGCGCGCCACGGCGCCGCGGAGGTGATCAAAGACGCCCGCGCGGACGTCCGTTTCCTGCCTGCCGGCGCCGACCCCGCGCACGCCGCGGTCGGTTTCCTCGCGTGCGAGGCGGTGTACGGTCTTGACGGCCAGAAACTGGGCGCCCTGTTCGCCATCGACCGCAAGCCGCGGCTGTCGCTGGGCAATGGCGAGCTGGCCGCGCTGCGCGATGCGGCGGCCCTTGCCGGCACCGGTGCGGCACTGCGCAGCTACCTGCACCGGATCGACCCCGCCACCCGGCTGCCACACCGCAACGCGTTCTTTTCCGACCTGCGCGCGCAACTGCCATACGATAGCGGTACCGCCTGGCTGGTGGTGATCGAAACCGCGCCTGTGGCGCGATTCGATGCCTTCGTGCGTGCGATGGGCTATACCTATGCCGACGCGCTGACGCGCGCCACCGCCGAGCGCGTGCAGCGCTGGATCATGCCCGGGATGCAGCTCTACCAGGTGGCGCCGTCGCGGCTGGCGGTGCTGCTTCCGAACCAGCGCGAGGCACCCACGCCCGCGCAACTGGATGCCCTGGTGGAGGTGCTGCGCGAGCCGGTGGATTGCCTCGGCATATCGCTGAGCCTGCAGCCGGGCGTGGGTCTGCTGGAGGTAGAGGCGAGCGAGCTGCGCGGCGGCGACCCACTGCGCCGCGTGATGAACGCGGCGTGGATGGCGATGGGTACCGCGCGCGGCTGGGCGCTCTACGACCGCCGCGACGACGAACGGCAGCGGCAGGAATTCTTCCTGGTCACCGAACTGGCCGCGGCGCTGTCCGAGGGCACGGAACTGGAACTGCACTACCAGCCGCGCGTGGAGCTGCACAGCGGCCGCTGCGTGACGCTGGAAGCACTGGCGCGCTGGCGGCACCCCACGCTGGGTGCGGTCTCGCCCGCCACCTTCGTGCCGTTGGCAGAGCAGGCGGGGCTGATGCGCACGATGACCGACTGGGTGTTCGACCGCGGTATTGCGCAGCTGGCCGCATGGCGGCGAGAGGGCCTGGACGTGCGGCTGTCGCTCAACGTTTCCAGCATCGACCTCGACAACCAGTTGCAGCCGCGGCTCGCCGCCGCCGCGCAACGCCATGGCGTGCCGCTGAACCGGCTGGAGCTGGAGTTCACGGAGAGCACCGCGATCCACCACAACGAGCTCACCCGCGACACGCTGGTCGCGCTGCGCGAAGCCGGCGTTGGCATCGCGATCGACGATTTTGGCGTCGGCTACAGCAACCTTGACGCACTACGCCGCATGCCAGCCAACAGCCTGAAGATAGACCAGTCGCTGGTGCGCGGCATCGACGCCCGCTGGTACGACGCCGCTCTGGTGAGCGCGATGGTGGCGCTGGGCCACGACTTCGGCTTCCGCGTGGTTATGGAAGGAGTAGAAACCGAGAGCGTGCTGGCCACCGTGCGCGACATGGCATGCGACGAAGTGCAGGGCTACCACATCGCGCGTCCGATGCCGGCTACGCAGGTCGCCGGGTGGCTGCATGGGCACGCCGCCGGGGCGCTCGGCTGACCTTCCTGCCACGCCATCGACCGGGCCCGCCGTGGAACAATGGCGCGGGTCCTTTCTCCGGAGCCACGCATGTCCGCCGCCATCGCCCTTGCCCTGCTGCTGGGCGCCTCGCCGGCCGCCGGCAGCCATGATTTCGATGCGCGCGTGCACGCGGCCAAGATGGCCGAGGCCGCCGCCACCGGGCCGGCCTACCAGAAGTCGCTGTGGGGCCGGATCGACGGCTCCACCGCCGCCGCCTACAAGGCCTGCCTGACGCGTTCCAAGAACGACAAGACGCCGTTCACCCTGGTGCTGGACGTGGATGAGCATGGCAAGCCGCAAAACCTCGGGGTGCAACCGGCCACGGCCGTCGCCACCTGCATGGCCACGCATTTCGCTGGGCTGACGCTGCCCGCGCCGCCGGCAACGCCGGCGCCGTATCCACTGGAAATCGACTTCAGCGTCGCGCCGTGACGCTCAGGCGGCCGCGGCGGCGCGCGACTGCTCGTAGCGCCGGTGATGCACCAGCAGGCCGGCGAGATAGACGATGTAGTAGCCCACCAGCAGGCCGATAACCAGCATGGTCAAGGGGCTGGACTGGTAACTCATCGCGATGACCGTGCCGGGCGCCCCGCCGAAGGCCAGCGCCTGCGTCTGCTGCAGCTGCGGCGCCAGCTCCATGAAGCGCCATAGCAGCCGCCCCAGCAGCAGCGCGGTGAGCACGGCGCCGATCCACGAGTTCGGCACGTAGTAGTCACCCTTGACCGGATCGGTCTCGAAACGCGTCAGGCGCAGGCCGGCGAGACCCAGCGTCGCGCCGATCGCCACGCCGCCGAGCAGGCCCTCGGCCAGCCGGATGTCATGCAAGCCGGCAAGCATCAGCAGGGTACCGATCACCGCGAAGACCGCGATGCGCGTGACCATCCGCTTTCGGCGGATCGGCTGGCGGCCGAAATTGCGGCTGATCCGGCGCCAGATTATCAACGCCACCAGCGGCACGATGATCGCAAAGTTCACCAAGCGGGCTGGCATGGCGGCACATCCGTTGCGGGCGGATAGGCTTGCAGCCTAACGGAGTCGCCCGCCGCCACGCGATGTGCACGACGCAGGCATTGCGCATGACGACTGTCATGCGCGACGGAAATTCACTTGGCCTTGCCCTGGTTGGCCACCGCGGCCATCTTCGCCTCGATCGCAGCGGCGTCGCCAAGGTAGTAGCGCTTGAGCGGCTGCAGGTTATCGTCGAACTCGTACACCAGCGGCACACCGTTCGGGATGTTCATCTCGACGATGTCGGCGTCGGAGATGTTGTCCAGGTACTTCACCAGCGCGCGTAGCGAATTGCCGTGCGCGGCCACCACCACGCGCCGGCCGGCCTTGATCGTCGGCGCCAGCACCTCGTGCCAGTACGGCAGCACTCGGGCCACGGTGTCCTTCAGGCATTCGGTGTCGGGAATCTGCTCGGGCTCGAGCGCGGCATAGCGCGGGTCGTGCACGGCCTCGTTGGCGCTGCGCTCCAGTGGCGGCGGCGGGATGTCGTAGCTGCGGCGCCACACCTTCACCTGCGCATCGCCGTACTTCGCGGCCGTCTCGGCCTTATTGAGGCCGGTGAGCGCGCCGTAGTGGCGCTCGTTGAGGCGCCAGTCGGTGTGCACCGGCAGCCACGACATTTCCATCGCGTCGAGCACGCCCCAAAGCGTGTGCACCGCGCGCCGCAACACCGAGGTGTGTGCGACATCGAACGCGTAGCCTTCGCGCTTCAGCAGTTCGCCCGCCTCGCGCGCCTCTTGCTCGCCCAGCGCCGTGAGATCCACGTCGGCCCAGCCGCTAAAACGATTGTCGAGGTTCCACTGCGACTGGCCGTGGCGGATCAGGACGAGCTTGTGCATGGCATCGGGTTCTCGGCGGGGAAGTTCGGCATGGTGCCACCATGCCAAGGTCACGCCAACCATTCGCGCGACCGCGGCATCCCAGTAGTGACCTTCCTACGAACGAAGTGCCTCCCATGCACCGCTCCTGCTCTCCCTCGCCCTGCTCCTGCCGCTGGCGGCCGTCGCCGCGGACAACGACATCGACAAAGTCAACGGCAGCCTGCACGTGGACGCCGGCCAGCACGCCGGCGACGTCAGTTCGGTGAACGGCAGCGTGCACGTCGGCGACCACGGCGTGGTGCAGAAGGCCAGCACCGTCAACGGCTCGGTGGATCTGGGGGCGCAAGCCCATGCCGGCGAGCTGGGTACCGTCAACGGGGGGATCCGGCTGGCCGCCGGTAGCCAGGTAGACGGCAAGGTCGAGGCCGTCAACGGCGCGATCAGCCTCGCCCAGGGCGCCCAGGTGAACGGCCACGTTTCCAACGTCAACGGCGCCATCACGCTGGACGACGCCCACGTCGCCGGCGGCCTCGAAACCGTGGCCGGCGAACTCACCGTGGGCGCGGGCTCGCACGTCGAAGTCGGCATCCTGGTCGACATGCCGAACGATGGCTGGTCCCACTGGGGCAGCGAACGCAAGCCGGTGGTGGTGATCGGCCCCCACGCGGTGGTGAAGGGCACGCTGGAGTTTCGCCGGCCAGTAGTGCTGAAGGTCAGCGACAGCGCGCAGATCGGCCCGGTGAAGGGCGCCACGGCCGAAAAGTTCAGCGGCGACACGCCGTAACGCGCGCCACCGGCGGAGCAGACTGTCGCCGCTCCCCGCCAAGCCGACACCGCCGACACCGCTTCGACCATACCCCCTCCCCGCAAGGCCTAGTCCAACGACCGCGTGCCATCCTTTCGATGGCCTGCCTGGCGATACCCATGCCTACCCGAACCCTCGTCGCGGCCCTGGCGTTCACGCCGCTGGCCGCCTGCGCCCGCACGCCCATCAACCACGACCTGTTGCGCCGGCATGCCGAGCGCAACTGCCGCGTCCAGTCTGCCCTGGCACCGGCTTACGCCATCGGCGACGACGCCACGACGACGCGCAAAATCGCTTACGCGCGCTGTCTTCGCACCGCGGGCTTCGCGATCCCGGAACCGGCTAGACCCATTCGCGAGGCCTGAGGTAGTCGGCCAGCCGCGCTTCAGCGGAACCCGGCTCCGGCTGGTACGCGTATTCGAACCGCACGCGCGGCGGCAGGCTCATCAGGATGGATTCGGTGCGCCCACCGGACTGCAGTCCGAACAGGGTGCCGCGGTCGTAGACCAGGTTGAACTCCACGTAGCGGCCGCGGCGGTAAAGCTGAAACTCGCGCTCGCGAACGCCCCAGGGCATCTCGCGGCGGCGTGCGGCGATCGGCAAGTAGGCATCGAGGAAGCCCTGGCCCACCGCCCTGGTGAAATCGAGGCAGCGCTCGAAGCCGCCCTCGTTGAGGTCGTCGTAGAACAGCCCGCCCACCCCACGCGTCTCGCCGCGGTGCTTCAGGGTGAAGTACTCGTCGCACCACTGCTTGTAGCGCGGATAGATGTCCACGCCGAACGGTGCGCACAGGTCGTGCGCCACTGTGTGCCAGTGCACCACGTCCTCGTCGAACGGGTAGTACGGGGTAAGGTCGAAGCCGCCGCCGAACCACCAAACCGGTTCCACACCCTCTTTGCTGGCTTCGAAGTAGCGCACGTTGGCGTGCGTGGTGGGCACGTAGGGGTTGTTCGGGTGGAGCACCAGCGACACGCCGGTGGCGACGAAGCTGCCGCCGGCGAGTTCGGGGCGATGGGCGGTGGCGCTGGGCGGCAGTTGATTGCCGCTGACGCGCGAGAAATTCACACCCGCCTGCTCGAACAGCGCGCCATCGCGCAGCACGCGGGTACGCCCGCCGCCGCCCGCGGCGCGCGTCCACGCGTCCTCGGCGAAGCACGCAGCGCCATCCAGTCGCGCGAGTTCGTTGCAGATGCGGTCCTGAAGGTCGCGTAGGCAGCTTTCGGCGCAATCGGCCTGTTCGCTCATCGTGAACGCTCCGGTTTCAACACCCCGAGCTTAGCAAGAACGCCCCGCCGCGCCGCCGCGCCGCCGTGGCGCAGCGTCGCGCGGCCTGCGCCGGCCTCGGCCGATGGTCCAGTCAGGAGCCGAGCGCAGGGGACTGTTACCCTTGCAGGATGACGATACCGATGACTCCCGTTGCGGTCAGTGCCATCACCGTCAGTACCGCGCTCGGCGGTGGGCTGGCCGCGCAGCGCGAGGCTTTGCGGCAGGGACGCAGCGGCCTGCGACGCAACGATTTCGGCAGCGCGCCGCGACTGGGCTGGATCGGCCGCGTCGAAGGCGTGGAGACAACCACGTTGCCGCCCGCACTGGCTGATCAGGAGTGCCGGAATAACCGGCTGGCCTGGCTTGGCCTGCAGCAGGACGGCTTCCTCGACCGGGTCTATGCCGCCCGCGAACGCCATGGCGCCCGCCGCTTGGCGCTGCTGCTAGGCACCTCCACCGCCAGCATCGGCGCCACCGAGGAGGCGTATCGCCGCCTGGACAGCGATGGTCGCTTTCCCGCCGACCTGCGCCGTCCCGCCGTGCACACGCCGCATTCGCTGGCCGCCTTCGTGGCCGCCGTGCTGGCACTGGAAGGGCCCAGCCTCACGGTATCCACCGCCTGCTCATCCAGCGCCAAGGTGTTCGCCAGCGCCGCGCGCCTGCTCGCGCTGGACTTGGCCGACGCGGCGGTGGTCGGCGGCGTGGACAGCCTGTGCGACAACGTGCTGTTCGGCTTCAACGCGTTGGAGCTGATCTCGCCAGCCGCCTGCCGCCCGTTCGACGCGGACCGCGACGGCATCTCGATCGGCGAAGCCGCCGGCTTCGCGCTGCTGGAACGCATCGATGCCGCACCGCGCGCGCCACGCCTGCTTGGCTACGGCGAGGCCAGCGACGCTTGGCACATGTCCGCGCCGCATCCCGACGGCCACGGCGCGGAACGGGCCCTGGACGCCGCTATGGCGCGCGCCGGCCTCGACGCGACGCAGGTCGATTACGTGAACCTGCACGGCACCGCCAGCCGCGCGAACGACGAGATGGAAGCCGCGCTGCTGGCGCGCCGCTTTCCCGCAACCACGCGCGCCAGCTCCACCAAGGGCTTTACTGGCCACACGCTGGGTGCCGCGGGCATCGTGGAAGCGGCCATCGCGCTGCAGGCGATCGAGCAGGGCTTCGTGCCCGGCAACATCGGCACCAGCACACCCGACCCCGCCTGCGGCGCGCAGTTCGCGTGGCAGGGCGAAGAACGCTTGGTGGACGTAGCGCTAAGCCATTCTTTCGGCTTCGGCGGCAACAATGCCTGCCTCCTGTTTGGACGCGCGCCATGACGGCGCTGGATGTGTATGTCGAAGGTATCGGACTGTGGTCGCCGCAGCTCGGCAACTTCGCCGCGCTGCGCGAACGGCTCGCCGGCGCGACGCCGGACTCCGCCAGCCCGCCGGTCGCCACGCTGCTGCCTGCGAACGAACGCCGCCGCGCCCCGGAATGCGTACGTCTCGCGATGGAGGTGGCCGGCCAGGCGCTGGCGGCAAGCGGATACGATCCGACCACGCTGGCCTGCGTGTTCGCTTCCGCGTATGGCGACCAGGCGATTACCGACGTGATCTGCGCCACGCTCGCGCGTGCCCCCACCGAGCTGTCGCCCACGCGCTTCCACCACTCCGTGCACAACGCGCCGGCCGGCTACTGGACCATTGCTACCGGCTGCCGCGCGCCGTCCAGCGCGGTCAGCGCGGGTGCCTGCACGTTCGGCGCCGCGCTGCTGGAGGCGACGGCACTGGCACTGGCCGAGCGGCGCCCGGTGTTGCTGGCCTGCAGCGACACCGCGGGCCACGGGCCACTGGCGGAAATGACGCGCTGCGCGCATGCGTTCGGCTGCGCGCTGCTGCTTGCGCCGGCCGCTGGCGCGAACGCGCAGGCGCGGCTGCGGCTGCGCGTGGCCGACGACGGCACCGCGCCAACGCCGGCGCCCGTCCTGCTCGCCGGCGAAGCCGCCGGCAATCCGAGCGCCGCGGCGCTGCCCTTGCTCGCGCTGCTGGCTACGCAAGCCGACAGTTGCCGCATCGGCCTCTCGGCCACGACGGATCTGCGGGTGACCGTGGAGCCGCTTGCTTGAACGCGCCGCTGCCGCGCTGGTGCGTGCTGATCCCCTGCCTGAACGAGGAGGCGGCGATTCGCGGCGTGGTGGAGTCCGTGCTCGCGCTCGGCGCGCCGGTGATCGTGGTGGACGATGGCTCGAGCGACCGCACGCCCGGGATCGTAGCCGCGCTGCCAGTGACCCTGCTGCGCCACGACCGTCGCCGCGGCAAGGGCCAGGCCTTGCGCGACGGTTTCCGCGAAGCGCTGCGCCAGGGCTACGAGGCGGTGCTGACGATGGACGGCGACGGCCAGCACCTGGCCGCCGACATACCGCGCATCGTGGCCGCCGCCGCCGCGCATCCGGGCGAGCTGGTGATCGGTGCGCGCCTGCTGGACAAGGCGCAGCAGCCGAAGGGGCGCCGGCGCGCCAACGCGGTGGCGGACTGGGGCATTTCCTGGGGTTGCGGCCAGCCGGTGGCGGACACGCAGAGCGGGCAGCGCTGGTATCCGCGCGCCGCGCTCGACCTGGTCGACCTGCCTGCACAGGATTTCGTGTTCGAGGCGGCCATCCTCATCGCCGCCTCGCGCGAGCTGGGCATGGGCGTGTTGTCGGTGCCGATCGCCTCGCGCTACCCGCC
>DAIDKO010000099.1 GCA_027450005.1 Rhodanobacter sp. | reverse complement strand
GCCATCGACGTGGATCCGCAATCGCAGACCGGCCGCCTGCTGCTGCTGAAGGCCCGCGCTCGCTGGACGCTGGGCTTCCGCGGCGCGAAGAAGCACGGCGGCGTGACCCACGCGGTGGACGTGCCCGAGCACGTGCAGAGCAAGGGGCAGCGCCCGGTCTATCTGCTGCGCAAGGCCCTTGGCGCCGATACCGAAGGCACCTACCCCGCGCCCGACCTGCGTCTTGACGCCCGCGAACGTGCGCAGGGCCTGCGCCTGCTGGATCGCGTCCTTGCCGCGTCGCCTGCCGATCCGGCGCAGCGCAAGGTCATCGGCGTGTTCGCCAACGCCACAGGCCCCAAGTTCCTTGGCCCGGACTGGTGGAACCCACTGCTGGCCACGCTGGAACAGCTGCGCCCTGACTGCCGCCTGCTGGAGATCGTGCCGATGACCGGCCGTTCCATGCTGGGTTCGCGCTACCCGAGCTACTTTTCCAGCGACCTGCGCCAGCTCGGCGGCGTGCTGGCCAACCTCGACGGCTACTTCAGTCTCGACTGCGGCATCATGCACTTGGCATCCGCCTCCGGCGCGCCCACGCTGGGCATCTTCACCACCACGCACGCCGAGGAATGGGGCCCCTACGGAGCCGGCAACCACGCGATCGCCGCCTACGGCAACTTCGGCCCCGAGGCGACGGCACGGGAGCTGGCCGCCCGCCTGTAGCTCCGCGCTGCGCCAGGCCGCCTGCCGCGCTAGGCTTCCCGTGCTGCCGCATCGCCCCAGCGGATGCGGCCCATCACGCCACGGGGAACCCTCGATGAAACCGCTCCGCCGGATCGCCTGCGCCATCGCCTTCGCCCTGCCGCTCAGCGGCGTCGCCCTTGCGGCGCAGCGCGCCCCCGCCGTCACCACGGCGGCCGACCAGCGCTTCACCCGCCTCGCCGACCGCTACTTCGATACCTACTACTTCCCGACCAACCCCAGCACGGCCACCTCGGACGGCTTCCACGCCTGGGACGGCCAGCTCGAGGACTACTCGCGCGCCGGCGTGGAGGCCAACGTCAAGGCGCTGAAGCAATGGGAAGCGCGCGTATCCGCCGTCGACCCGAACACGCTCAGCGAATACGTGCAGGGCGACCGCACGCTGGTGCTCAACAATATCCGCAGCACCCTGCTCACGCTGCAGACGATACGGCCCTGGCAGAAGAATCCCGACGGCTATTCCAGTGGCATCGCCAGCAGCGCGTTCACTCTGATGGAGCGCAAGTTCGCCTCGCCCGAGACGCGCCTGCGTGCGCTGATCGCCCGCGAAAAGCAGATGCCGGCCGCACTGGCCAATGCGCGCCAGAACCTAGATGACCCGCCGAAGATCTACACGCAGATCGCGCTGGAACAGCTGCCCGGACTGGTGGGCTTCTTCCAGCACGACGTGCCCTCGGCCTTCGCCGACGTCACCGACGCGAACCTCAAGCAGCAGTTCGCCGCCAGCAACGGCGCGGTGGTCAAGGCACTGCAGGCTTACCAGCGCTGGCTGCAGGCCGACCTGCTACCGCGTTCGCACGGCGACTTCCGCATCGGCGCGCAGGCCTATCGCGACAAGCTGAAGTACGACGAGATGGTCACCCTGCCGCTCGACCGGCTGATCGCCATTGACACTGCGGACATGCACGCGAACCAGCAGCAGTTCGCCAGGGTGGCGCACGAACTCGACCCCAGCAAGACGCCGCAGCAGGTGTTAGCCGAGCTCGCCGCCGACCACCCGGCGTCAAACCAGCTGCTGACCGTGTTCCGCGGCAGCCTCGACAAGTTGGTCGATTTCATCAGGCAGCGGCAAATCATCTCGGTGCCGTCGGACGTGCGGCCGATCGTGGAGGAAACGCCGCCATTCATGCGCGCCACCACCTTCGCCTCGATGGACACGCCCGGGCCTTACGAGAACGCGGCGAAAGAGGCCTACCTCAACGTCACCCTACCCGATCCGTCGTGGAGCAAACAGCGCACCGACGAGTTCATGGCGCAATTCAGCTACCCGGTGATCAACAGCGTGGCCACGCACGAGGCCTACCCCGGCCACTACATCCAGTTCCTGTGGATGCACCGCCTGCACGACCGCGTGCGCAAGCTTCTCGGCGCCAACACCAACGTGGAAGGCTGGGCGCACTACAGCGAGCAGATGATGCTGGACGAGGGACTGGCGCAGTATCTCTACCCGCACGACCGTCGCCAGCAACTGCTGCTGCGCCTCGGCCAGCTGCAGGACGCCCTGCTGCGCAACGCGCGCTTCATCGTCGGCATCAAGCTGCACACCGGCCAGATGAGCATGGCGCAGGCGGTGGATTTCTTCGTCAGTCAGGGCTACCAGTCGCGCGCGGTGGGCGAGGTGGAAACCAAGCGCGGCACCGCCGACCCCACCTACCTCTACTACACGCTGGGCAAGCTGGAGATTCTCAAGCTGCGCGCCGACGTCGAGAAGAAGCAGGGCAAGGACTTCAACCTCGAACGCTTCCACGACGCCTTCATGCAGCAGGGCTTCGCGCCCATCGCCATCGTGCGCAAGGCGATGCTGGGCGACGACTCGCCGGTGTTGTGACCCGGCGCACCGCCCACGCCCGGTATGGCGCGGGCGGACGGACAGCGTGACGTTTCGAAGGATGCGGCCCGCGCCACGACGGAGGACGACGTGAGCAAGCGCCGGTTGATCGCCCTGTTCGACGGCACCTCGAACAAGCCGGAGTCGAACACCAACTGGAGCGCCTGCGACGTCTGCTAGCGCCGCACGTCGTGGCCGGCATCGAGCAGCGGGTCGAATACATCCCCGGCGTGGGCGTGGTCCCCGGCATGACCCACCTGCTGGGTGGCGCTTTCGGCTACGGCCTCTCCGGCAAGGTGAAGGACGGCTGCCGCTGGCTGGTTGGGCAATGGCAACCCGGCGACGAGATCTGGCTGTTCGATTTCAGCCGCGGCGCCCACACCGCGCGCAGCCTAGGCGGGCTGATCCGCAAATGCGGCCTGCTGCGCCATGACGGTAGCGGCACGGTAGCCGGGAACGCCATCGACGATGCCTACACGTTCTACCGCGACGCCCGGATCAAGCCCGGCGGTGCCGCGGCGGTGGCCTGGCGCGCCGCGCGCCCGGTGGAAACGGCCATCCATTTCATCGGCGTGTGGGACACCGTCGGTTCGCTTGGCATACCGGACACGGCCGCATGGTTCCCGTTCGCCCGCGCGCATTACGAATTCCACGACACCGAGCTCAGCCGGGGCGTCAGGCACGCGTACCAGGCACTGGCGCTGGACGAACACCGCGCCGATTTCGCATCGACCAAATGGACGCGCAACCCCTACCTGCTCGCCCCCGGCGAAAGGCCCACCGCCAAGAAAGCCGAACAGATCGAGGGCGAACAGCGCTGGTTCGTCGGTGCGCACGCCGACGTCGGCGGCGGCTATGACAACGACGGCGCCGGCCGCGTACCCGACTCCCTGCCCTGCACAGCACTGGCCTGGCTGCAGCGCAAGGCGATGGCCGCCGGGCTAGCCCTCGTGCATGCCGCCGCCCGGCGCCGACCGCGGCGTGCCACGCGACTCCGACGGCGAGTTCATGGGCGGCCCGGCCAAGCTGTTCAGGCCGCTGTTCGACCGCGTGATCGGCGGTGGCGTCAACGAGACCATCGACGCCTCGGTATGGCAGCACGCCCGGCTCGCCGACTACCGCTCGCTTTCGCTGGAGGTGGCGCTGCGCAACGACGTTATCACGGTACCGCCGGGCGTAGCCTGAGCCCTGGCCAGCCCCCCGCTTCACCCGCGAAGCGATGCCGTACATGCGCGAGGAATGGTCATCGGCGCGCCGCATCCGCTAGGATGCAGGGCATGAGGGAGATGGCATGCCTCCCGTCCCCACCGCGGGACGAACCGCTCCAGTGCGAACGCACCGAAGCTGATGATGCCTGCACCACCGGATTCCGGCGGCGCAGGCGTGCCTGTCGTCGCGAACCCATCGCCACGCAGACAGGAGAGGCCACCCGTGAGTTTTGCTGGATTCGTTGCCGTAGGCCTGGGCAGCATGTTCGGATGCTGGCTACGCTGGATACTCGGCATGTGGCTGAACCCGGTGTTCCCCACCCTGCCGCTCGGCACCCTGGCCGCCAATCTGCTCGGCGGCTTCATCATGGGCTGCGTCATGAGCCTGTTCGCGCACCTGCACACGGTACCGCCGGCAATGAGCCTGTTCGTCGGCACCGGCTTCCTCGGCGGCCTCACCACCTTCTCAACCTTTTCGGCGGAGGCCAACACCCTGCTGCTGCGCAGGCAGCCGATGTGGATGGGCATCCATGTCGCGACACACCTGCTCGGCACGCTGGCCATGACCTTGCTGGGCATCGTGCTGGTCCATCATGTGCTGCATTAAAGCCCTGCCCACCGTCGACACACATGGCGTTGGCGCCACGGCATCCCAAGGTATGGCCGCGATGACCGTCAGGCAGGTCATGACCTGCCGAAAGGAGACTGCAAAGTGAATTTCGCTGCGTTCGTAGCCATCGCCCTTGGCGGCCTCCTCGGTGGCTGGATACGCTGGATATTGGGCGTGCTGCTCAATCACCTGCTCCCTTCGTTGCCGCTGGGCACGCTGGCCGCCAACCTGCTTGGCGGCTTCATCATGGGATGCATGATGGGTGTATTCGAGCATCTCCAGAGCTTGCCCGCAGCCTTCAGGCTGTTCGTGGTCACCGGCTTTCTTGGCAGCCTGACCACTTTCTCCACCTTCTCGGCCGAGGCGAACACCCTGTTGCTGCACGGGCAATACACGTGGCTTTGCCTGCACGTCGCAGCCCATCTGTTCGGCACCCTCGGGCTGACCCTGCTTGGCATTTTCCTCACCCACGCCATGCTGCGCCGCCCCGCCCCTACCCAGAAGGAGCCCGCCTGATGAGCCGAGAGACCCTGGTCGACGGCGTCTACCTGCGCTTCTACACGCACCTCCACGCGCGGCACGACGGCCTGCTGCTGTCCGAGTGGCTGCTGGAACAGGCCAAGAAGCACAAGCTCGGCGGTGGCTCGGTGTTTCGCGCCATCGCCGGCTTTGGTCGCCACGGCGTGCTGCACCAGGAGGCGTTCTTCGAGCTGGCCGACGACCTACCGGTGAAGGTGGAGTTCCTGTTGCGCGCCAGCGAGGCCGACGCCCTGCTCGAGCTGGTGCGCCAAGCCAAGGTGGAACTGGTCTACGCCCGCGAGCGGGCCAGCATCGGCGTGCTCGGCAAGGAGTGACCGATGAGCCAGGACTCGCTGCGACAACGCGCCGACGAGCTGTTGCAACAGGCCGGCATCCGCCTCGACGGCAGCGCGCCCACCGACCTGCGCGTACACGACGAACGCCTTTACGCACGCGTGTTCGCCCATGGCTCGCTCGGCCTGGGCGAGGCTTACATGGACGGCTGGTGGGACGCGGACGACCTGCCTGGCCTGATGACCCGGCTGCTCACCTCAAACCTGGACGAGCACCTGAAGACGCTGGACACCCTGATCGCCCACCTCAAGGCGCGCTTCATCAACCTGCAGCGCGGCGAACACAGCTTCGAGGTCGGCAAGGTGCACTACGACCTCGGCAACGACCTGTTCCGCGCCATGCTGGGCCAGCGGCTGGTGTACTCCTGCGGCTACTGGGCTCAGGCCGACAACCTCGACGAAGCGCAAGCCGCCAAGCTCGACCTGGTTTGCCGCAAAATGCAGCTCCAGCCCGGCCAGCGCGTGCTCGACATCGGCTGCGGCTGGGGCGAGGCGCTGAAATACGCCGCCGAGCGGTACAGCATCGAAGGCGTGGGCATCACCGTCTCTCAGCAGCAGGCCGACTTCGCCCGCGCACTTTGCAAGGGCCTGCCGATCGAGATCCGTCTGCAGGACTACCACGAGCTCGATGAGCGCTTCGACGCCGTGTACTCCATCGGCATGTTCGAACACGTGGGCGGCAAGAACTACCGCGCCTATTTCGAAACAGTGCGGCGATGCCTGAAGGAGGACGGCCTCTCGCTGCTGCACTCCATCGGCAGCAACCACACGCCCGCGCGGACCGACCCGTGGATCGAGAAGTACATCTTCCCCAACTCCATGATCCCTGCTGCCAGCCAGCTGACCGCCGCGCTGGAAGGCCTGTTCGTGGTCGAGGACTGGCACAACTTCGGCCCCGACTACGACCGCACGCTCACCGCCTGGCGAGCCAACTTCGATGCGGCCTGGCCCGATCTGTCGAAGAGCTACGACGAACGCTTCCGCCGCATGTGGCACTACTACCTCGCCGCCTCCGCCGCTGTGTTCCGCAGCCGCCGCGACCAGCTGTGGCAATTGGTACTGAGCCCGAATGGCATACCGGGAGGGTTGCGGGTGCCACGTTGAAGCCGGCGCCCCGAGCCAAGCCTCGCGTCGCCACGATCCTCAATTTCTATCCCGAGGAACGCTTGCGTCGCATGCGTGCGCGGGGCTTCGTCTGGAACTGGACGCTCAGTCAGCAAGCGGCGGCGTGGGCCGCCGGTGGGCGGCGCCCGGGCGGAGTCGAGCTGTCGCGCCGATTCAACGCCCTGCGGCAATCGCCCGAAACGCTGTGACTGGCCGAACTGCCGCGCGAGCCGTTCAACCCGACGCTGCTGGATCGTGAGCACGGGTGGTCGAGCTTCTTCGGTGGCCGGGCGAAGCAGCCACGGCGCAAGGGCTTTGGCACCGTGCAGTCGGCCCGCTTCACGCTGGACCAGCGACGCATGGAGGTCGACCGGGAGGTGGGCCGGGGACACAAACTGGGCCGGGTACAACTGGACGGCATCGACATCGGCATCGACCTGGGCCTGCGTGATCCGGCTACGCCGACGATCGGGGAGCCGATCCGGGTACCGAAGCACCTGCGCCATGCCCTGGCGACGCTGCGCCGCTACCAGCGGCACTACGTGCGCCAGCGCGATGCGGCGGCGCGCCGGCAAGGCCTCGATCTGGGGCGTCCCTTCCCGAAAGGCACGCGGATCGAAGCCTCGAACCGCAAGCGTGTCAGACGGCAGCGGATCGGCCGCCTACACGCGAGGATCGCGGACGCCCGTCGCGACCACCAGCACCAGCTGACGGCACGGCGGGTGGTGGGCGCGCAGGTGATCTGCATCGAAGACCTGGCCGTGTACGCGATGGGGCGCAGCACAGGGCAGCTGGCGTTCCGACGATCGGCCGGCGATGCCGACCTCGGCGAAGTGCGCCGGCAACGGGTCTACAAGGCGGCGTGGCGAGGTCGGGTGGTCAGCGTGGTCGACCAGTTCCACCCGAGCAGCGCGACCTGCAGCGCGTGCGGGCATGTGCATGCTGGTCTGCCACTCGGGGAGCGCCACTGGATCTGTCCGGCGTGCGGCGCCGCCCACGACCGGGATCGGAACACGGCGATCACCATCGAGCGCGAGGGGCTACGCCTGCTCGCCGAAGGCTCCGGCGGCGACGCCGGAGGTACCCGGAGGAGCCGGGGAACGAACGCGTGGAAAGAGCATGCATGCGCGGCAGGCAGTTCACGCCTGCCAGACAGCCGAGCTCGTCGAACCGCGAACCCGGCCGTCGGGCGACTCCGCCGCCCATCCCCAGCGCGAGCCGGGATGGACAGGCGAACGCTGGGGCGGTTGAGATTCCGAAAGCTGTCCCCCACCCAACCGATCTGGCACCATCCTCCGGTTACCCGCGCCCGAAAACACCCCGCATGAACCTGCAAGCCAATTACGAACAGATCCCGCTCAAGGAATACGCCGAGCGCGCTTACCTCGACTATTCGATGTACGTGGTGCTGGACCGCGCGCTGCCCTTTGTGGGCGACGGCCTGAAGCCGGTGCAGCGGCGCATCGTTTACGCGATGAGCGAGCTGGGCCTCGCCGCCAGCGCCAAGCCGAAGAAATCCGCACGCACCATCGGCGACGTGATCGGCAAGTTCCATCCGCACGGCGACACCTCGTGCTACGAGGCGATGGTGCTGATGGCGCAGCCGTTCTCCTACCGCTACCCGCTGGTGGACGGCCAGGGCAACTTCGGCTCACCGGACGATCCCAAGAGCTTCGCGGCGATGCGCTACACCGAGAGCAAGCTCAGCCCGATCGCCGAGGCCTTGCTGGGCGAGTTGGGCCAGGGCACGGTGGATTGGGTGGCAAACTTCGACGGCACGCTTGAGGAGCCCTCGTGGCTGCCCGCACGCGTGCCGCACGTGCTGCTCAACGGCTCAATGGGTATCGCGGTGGGCATGGCTACCGACATACCCCCGCACAACCTACGCGAACTGGCCGCCGCCTGCATCCGCCTGCTGGACGAGCCAGAGGCCACGGTGGCGCAGCTGTGCGAACACATGAAAGGTCCGGACTACCCCACCGAGGCGGAGATCATCACCCCGCACAGCGAGCTGCTGGCGATGTACCAGAACGGCACCGGCTCGGTGCGCGCCCGCGCGGTGTACGTGCGCGAGGAAGGCAACATCGTGATCACCGCGCTGCCGCACCAGGTCAGCCCGTCAAAGATCCTTGAGCAGATCGCCGCGCAGATGCGCGCGAAGAAGCTGCCGATGATCGAGGACCTGCGCGACGAGTCCGACCACGAGAACCCGATCCGGCTGGTGCTGGTGCCGCGCTCCAGTCGCGTCGACGCCGATGAGCTGATGCCGCACTTGTTCGCCACCACGGACCTGGAAAAGAGCTTCCGCGTCAACCTCAACATGATCGGCCTGGACGGCCGCCCGCAGGTGAAGGACCTAAGGAAGATCCTCACCGAATGGCTAGCGTTCCGCACCAGCACGGTCACGCGCCGGCTCAACCACCGCTTGGCCAAGGTGGAGCGCCGCCTGCACCTGCTGGAAGGCCTGCGCATCGCCTACCTCAACCTGGACGAGGTGATCCGCATCATCCGCACCGAGGAGGAACCGAAGGCGGTGCTGATGGTGCGCTTCGGCCTCAGCGATGAGCAGACCGACTACATCCTCGAGACCCGCCTGCGCCAGTTGGCGCGGCTGGAGGAAATGAAGATCAACGGCGAGCGCGACCAGCTCGAAGAGGAGCGCGCGCGCATTAACGTGCTGCTGAAGTCGCCGGCCAAACTCAAGGGCCTGATCAAGGACGAGCTGCGCGCCGACGCCGAGAAGTACGGCGACGCTCGCCGCTCGCCGCTGGTGGAACGCGAGGCCGCGCAGGCGCTGGACGAGAGCGCGCTGGTCGCCAGCGAGCCGGTTACCGTGGTGCTCAGCCAGAAAGGCTGGATACGCGCCGCCAAGGGCCACGACATTGACGCCTTGGGCCTGAGCTACCGCGAGGGCGACGGCCTGCTCGCGGTGGCCAAGGCGCGCACCACGCAGCAGGTGGCCGTGATCGACTCCACGGGCCGCAGCTACTCCACGCCCGCGCACACCCTGCCGTCGGCGCGCGGCAACGGCGAGCCGCTGACCGGCCGCTTCACGCCGCCGGGCGGCACCAGCTTCGACGCCATCGTCGCGGGCGACAACGACACGCGGCTGATCCTTGCCACCGACTTCGGCTACGGCTTCGTCACCCGTTTCGAGTCGCTCACGGGCCGTAACAGGGCTGGCAAGCAGATCATCAGCCTCAGCGACGGCGCCAAGGTTCTGGCGCCGCAGGCCAGCGCCGACCCGGCGCGCGACCGCATCGTGGTGGTCACCACCGAAGGCCACCTGCTGATGTTCTCGGTGGCCGAGCTGCCGGAGCTGGACAAAGGCAAGGGCAACAAGCTTATCGAAGTGCCGAAGAAGCAGCTCGCCGAAGGCGAGCGCGTGGCGGGCATCGCGGTGGTGTCCGAGGGCAAGGGCGAGGTGACGATGTACGCCGGCGCACGCAAGCTCACCCTGAAGTGGGCCGACCTGGTCGAGTACGGCGGCAACCGCGCCACCCGCGGCGGCCTGCTGCCGCGCGGCCTGCGCCGGGTGGAACGCATCGAGACCACGGGCTGACGCGACGCGCGGGAGCGCCATCCGTACGCTCCCGCGACGCAGGTTGAACCATGCGCCTTCCACGGCATCCAAGTCTTGTACCCGCAGACGCCGATTCGCGCGTTGGACGCGGCAAGTCCTGGAGCCCCACCATGAAGACCACCCGCATCGTCCCTGGCCTGCTTGTCGCCAGCCTGCTCGCCGGCACGGCCTTGGCGCAGACGTCATCCAACCGGGCGCCGCCGCCGCTGAACCTCAGGCTGCCGCAGGTCGACCGCATGCCCTCCGACCTGCCCGCCGCCAGTGGCAGCGCGGCCAACCCGACCAGCAGCGCCAGTGCCTCGAAACCGGGCAGCGCGCCCGGCGCGTACTACGGCGACACCAGCGGCCGCATGGGCAACACCGACGAGCGCAGCGCCCGCGCGCAGACCTGCGACGACTCCACCTACAACCAGCCGCAGGTACATGGCAGCGTGGGCATGGGCGTGATGGCAGGCAGCCACATGGACGGCAACTACCAGTCCGGCGTGGTCAGCGTCAGCAAGAACCTCGGCGACTGCGACCACCCCAAGGGCGGCGTCAGCTTCTCGATCGGCGTGAGCCAGGGGCATTTCCACGGGCGCGGCTGGTAGGCGCTGACGGTCCTCGGACGCAGGGCCCGCCGCACCCACCGGCTGGTCGCCCGATTCAGTTGCGCAACAGCGGCAGGATGTGTTCCGGGCTCAACCGTGCCGCCGGCACGCCGGGCGCGGCGGGATCGACCCAGCGCAGTTCGGCGATCTCGGCCTGCACACGCGGCTCGCCATCCAACTCGACTTCGTACACCTCGGCCTCCACCACGTGACCATGTTCGTTGGCGGCCGGCGCGCTGGCACGACGGAGGAAACGCAAGGAGGCGTGGCGCAGGTCGCAGCCGAGTTCCTCGCGCAATTCGCGCGCAAGCGTGGCAAGGTCGTCGGCATCGACGGGGTCGCGCTTGACCCCGTGTTGCTGGAACATCGCGGCGCTGCGCTTGCGCACGCACCAGCAGGGTGCGGCCGACGCCGTCGCGCACCACCGCCGCCACGATGCGAACGCGCGGCGCTTCGCTCACAGCCGACTGAACGACCACGACTGCATACAGCCATCCCGGTACGGCATCACGCCGTGGAACGGGCGCGCGTCGTCGTCGAACACCAGCGGCAGGAAGTGGCGGTCGCCCTCCCACATCGGCAGCTCCATCAGCCTGTCGCGCGCCACCCATTCCAGCACGCCTTCGGGATTGCGCGTCAGCGGCGTGCCCTGGTAGCCGTCGACCAGGAAGATGAAGCCCAGCCAGTCCTCGCCCTGCTTGCCGAAGCCGGGCCAGTTCAACGTGCCGCGCAACCGCATCGACAGGCATTCGATGCCGGCCTCCTCGCGGATCTCACGGCGCATGCAGGATGCGATGTCCTCGCCCGGCTCCATCTTGCCGCCGAGGCCGTTGTATTTGCCTAGATGCTGGTCGTCGGACCGCGCGTTACGGTGGATCAACAGCACCTGCGTGCGGTCAAGCGACAGCACATAGCCGAGCGTGGCGACGATGGGCGTGTAGGGCATGGCGAAACGGCCGCGCAAAGCGATCATTATAACGGCGCCGGACACCGCCTCGTCGCAGGCTTGCATCAACCCGCGCAAGACGGCGACCATCGTCCCCATGCGCACGACGATCCGCCCCTGCTTCGCCACCCGGTTTACGCGCCAGCTCCTGCTGCTTGCGCTGCTCGCTGGCGCCGCCGGATGCAGCGCGTCGAGGCACGGGCCGCAGAGCCGCGAACTGAGCTTCGACGGCCAGACCTACCGCGTGGTGACGCTCGACCTGAAGCGCGACCCGCTCAGCCTGCACTGGCGCGACCCGGCCAGCGGCGTGCCCTACGGCGACATCGAGACCCTAAAGCAATGGGGCGAGGCACGTGGCCTGCGCCTGCTTTTTGCCGCCAACGCCGGCATCTACGACCGCCAGAACAAGCCACTGGGCCTGCATGTGGAAGACGGAAAGACGCTGGTGCCGCTGAACATGGCGCATGGCAACCCGGCTGCGGGCAACTTCTCGCTGCTGCCGAACGGAGTATTCGCGATCTACCCCGACGGCCATGCCGCAGTGCGCACGAGCGCCGAGTTCAAGGCCGACGCCAAACCGGTGCGCTGGGCCACGCAGTCTGGCCCGATGCTGGTGATCAACGGCCGAATCAACCCCCATTTCACCGACGACTCGGGCAGCCTGAAATGGCGCAGCGGAGTGTGCGCGAAATCGCCCACCGAGGTGATGTTCGCGGTAAGCGAGACGCCGGTGAACTTCCACGAGTTCGCTTGGCTGTTCCGCGACAAGCTGCGCTGCCACGACGCACTGTACCTCGACGGCAGCATCTCGCAGATCTTCGTCGACGGCAAAGGCTATGCCGGCGCACCGGCCTTCTTGGTCAAGCCCTACGCGGGCATCTTCACGGTGTTCGTGCCGAAGCGGTGAGCCAGGCAGGCCTTCAGGGCAGGCGATAGTCGAACGCTAAGAATGCACGCCCTGCGCGTCGATGTGGATCGCTAGCGTACCGGCCGGCCCCGCCAGTTGGTCCGTGCGCGGGTCCGGCACCAAGCCCACCATCAGCGCGGGCGCGCCACGATCCATCGTGCCCGAGTGCTGCAGCACGAAGCTGCCCTGCCGGCGGCGCAACGTGCCGACCACGCATTCCATCGCGACGTAACCGGCCGAACCGTCCACCGTGCTGCGGTATGACGGCATTTCACCGCGACTGCGCGCGACCAGGTCGCCGCTGAGATGAACTCGACTCCACACCGACTATGCCCCGCGGCGTGCCGCACACACTTCTGGACGAAGGCGTGTTCGAGCATGCGGGGCAGGCGCCTGCACCGATCCTAGCTGCCTTCGTCGAGCACTACTGGTCCACGCGCTGGGATCGGCGTGGCCAGCCGCCGCGGCTGCAGTAGACCCTGCCGTACCCGAACGTGCGCTTGGCGATCGAGCGTGGCGAGGTGCGCGTGTTGGGCGTGCACGACGGCCGCTTCCGCCGTGTGCTGGAAGGCCGCGAGACGGTGTTCGAGGTGAAGTTCGCGGCGGGTGGCGTCCGGCCTTTCCTCGGTTCGTCGGTGGGCGCGCTCGCCAACCGCTCGCTGCCCGCCCATGACGTGTTCGGCGTCGACATCGACGCCGTCGTACCGGCGATCTCCGCCTGCGCCGACGTCGCCACGATAGTGGCACTGGTGGAACCCTTGCTTCTGGCGCACGCGCCACCTGCCGACCCGCTCGCGGCACAGGCGCGCGCAATGGTGGCGAAGGCGGCGAACGACCTCGGACTGCTGCGCGCCGAGCAATTGGCCGAGTACGCGGGGCTGGACCTGCGTGCGCTGAAACGGGTGTTCCGCGAGTACGTGGGTGCCAGCCCGAAGAGGGTGGTGCCGCGTTACCGCCTGCACGGGGCGGTCGCGCAACTCCAGGAGGGCCGCGACGTGGCCTGGGCCGAACTAACGCTGACGCTGGTCTACTAGGACTAGGCGCACTTCACCCGCGATTTCTACTGAATGATCGGCTGCGCGCCGGCGGACTGCGCACGGCGCGAGGCCGCGCGTTGAATCGGGTGCCGGAGTGCAGGCTCGTGCACGCAGAACGCGTCGGCGCGCGGACAAAAGCGGTCGGCGTGCTTCTTCAGACCGCCAGCAGGCGCTCGCACATCGCCTGGTACAGCGCCGGCAGGCGTTCTAGTTCGGCCACGTCCACGCATTCGTCCACCTTGTGGATGGTGGCATTGACCGGTCCCAGCTCCACCACCTCGGCGCCCAGCGGTGCGATGAAGCGGCCGTCCGAGGTGCCGCCGCCGGTGCTCTGTTCGGGCTCGATGCCGCACAAGTCACGGCACACGTCCAGCACCACCGCGCGCAGTCGGCCGCCCGGCGGGGTGATGAAAGGCTCGCCGGAGAGATTCCAGTCCAGCGTGAAATCCAGGCCGTGCTTGCGCAGGATAGCCTCGGCGCGCTCGCGCAGCGCGTCGGCGCGGCTCGCGGTGCAGTAGCGGAAATTGATCAGCGCGGCGAGTTTGCCAGGGATCACATTGGTCGCTCCCGTGCCCGCGTTGACGTTGGAAACCTGGAACGAGGTGGGCGGGAAATCCGCGTTGCCCTCGTCCCAGTGCTCGGCGGCCAGCTCGGCCAGCGCGGGCGCGAAGGCATGGATCGGATTCAGCGCCCTCTCCGGATAGGCCACGTGCCCCTGCACGCCGCGCACCGTGAGCGTGCCGGAGAGCGAACCTCGACGGCCGACGCGGATCAGGTCACCTAGCCTTTCCTTCGCCGACGGTTCGCCCACAACGCACCAGTCGATGCGCTCGTCGCGCGCGCGGAACCCTTCGGCCACCTTGCGGACGCCATCGAGGTTAGTCGGGCCTTCCTCGTCGCTGGTGAGCAGCAGCGCCACACGGCCGGCGTGTCCGGGATGCGCCGACACGAAACGTTCCAGCGCCACCGCCATCGCCGCTACCGAGCCTTTCATGTCGGCAGCGCCGCGCCCGTACAGCTTGCCTTGGCGGATCACCGGCTCGAACGGCAAGCTTTGCCACGAGGTTTCCGGTCCACTGGGCACCACGTCGGTATGGCCGAGGAAGGCCAGCGTCGGGCCGCTGTCGCCGTGCACCGCCCAGAGGTTGTCCACGGCGCCGTAGCGCAGGTGTTCGATGCGGAACCCCGTGCGTTGCAAGCGTTCTGCCAGCAGTGCCTGGCAGCCGGCATCCTCCGGCGTAACCGAGCGGCGACGGATCAATTCGCAGGCGAGGTCGAGGACGTCGGACATGAAGCAGGCCACGGCAGGCATGGTGGATTCAACAGCATAGCAAGCCGCGGCTAGCCGGCGACCACCGCGCCGAGCACATGCCCGACGCCCCAAGTGATCACCGCGGCGGTCAAGGTGATCGCGAACTGCCGCGCGATCGAGAACAGCATGCCACGCCCGGTGAACAGCGACGTGCCGGTGCCGATCAGCGCCAGCCCGACCGCCGCCGCGATGGCGCTGCCGAGCAGCGCGCGATGCCCGTGCAGGAACAGGTACGGCGCCACCGGGAAGGCCGCGCCGAACGCGAACAGGCAGAACGAGGACAGCGACGCACCCCAGGCCGAGCCGCCGAGTTCGTCGGGATCGACACCGAGGTCCTCGCGCACCACAGTGTCCAGCGCGGCGCGCGGCGTTTCGGCGAGGTGCCCGGCCAGGTGCTCGGCCTCGGCGTGGCCCATGCCCTTGCCTCGGTAGATGCCGGCGATGTGCCGCATGCCGTCTTCCGGCGCTACCGCGAGGCGCTCCGCGCGCTCGGTGATCTGCGCCTGGTAGAACTCGCGCGAACTGTTCACGCTGAGCCATTCGCCTAGCGCCATCGAGCAGGCGCCAGCGACCAGCCCGGCCATGCCGGCCAGCAGCACGGCGCGATCGCTGGTGGCGGCGCCGGCCATGCCCATCACCAGGCTGAGGTTGGAGACCAGCCCGTCGTTGGCACCCAGGACGGCCGCACGCAGCGTATTGCCGCTCTGCGCACGATGGTGGTGGCCGCGCTCGGCGCGCGCCTGCGGCGGCAGGAAATGGTCGCGATGGCCGATGCGATCCACCGGTGTCTCGTCATGGTCGGCGTGCTCCAGCCGCACCACGGTTGGCATCACGAATTCGGTGCCGAAGGTGCGCGCAAACCAGCCCAGCACGCGCACGCGCGCACCGGTGCGCGGCGGCGGTACGGCGGCGCCGACTTCGCGAAGCCGCGATTCCCAGAACGCCGCGTTGGCCTGCTCGCCCTCGGCGATGCAACGGTATGCGTGCGCCAGCCGTTCGTCGGTGGCCGCCTCGGCCAGCCGCTCATACAGCGCGGCATTGTCGCGTTCGATTTGCAGGTTGGCGCGGTAGCGGCGAATGCGGTAGTCGGTCACGAGGCCGCGCCTGCGTCAGCGGCCGAACAGCTTCTTGAAGCCATTGTCGCTGAAGCCCACGCTGATACTGCCGTCTTCCTGCAGAACCACCGGACGCCGGACAAGCGCAGGATGCTCCTTCAGCAGCAGCGTCCACTCGGAATCGGTGCCCGGGTTCTTGCGCTGCGGCAGCAGGTTGCGCCAGGTGGTGGAGGACTTGTTGACCAGCGCCTCCCAGCCGCCGAGCTGCGCCGCCCAGGCCTTCAGCGTGGCCGCCTGCACCGGATTGGCGCGGTAATCCACGAAGGTGTACGGCACCGCGAAGCGGTCTAGCCAGTTGCGCGCCTTGCGGCAGGTGTCGCAGGTGCTCAGGCCGTAGAGGGTCGCGCTCATTCGCCACTCCGCAGCAGTTCGTTGATCGAGGTCTTGCCGCGCGTCTTCTCGTCCACCTGCTTGACGATGATCGCGGCGTAAAGGTTGTGCGAGCCATCCTTAGCGGGCAGGCTGCCGGCTACCACCACGCTGCCGGCAGGCACGCGGCCGTGGCTGATCTCACCTGTCATGCGGTTGTAGATGCGGGTCGACTGGCCGAGGAACACGCCCATGCCGATCACGCTGCCCTTCTCCACCACCACGCCCTCGACCACTTCCGAGCGCGCACCGATGAAGCAGTGGTCCTCGATGATAGTAGGGTTGGCCTGCAGCGGCTCCAGTACGCCACCGATTCCAACGCCGCCGGACAAGTGTACGCCCGCGCCGATCTGCGCGCAGGAGCCGACCGTGGCCCAGGTGTCGACCATGGTGCCGGCGCCCACGTGGGCACCGATGTTGACGTAGCTGGGCATCAGCACCGCGTCCTTCGCGATGTGCGCGCCGCGGCGCACCAGCGCGCCGGGGACGACGCGCGCGCCTAGGCCCTGCAGCTCGACGTCGTTGCCGTGGGCGAAGCGCAGCGGCACCTTGTCGAAGGCTAGCGCCGGGCCGCCGTCGACCACGCGGTTGCCATGGATGCGGAAGTACAGTAGCACCGCCTTCTTCAGCCACTGGTTGACCTTCCAGCCGCCCTGCCCGTCCGGTTCGGCCACGCGGCGCTCGCCGGACTCGAGCAGATCCAGCACCTGGTTGAGCGCAGGGCGCAGGTGGGTCTCGACCTCGGCTTGGGTCAGCTCGTCGCGGTGCCCGAAGGCGTCGTCAATCAGGGATTCGATACTTTGCATGGCGAATGGACGTCCAAATCTTCGATGGATAATGCCTCATTGTGCCCGTCGGCGCCGAGCGACGAAACCGTCGACCCAGCGTGGCTACTCAACCTTCGTGTCCGTTGACCGATAACTGGGCGAAAGGGGTGGGCGCTTCGCGTCTGCCCACCGTGAGGTTGCAATGGATTGAGCAACCGCGGTCATAGACAAACCAACCCAACGCCGCACGCACCTTGCAAGCCTGCTGCGGCAAAACGTCACGACCGCGACGCGTGGGCCGGCGTGCCGCCGTTACCCACGCCGCCGCCCGCCAACTTGGACGACGTGCTACGCGATGCCCTGACACGCTTGCCGAAGCCCGGCACGCTGCCCGTCGTGGCATCATGGGCTTGCGCGAAACCGGCGGAAGCTATGAAGTAAGCGCATGCCGGGAGATTTTCGTCCCGCAGAAGGAACCACTGTGCCGCGCCGCCCCATTCACACGAGCGAATTGACCATCGGCCGCCCCATCCGGTTCAATGCCTACGATGCCCGCGGCAACGTACTGTTGAGCTACGGTCAGATCATACTTAACGCGACACAACGCGACATGCTGCTGCAGAACGGCCTTTTCTACGGTTCGGACGAGGAGTGCCGTACTCCGCTGCCGCCCCAACTGCCGGAGCCATCGCTATCGCCGCTGGCTCGCGTGCTGGACGCGCGGCGGCAACTGCATGCACTGCTGGCCGAGCCCGAGCCGGCAGATTTTCCAGCGGCACTTGCCGGCATCGCCGCCCAAGTGCGCGAAGCCTGCCGCACGAATCCCGACGTGGCGCTTGCCAGCATACTGCTGCGCACCGAGGGGCCGTATAGCAGCCGCCACGCGGTAAACACCGCCATTGCCTGCCAGATTACCGGGGCGGCGCTGGCGCTGGAACCCGAAGACTCCATCGCCTTGGTGTCGGCCGCGTTGACCATGAACATCGGCATGTTCGCCCTACACGATGCCCTCGTCGCGCGCCGCGCGCCGGTGACCGACGCCCAGCAAGCGATAGTGCAGGCTCACTGCGAGACCGGCGTGGCACGACTGCGCGAACTCGGCGTTACCGACGAGCGCTGGCTGGACGCCGTGCGGGACCACCACGAGCGCGCCGACGGTAGCGGCTATCCCGCCGGCAAGGTTGGCGAAGAAATCGGTCTTCCGGCAAGGCTGCTGGCGCTGGCCGACGTCTATTGCGCGCGTGTCGCGGGCCGCGACTACCGCCACCCGATGCAATCCACGCAGGCACTGCGCTCAATTTTCCTCAACGAGGGCGCAGCGCTGGATGTGGACCTGGCCAAGATGTTTATCAAGACCTTCGGGGTCTATCCTCCGGGCACTGGCGTTCGCCTGCGCAATGGCTCGCTGGCCGTTGTGATCGAGCGCGGCCCGACCGGCCACCAGCCGGTGGTGGCATCGCTCACCACGCACAATGGCTTGCGCTTGGCATCGCCGATTCGCCGCAGCGGTAACACGGATGCACACACCATCACGAAAGTGGTCAACCTGTGGCAGTTGGGCCTGACCGTGAGCATGGAGGCGCTATGGGGTGCCGACGCGATCGATTGACACGCGACCTGCAGCGCACCGGCGCGCTTCCGCACGGAGCGTGCGGAACGCGTGCAGGCGCCAGCCATCTAGCCTAGCCGCGCCAACAGGGCTTGCCGCAAGTGCTGTTGTTGCCCTTCGTCCAGCGCTGCGTTGCTGCGGTCGGTGAGCTGGAAAAAGTCCTCGACGCGCTCGCCGAAGGTGGCGATGCGGGCGTCGTGCACGCGCGTCTCGCAGGCCACTAACACCTGCGCTACCGCGGCCAGCAGGCCGGGTCGGTCGCTGCACACCAGCGCCATGCGGGTGCGGCCTTCGGCTTGGCGGAAGTCAATGCGCGGCGGCATCTGGAAGTGCTTCAGCTGGCGCGACATGCTGCGTCGCGGCGGCAGGATCCGACCGCCTTGCGCCAGCGCTCGCTGCATGCGCTGGCGCAATTCCTCCGCGCGATCCGCCGTTGCCGGCTGCTGGCCGTCCGCCTCAAGCAGCAGGAAGGTGTCCATCGCCATGCCTGCGCTGGAGCCGAGGATGCGCGCCTCGACTACCGAAAAGTGCAACCGGTCCAGCATCGCGGTGACGCTCGCAAACAGGCCGTCGCGGTCGTGCGCACAGACGAACAGTTCGGTGCTTCCACGCACCGAGAGCGGGTGCACGGCAACCAGTGGCCAGGCCCCGTTAGCGCGCACGATGGCCGTGGTCTGCCAGGCGATCTGCTCGGGACGATGGCGCAGGAAGCTGGAGGTCGGGAAGCTGGCCCAGGCCCGCTCGGCCGCCACCGCGGCAATGCCCTCGTCCTGAAGCAGGATCAGCGCCTGGGCGCGGCAGGCGTCGATGCGTGCCGCGGCATCGTGCCCCGGCCGGGTGTCGCTGCGCAACGTCTGGCGGGTAGCCGCATACAGGTCGGCTAGCAGGCGGTCCTTCCAGCCGTTCCACAACTTGGGGCTCGTACCGATGATGTCGGCCACGGTCAGCAAGTAAAGCCTTCCGAGCCGCTCGCGGTCGCCTACGGCATCGGCGAAGTGGCGCACCACGTCGGGATCGGTGATGTCCTGCCGCTGCGCGGTGGTGCTCATCAGCAGATGCCAGCGCACCAGCCACGCCACGCGCTCGCCGTCGGCCGCAGGCAGGCCGAGCCTGACGCAGAACGCTCGCGCATCGCCCTCGCCCAGTACCGAGTGATCGCCGCCGCGCCCTTTGGCGATGTCATGGAACAGGCCAGCCAGCAGCATCAGCTCCGGCTGGCCCAGGCTGGACCAGATGTCGCAGGCGACGGGGAATTCGCTGCGCGCCTCGGGATCGGCAAAGCGTGCCAGCTGGCGCAGCACACGCAGCGTGTGCTCGTCCACGGTGTAGACATGGAACAGGTCGTACTGCATGCGCCCGAACACCTTGCCGAACGCCGGTAGGATCGCGGCGAGCAGGCCGTGCCGGTTCATCCGCCACAACGCATCCACCGCCGGAGCGCCACGCTTGAGCAGTCGCAGGAAAGCGGCCAGCACCTCGGGATCGTCGGCCAGCCTGCCGTCGTGCTGCGCGGTGGCCTGGTGGATCCGGCGCATGGTGTCGGCGGAGAAACCGATCAGGCCCGGCTCGTCCAGCCGTGCGATGAAAATCTCCACCAGCGCCGCCGGGCGCCGCATGAACAGCTCGGGATCGCGCGCCGCCAGCCGCGTGCCGTGGCGCACGAAATCCTCGCCCACCGGCTTCGCTTCGCCCGGCGGCTCCAGCAACTCGACAAAGCGCTCGGCGATCTGCACGCCCAGCCGCTCCACCTGGCTGGCCGCGCGGTAGTAGCCCTGCATGAACTGCTCGACACCGAGGTTCTTCTCGTGCTCGTCCTCGAAGCCCAGCCGCACCGCCAGCGCACGCTGGTAGTCGAACAGCAACCGCTCCTCCGGTCGCCCCGCTTCGGTGTGTAGCGCCCAGCGGTAGCACCGCAGCGTGGCCTCGGCTTCACACAGGCTGGCGCGCTCAGCTGGGTCGAGTAGGCCGGCATCCTGCATCGCCTCGAAGCCACCGGCGTGCGCCAACCGACGCCCCAGCCAGCGCAGCGAATCCAGCGTGCGCAGTCCACCGGGGCCGTCCTTGAGATTGGGTTCGAGGTTGCTCGCGGTGTCGTTGTGCCGCGCATGCCGGGCATCGCGCTCGGCCAGTCGCGCTGCAAGGTAGTTGTGCGGCGGCCATAGCGCGGGGTCGTCCACGACGGCGCGCAGGGTGGCTTCCAGCGCGGCATCGCCGGCGATCCACTGCGCATCCAGCAGGCTCGTGAACACGCTGGCATCCTCGGCGGCCAGCGCTCGGCACTGCGCCGGCTCGCGCACTGCGTGGCCCACCTTAAGTGCGATGTCCCACAGCGTGGCAAAGCACTGCTCCAGCGCACGCAGACGCGCCGGGTCCGGCCGTTCGACCAGTACCAGCAGATCCACGTCGGAATGCGGAAACAGCAGGCCTCGGCCGAATCCACCAACCGCGAACAGCGCAGCCCCACTCACTTCGCCGAGGCAGGCCGTCCACACATGCGCCACGATGCGCAACACCGCCTCGGCGCGACGGCGTGCCAGTGCGCTGACCTCGGCGCCCTCGCGGAAGGCGGTCGCCAGGTCGCGGTCCACGTCGCCCAGCAGCTGCCGCAACGCACGTCGCGCGTTGGCCGAGACGCCCGACCGCGGCACGGCCGGGGGCAGGCGCGGTAAGGGAGGAATCGCAACGCTCATTGGCAGGATTCGGGTGGCTGGAAGCGACCGACAGTCTGCCACGCCGCACCCCGGGTCAGTCACGCGTCCGGCCAGGGCGTGAGGATCTCGAAGCCGTCCGCGGTGACCGCGATGGTGTGCTCCCACTGCGCCGAGAGCGAGTGGTCCTTGGTGACCACGGTCCAGCCATCGGGCAACTGCTTGGTGTGCGGCTTGCCGGCATTGATCATCGGCTCGACGGTAAAGGTCATGCCTTCCCTCAGCTCCACGCCGGTGCCGGGCTTGCCGTAGTGCAGCACCTGCGGTTCGTCGTGGTAGACCTTGCCGATGCCGTGGCCGCAGTACTCGCGCACCACGCTGAAGCCGGCGGCCTCGGCGTGCTGCTGGATCGCGTGGCCCACGTCGCCCAGGGTGGCGCCGGGCTTCACTGCCTGGATGCCACGCATCATCGCCTCGTGCGTGGTGTCCACCAGCCGCCTGGCCAGCACCGACGGGGTACCCACGAAGTACATGCGGCTGGTGTCTCCGTGCCAACCATCCTTGATGACGGTGACGTCGAGGTTGACGATATCGCCGTCCTTGAGCACCTTGCCCGGGCTGGGGATGCCGTGGCAGATCACGTGGTTGACCGAGGTGCACAACGTCTTGGGAAAGCCGTGGTAGCCCACGTTGGCCGGCACCGCCTTCTGCACGTTGACGATGTGCTCGTAGGCGATGCGGTCCAACTCCTCGGTGGTGACGCCTGGCTTGACGTGCTCCTTGAGCATGGCCAGCACTTCGGCGGCCAGCCGGCCGGCCTCGCGCATGCCGTCGAGGTCCTTCGGGGATTTCAGCGTAATGGCCATAACGGGGATCCAGATGGCGGCGCCACGCGCGGCGATCAAGCTGGCATCCACTGGCAACTTGCCGCCGCGCCGGCATACCGGCTAGAATCTCACAGTTTTGCAGACCGTCGTCGAGGCTTTCGACCGGCGCGCACTGCAAGGCGAAAAGGGATTGTAACCGCGCCGCGACAGCATCCCAAACACAACGCCACACACGCATCGGCACCGTTCTTCGGGGTGCCGCGCGCAGCGTTCGCTGCCGCGGTCGAAGCCGGGGATGCGTGGAGGTCCCAACCCCCGGGCCACCTGAAAAGGCCCAACGCAAGGAGTTACACCATGGCTCAAGTCACTATGCGCGAAATGCTCGAAGCTGGCGTGCATTTCGGTCATCAGACCCGTTACTGGAATCCGAAGATGGGTCCGTACATCTTCGGCGCTCGCGGCAAGATCCACATCATAAACCTCGAGAAAACCCTGCCACTGTTCACCGATGCGATGAACTTCCTGTCGGGTCTGGCGCAGAAGCGCGGCACCATCCTGTTCGTGGGCACCAAGCGCTCCGCCCGCGAGGCGCTGGCCGAGGAAGCCACCCGCGCCGGCATGCCCTTCGTCACCGCGCGCTGGCTGGGCGGCATGCTTACCAACTTCCGCACCGTGAAGCAGTCGGTGGCCAAGCTCAAGGAGCTGGAAGCGGCCGAGACCGACGGCAGCTTCGACAAGCTGGTCAAGCACGAAGTACTGGCCCGCCGCCGCGAACGCGAGAAGCTGCAGAACTCGCTGGGCGGCATCAAGAACATGAACCGCCTGCCCGACGCACTATTCGTGATCGACATCGGCCACGAGGACATCGCCGTGCAGGAAGCCCGCAAGCTGGGCATCCCGGTGGTAGCGGTGGTGGACACCAACTACAACCCGGAGCTGGTGGATTACGCGATCCCCGGCAACGACGACGCGATCCGCGCGATCCAGTTGTACGCCCGTGCCGCCGCCGACTCGATCCTGGAAGGGAAGGCCGCCGCGCCGGCTGCCGCCCAGGGCGACGCCGACGAGTTCGTCGAGCTGGACGAGGAAGGCAACCCGGTCGCAAAGGCCGAGCGCAGCGAGCGCAAGGCCGCGCCGCGCCGCGACCGTGACGCTGCCCCGCGCAGGGGCGCCGGTGCGCCGCGGCGCGACGGTGGCCGCGAAGGCCGCGCTCCGCGCGACGCCAAGTAAGCCGATGCGGCGGCGGGCAACCACCGTCGCAGCGACAAGCCATCACGGCGTCGTGGCGCGACCCGCCACGACGCCACGAGCATTCGAGGAATACCGATGAGCACTATCTCCGCCCAACTCGTGAAGGAACTGCGCGAGCGCTCCGGCGCCGGCATGATGGAGTGCAAGAAGGCGCTGGTCGAGAACAACGGCGACATCGACGCGGCGATGGAATGGCTGCGCAAGACCGGCATGGTCAAGGCCGAGAAGAAGGCCGACCGCATTGCCGCGGAAGGCCGCATCGCCGCTGCCCAAGCCAGTGGCAAGGCCGTGCTGGTTGAAGTCAACAGCGAGACCGACTTTGTCGCCAAGGCGCCGAACTTCATCGAGTTCACCAACGCCGTCGCCGAGGCCGCCCTGAGGGCCAGCGCCGGCGATATCGACACGGTGAAGTCCGCCGCCTTCCCGGGCGCTGCCAGCATCGAGGAAGCCGCCAAGGCGCAGACTGCGACTATCGGCGAGAAAATCGAAGTGCGCCGCGCGGCGCGCGTCGAGAACGACGGTCCGCTGGCCACCTACTCGCACGGCGGCAAGATCGGCGTGATCGTGGCGCTCAAGGGCGGCTCCGACGAGCTGGCCAAGGGCATCGCCATGCACGTGGCGGCGATGAACCCGCCCTACGTGAAGGCCGAGGATGTTCCCGCCGACTTCATCGCCAAGGAGAAGGAAATCGCCTTGGCCGCGATGTCGGACAAGGAAAAGGCCAAGCCGGCCGACATCCTGGAGAAGATCGTCTCGGGCAAGATCAACAAGATCGTCTCCGAGGTCACCCTGGTCGGCCAGCCCTACGTGCTGGACACCAACGTCACCGTGGCCGACGCGCTGAAGAAGGAAGGCGCCGACGTGGTCTCGGTGGTGCGCCTGGCCGTCGGCGAAGGCATCGAGAAGGTGCAGGAAGACTATCTGGCCGAAGTCGCCAAGGCGATGCAGGGTTGAGTCAGCCTCCCGCACGCCCACCCATGGGTGGGCGCCCGCGAAGTGGAGCCTGATTCGCCCAGCGAATCAGGCGAAAGCACAAAAAAGCCGCGGAAGTTCGCGGCTTTTTTGTACGCCAAAACCGAAGAGCCAGAACGCCGTGCCTGATGCCATCGAAGAGCTCCCGCCCTTTTCTGGCTCGACTGACGTGCAATGCGAGCCGAGCTCCGTGCGATCAACCAGAGGGGCCGATCGGACGTGCGCCCACGATGGGCGCAGTTCAGCCCCGTAGCGCTTCAAGCGTGGGCGCCACCTGCGCCTCGCGCCCCAGCTCGCGGCCGATCATTTCGAGACGCTGCGCCAACTGCGCCGAATCCGGCGCACACACCGTGGCGTGCCCCACCTTGCGGCCGGCGCGCGCCGACTTGCCGTAGTCGTGCCAGTGCGCATCGACGCCGCGCAGCACCGGTGCCGGGTCGGGCAACTCGCCAATCCAGTTCAACATTGCCGATTGCCCGCCCACGCCAGTGTCGCCCAGTGGCAGGCCGAGGACGGCGCGCACGTGGTTCTCGAACTGGCTAGTGTGCGCGCCCTCGATGGTCCAGTGCCCGGAATTGTGCACGCGCGGCGCCATCTCGTTGCCGAGCAATTCGCCATCGTTGACGAACAGCTCGAGCGCGAACACACCCACGTAGTCCAGTCGCTCAGCCAGCGTGCGCGCCAGTGCGGTGGCGCGCGGCTGCAGCGCGATGATGTCGGGCGCCGGTGCCAGGCTCATCGACAGCACGCCATCCACGTGCCAGTTGCGGGTCAGCGGCCAGGTACGGAAGTCGCCGTCGCGTCCGCGCACGGCCAGCACCGACAACTCGCGCTGGAACGGCACGAAGGCCTCTAGGATCAGGCCATGCTTCGCCGCCTGCGCGCCAAGCGCGGCCCAGGCCGCGTCGGCATCGACCATCGACTTCAGGCGGAACTGGCCCTTGCCGTCATAGCCCAGCCGGCGTGTCTTGAGGATTGCCGGTGCGCCAACCGTCGCCAGCGCGCGGTCGAGTCCGGCCCGGTCGTCCACCGCCATGAACTCGGGGGTGTGCAGGCCGCATTCGCGGAACAGGGTCTTCTCGGCCAGGCGATCCTGCGCCACCGCCAGCGCCCGTGGGTTCGGGAATACCGCCACGCGCTCGGCCAGCCACTGCGCGGTCTCAGCTGGCACGTTCTCGAAATCGAAGGTGACCACGTCGACCCTACGCGCGAAGTCGTCCAGCGCGGCATAGTCGTTCCAGTCGGCCCTCACCAGCGGCGCGACCTGTCCGGCGCAGGCGTCGGCCGCGCTATCCACCACCAGGCTATTCGCGCCCAGCGGCGCGGCAGCGATGGCCAGCATGCGCGCCAGCTGGCCGCCGCCAAGGATGCCCACCACAGCTTGACGCGAATCGTTCATGCGCGCGGATCCGGCTGGTCGAGCACTGCCTGCGTCTGCTTCGCGCGCCAGTGCTCAAGCGCTCGCGCGAGCTCGGAATCATGCAAGGCTAGCACCGCGGCAGCGAGCAGGCCCGCATTCACCGCGCCGGCCCGGCCGATCGCCAGCGTGCCCACCGGAACGCCGGCCGGCATCTGCGCGATGGAAAGCAGGGAATCCATGCCATTCAGGGCCTTGGACTGCACCGGCACGCCGAACACCGGCAGCCGGGTCTTGGCCGCCAGCATGCCCGGCAAATGGGCAGCTCCGCCGGCACCGGCAACGATCACCTGGATGCCACGCCCTGCCGCCCGCTCGGCATAGTCGAACAAGAGGTCTGGCGTGCGGTGGGCCGAGACCACCTGCACCTCGTGCACCACGCCCAGTTCGGCCAGCACCCCGGAGGCATGCTCCATGGTTTCCCAATCCGAACGCGAACCCATCACCACGCCCACCCGCGGCGTTTCCGTCGTTGCTGTCATGGTTCGGCTGTCCAAAAGTGGTTATTGTACGGACTTTAGTGCGACACGAACCGCTCGTGTCCACTTGTTCCGGGCCCTCCGCCGCTGCTGTGCTGTTCCGGCAAGACTCCGATCTCTGGAGTCTTTAGGAGCAACGCCTCGTGGGGCCGTCGTGCCTCATGACCGAAAGACCCGAGAGGGGCCTTTCGTGACTTGCCGCAATGGCGAGTGTGCCAGTGGCCAGCGAATCCACTTCCACTACCACCGCCCCGTGGTGGCCAAACAGGCGCTCAGCCGCATGGAGCACCTGCTGTTCCGGGCGCTCTGGCGGTGGTCACGCCGGAGACATCGCGGCAAGAACCTTGCTGGGATACGGAAGAAATACTTTCCGTCCGCGGAAGGAGGGAGCTTAACTTTAGCTTTACGTATAGTGCGTGATAGTGTATCTTTGTGGTTATGGAAAACACTATAAGTACAGGAAAAGCGGCAAAGCTGTTGGGTGTGGCGGTCAAGACGCTGCAACGTTGGGAGCGCGAGGGCAGGTTGGTTCCGGTGGCGCGCACCGACAGCAACCGACGCCTTTACACCGAAAAGCAAATCCGCGAATTTATTGGCTTGCGCAATGCGGTATCTGAGCCAACACGGTTGGTTGCCTACTGCCGCGTGTCCAGTGCCGCACAAAAGCCCGATCTCGCCAATCAGCGCAAAGTGCTGGAAGAATTTGTGGTGGCGAAAGGCTTGGCGAACGTCGAGTTCATTGAGGAAGTGGGCGGCGGCTTGAACTTCAAGCGCAAGCGATTTCTGGCGCTGATGGATGAGGTCGGGCGACGGGAAATCAAAACACTGATCCTCGCGCATCGGGATCGACTCACCCGGTTTGGCTTCGAGTGGTTTGAGCATTTCGCCGAGGCGAATGGTTGCGAAGTGCTGGTACTCAATCAGGAACGCCTGTCACCTGAGCAGGAAATGGTGCAGGACTTGATGACCATCGTGCATTGCTTTTCGTCCCGGCTGCATGGGTTGAGGAACTATCGAAAAAAGCTGGACGAGGCACTGAAGATGGACGCGGAACATGAGCCAACGGCCATCGAAAAAGCCAAACAATGCAATTGACCCACCAAATCGCCCTCGGTCCGACACTTGAGCAGGCGGACTACTTTACCCGCGCCTGCGGAACGGCGCGGCGCGTATGGAACTGGGCGCTGGACGAGTGGAACAAACAGTACGCAGCAGGGCAAAAGCCCAATGCGATGGCGCTGAAAAAGCAGTTTAACGCACTCAAGTACAACGACCCGCAATGGCACGATGAGAATGGACAACCGTGGCTCACGACCATCCACCGGGATGCCCACGCGCAGCCGTTCGAGCACTTGGCCCGTGCGTGGTCGCGCTTCTTCACCGACATCAAGGCTGGAGCACGCATCGCACCCGACGACAAAAAGCTGTGCCGCAGCCTGCGCAAGAAAGGCGTGAAGTTGGCGTATCCGCCGACCTTCAAGAAGAAGGGCCACTGTTTCGACAGCTTTTATGTAGCGAACGACAAATTCAGCATCTCTGACGATTCGATCCGCTTGCCAAAAATCGCCAACGTGGCCCTGACCGAATCATTACGTTTCGAGGGCAAGGTCCTGGGCGCGACGGTTTCGCGCACGGCAGGGCGCTGGTTCGTGGCAGTTCAGGTTGAAGTGACGGATGCCGCATTTCACCGGCCACGAACAGGGCATGGCGTGAGAGGCGTCGATCTGGGCATCAAGGCTGCCGCCACGCTTTCCAGTGGCGAGACCATTGAATCACCCAAGCCGCTCAAAGCGGCGTTGCGCAGGCTGAAAATCCGGGGTCGGCGCGTCAGCCGCAAGGTCGAGTCGGCCAAGGTTGCGGCGGGCTTTGCGCCTCACGCCCGCTTGCCCAAGGGCACGAGGCTACCGGTATCGAACAACCGCAAGAAGTCCTCTGCGACATTGGCAAGGCAACATGCCCGCATTGCCAATATCCGAGCGGATTTCACCCACAAGCTCACAACT
>DAIDKO010000098.1 GCA_027450005.1 Rhodanobacter sp. | reverse complement strand
AGTTCGTCCTTTGCCACTTCCCGGCGGCGGCGCACGGCCGCAGCCAGCCGCTCCAGCACGCGCACCGAATCGTCCCAGCCGAGGCAGCCGTCGGTGATGCTCTGGCCGTAGGCCAGTGGATGGCCTTCGACCAGGTCTTGGCGCCCCGCGACCAGATGGCTTTCCACCATCGCGCCCACGATGCGTCGTTCGCCCGCCTCGAGCTGCGCGGCGATATCGGCGATCACCCGCGGCTGGTTTTCCGGCTGCTTGCCGCTGTTGGCGTGGCTGGCGTCGATCATCACCCGTGCCGGCAGTCCGGCCCTGGCGATGGCGCCGCACGCCGCCTCCACGCTGGCCGCGTCGTAGTTCGGCACGGCGCCTCCGCGCAGGATCACGTGGCAGTCGCGGTTGCCGCTGGTGGCGGCAATGGCGGCCTGCCCCTGCTTGGTCACCGCGAGGAAGTGGTGCGGATGCGCGGCAGCCTGCACCGCGTCCAGCGCGATCTTGACGTTACCATCGGTGCCGTTCTTGAAGCCCACCGGGCACGACAGGCCCGAGGCCAGCTCACGGTGCACCTGGCTTTCGGTGGTGCGTGCGCCGATGGCGCCCCAGGCCACCAGGTCGGCGAGGTATTGCGGCGAGATGATATCGAGGAATTCGCTGCCCGCCGGCACGCCCAGCGCATTGATGTCGCACAGCAGCCGGCGCGCGACGCGCAGGCCCTTGTTGATCCGGAAGCTGCCGTCGAGGTCGGGATCGTTGATCAGGCCCTTCCAGCCCACCGTGGTGCGCGGCTTCTCGAAATAGACGCGCATCACGATTTCCAGCTCCCCGCCTAGCCGCCGGCGCTGCTCCACCAATCGCTGCGCATAGTCCAGCGCGGCGCGCGGATCGTGGATCGAGCACGGGCCGATCACCACCGCGAGGCGGTCGTCCACGCCATCGAGGATGCGATGCAGCGCGGTGCGCGCGTGGCCCACCGTATCCAGCACGGCATTCGTCGCGGGGCACTCGTCCATCACCTCGACGGGCGTGGCGAGCGGGTGGATGCTGCGGATACGCAGGTCGTCGGTGGAAACGTGGGACATGGCGGCTCTCCTCTTGAAGGGGGCGGCCATGAAAAAAGCCGCCTCGCTGGTGCTGGCGGCTTTCGGGATGGGGTTTCAGTGTTTCGTCAGGACGATCGCACCCATGCCTCCGCCAGCGGCTTCGGATAGCCATAAAACCAAAAGTACTGGCGGGCGGTGGCAAGGATCATGGCGTCCATCAATAGCACTTCGTTTGGCGCTCGGCAAATAACCGCTCGATCTATCTCATGTCGGGCTGCCGCGGTAATGCGGCGCCACCTCCACCCGGTTGCGGCCACCGTGCTTGGCGACGTACAGCGCCTTGTCGGCGCGCCGCAGCGTGGTGGACATGTCGCGCTCGTAGGGCTCGGCCTCGGCCACCCCCACCGACACGGTCAACGGCAACTCGTAGCCGTCGATCAGCACCGGCTCGGACGCCACCGCCGCACGGATGCGTTCGGCCAGCGCCTGGCCGGCGCCCCAGTGCAGGTCCGGCGCCAGCACGATGAACTCCTCGCCGCCCAGCCGGCCGACCATGTCGCTGCCGCGCAGCACGTCGCGCACGCGGCGCGTCAGCGCCCTCAGGGCCTTGTCGCCACAGTCGTGGCCGAAGCGGTCGTTCACGTTCTTGAAGTGGTCGACGTCCAGTAGCAGCAGGCAGAACGGTGCATGCGCGGCACCGGGCGCCGGCAGCATGCCTGCGTAGCGCTCCTCCAGCGCCAGCCGGTTCGGCACCCCGGTCAGCGAATCGACGCGCGCCATCGCATGCAGTTCATGCTGCAGCAACTCGTTGTACAGCAAAAGGAAACCCAGGCCATAGAACAGCGACTGCATGCCGGACAGCAACACCCAGAACACATTGACCGGGCTGGGCACGAGCACGCTGCCCAATGGCGTGGGCGACAGCCACATCACGCCATTGCGCCACACCAGCAGCAGCAGGGACAGCATGAAAATCCACAGCAGGGCATAGCGCGCCCGCGACCAGCGCCCGCGACGGTCATGCAGCAGTGCATCGATGTTGAGCAACAGGAAGCAGCCGATCGCCACCGACCCCCACAAAACGCGGCTGGGGTAGTCGGGCTGCACGACGGCGAACCAGGACACGCCCGCCCAGCCCAGCACGCCCACCGCGATCGTCTCGCGCCAGCGCAGCGGTACGTTCAGCAGCATGCGCAACGCGATCACGCTCATCGCCTGCGCCAGCAGATTGAACGCATTGCCGCCCAGCAGCAGGACGTCGTGCGGCAGGTAGCCCTGAAACGCCAACGCGGCATAGCCAACGGCCTCCACCGCCAGCGCGCTGGCGCGCAGGTGCAGGCTGCGCACGGCGCGGCTCGCGTCCGAACGCACCCCCAGCCACAGCATCAAGGCCACCGTTGCCGCCTGCATGGCGCCAAGCAGCGACAAACTTTGCACCAAGACAGGCATCCGCCCTCCCCAGGGCCCGCGTCCGGTATGTCGGGCCATTATCGGTCATTGGCGGGCCAACTTGAGATGTCCATCACATTTTTCGCCTGTCCGGTGCCGCCGTTGACAGCTTCGGCCGTTCGGCTACTTTCCGGCAAGCACCTCACGGAAGCCGGCATGGCCACGCTCATACCCTCCCGCAACAGCTGCCTGCCGCGCATGACCGGCGGCGAAAAGCGCGTCTCGGAACGGCTGGAACAGAAGCTGGAAGACGACTACCTGCTCTGGTACGACGTGCCGGTCGGCCTGAAGCAGCGCCAGCCCGACTTCGTGGTGTTCCACCCGCGCCGCGGCCTGCTGGTGCTGGAGGTGAAGGACTGGAAGGCCGACACCATCCGCCACGCCGACAAGACCCAGTTCACCCTGGTCACCGAGCGCGGCCTGACCACCGCGACCAACCCGTTGCTGCAGGCACGCGCCTATGCACTGGAGGTCGGCGTGGTGCTGGAGCGCGACCCGGCGCTGCGCTATCCCGAAGGCCACCGCCACGCCGGCAAGCTGATCATGCCGTGGGCCTGGGGTGTGGTACTGGCCAACATCACGCGCAAGCAGTTCGAGGAGGGCGGCCTGGACGCGGTGATCCCCGCCCACCTGGTGATCTGCCGCGACGAGCTGTACGAGACGGTGGACGCCGAAGCCTTCCAGGAGCGCCTGTGGGCGATGTTCCCGCAGGTGTTTCCGGTGGCGCTCACCCTGCCGCAGATCGACCGCGTGCGCTGGCACCTGTTCCCCGAGATCCGCGTAGAGCCGGGCAGCGGCCAGTTCGGCCTGTTCGCCGCCGACGAGGGCAAGGACGCACGCGCGCTGGAGATCCCCGAGCTGGTGAAGGTGATGGACGCGCAGCAGGAGCAACTGGCGCGCTCGCTGGGTGACGAACACCGCATCATCCACGGCGTGGCCGGCTCCGGCAAAACCATGATCCTGGGCTTCCGCGCCATGCAGCTGGCGCGTTCGATGAGCCGGCCGATCCTGGTGCTCTGCTACAACAAGACGCTGGCGGCACGGCTGGAACAGCTGATCGGCGAACGCGGCCTCGGCGACAAGGTGCAGGTCTACAACTTCCACCGCTGGTGCCGGCGCATGCTGACCAGCTACCACGTGGAACTGCCTCCCAAGGGCGAGAACTTCTTCGGCGCGATGGTGGAGCGGGTGATCGAGGGCGTGGACAAGGGCCAGATCCCGCGCTTCCAGTACGGTGCCGTGCTGATCGACGAAGGCCACGACTTCGAGCCGGACTGGTACAAGCTGATCGTGCAGATGATCGACCCGGCCACCAACTCGCTGCTGGTGCTGTACGACGACGCGCAGAACATCTACGGCAAGGCCGACCGCCGCCGCATCAGCTGGAAGAGCTTGGGCGTGCAGGCGCAGGGCCGCACCACCATCCTCAGGCTCAACTACCGCAACACGCTGGAGATACTCGCGGTGGCGCGCAACTTCGCCAGCGAACTGCTCGCCACGCGCGTCGAGGACGACGATGGCGTGCCGCTGATCGCCCCGGAAAGCGCCGGACGCCGCGGCCCGCTGCCCGAACTGATCCGCACCGACACCGCCGCCGCCCAGCTCGACGCCCTGATCGCCCAGTTGCGCGACGAACGCGCGCATGGCCGCCCGTGGGGCGAGATGGCGGTGATCTACCGCAACAACTGGGAGGGCGAGAAGCTGCACGAGGCGCTGGAGCGCATCGGCATCCCCTCCAGCCTCGCCGACGAGCGCGGCAAGCAGGCGCTGTTCGTGGTGAAGGACAGCGTGAAGCTGCTCACCATGCACTCCTGCAAGGGCCTGGAATTCCCCTTCGTGATCGTGCCCGGCCTGGGTTCGCTGCCGCACGAGGGCCAGCGCGAGGCGGACGAGGCGCGCCTGCTCTACGTGGCGATGACCCGCGCCACCGAACGGCTGGTGCTGATCCACCATCTCGACTCGGTGTTCTCCAAGCGCATCCGCGATTCGATCAACGAGGTGCAGGGGCAACTCGCGCACTGACCATCCTTCCGTGGCGCGAACCGACGCCCCGGACCGGCGCCATGCCTGCCAACCGTCGCTAGACTGCGCGCAACCGCAACCCTGGAAGCCACCGCATGCGCCGCCTGCTGCTCGCCGTCACGCTCGCCCTCGCCCTCATCGCGCTGCCCGCATGGGCAAGAGGCACGATCACGTCGCTGCAGAAGATCGACCGCGTGATCGGCACCGGCACGGTGGCCCGCAATGGCGACGTGGTCGAGGTGAACTACACCGTCTGGCTGTACGACGCGCACGCGAAGAACCACCGTGGTGCCGAGTTCGACAGCTCGGAGGAAAACGGCGAGCCGATCCGCTTCACGCTAGGCGGGGGCGAGGTGATCGCGGGCTGGGACCAGGGCATCCGCGGCATGCGCGTGGGCGGCAAGCGCACCCTGGTCATCCCCGCCCGGTTGGCCTACGGCAGTCGTGGTGCAGGCGACACCGTGCCGCCGAACGCCACGCTGGTGTTCGACGTGGAGCTGGTGGGCGTGCACTGAACACGGTGGTGCCTCACGCCATCGCCGCGTCGCCGCCATCATCGGCCACCACGCAGTTTCGGCCACGCTCCTTGGCACGGTAGAGCGCGGCGTCCGCGGCCGCGCAAAGTGCGGACAGGTCGTGGCCGGAGCTGTCGGTACAAGCCAGCCCGACGCTGGCGGTCACCGCCACCGCTAGGCCGTCGAACTCCACCGCCACCAGCTCGATGGCGCGACGGATGCGGTTGGCGACCTGCCTGCCCTGTTCGCGTGCGCACTCCTGCAGCAGGATGCCGAACTCCTCGCCTCCCAGTCGGCCAAGCAGGTCGTCCGGACGCAGCTGTTGGCGGCAGGCTTCGGCGACACGACGCAAGGTCTCGTCACCCACGGCATGGCCATGGGCATCGTTGATGTGCTTGAAGTGATCCAGGTCGAGATAGAGGAGGCAGGCCGTCCCCGCCTTGTTTCCGGGCCGCTGCAAGATGCCTCGGACTTCAGCCATGAAGCCCTGGCGATTGAGTACGGCCGTCAGGCCATCCGTCCGGGACAAACGCTCGAAGCGCAGCTGCGAGCGTTTGAGCAGGGCCATCCAGACCACGCCAATGCCCAGCAGCATGAGCAGCAGCACGAGGTACAGGCGATTGGCCATTGCCGCCATGGCGTCCAGCTCCTGCTGCAGGCGCAATGCCTGGTTCTGCTGTTCCAGCTTTTCCGTTTCCAGCTTCTGCGCCAGCAGGTGCTGCTGCACGATTTCGTAAGCCATGGTGCGCGCATGGACGTCGCTGAGGTAGGCCTTGTCCAGTGCGGCGTACTTCTTGTAATCTTCGAGTGCCGCGGCGGCGTGACCTTCCTTCTTCTCGATGCGGTAAAGCACCTGGTAGGCGTCTTTCAACCAATGGTCGAAATCGCTCGACCGCCCTGCCGCGACCACCGCCACCGCCGCTTTCCGGGCCGCGGCGTCGTCACCCAAGGCAGCCAAAGCCCACGCCCGATCCAACAGCGCGGCAAGCTTGTCGGGCACATAGCCGGAAGCATCCACCCTCGACTGGATCCCGTCGAGCAACGCAAGCGCCTTGCGGGGCTTGCCACCATGGGCATACAAGTCGACCAGTGCAAGCGTCATATCCGTGTTGTAAAGCGGTTCCGTGTCTTCCGGACATGCGTCGAATGCCTGTCGCAGCACTCGGTCGCCAGGCTTCAACCGGTGACCCGCCGACAGCACGTCAACCAGGATGCCGGCGGTATAACATCGACGGGCGGCGTCAGAAGAAACCGCCATGGCCAACGATGCATAGTTCACGGCAAGGTCCGTTTGACCGGCCAACCCCATCGCCTGCGACAGATTCAGCAATAACGCATAGCGGACCTTGGCGTCCTTGACCTGCGGTAGTTGCTCCGCGAGACGGTTCGCCAGTTCGAACGCCTCGGTGTAATGCCGCGTCATGCCGTACTCGCTCAAAAGCATGGCCGAGGCACGATACGCCAGCCTGGGGTCGCCCTAGTGCGCAATGACGTCCTTGTACAAAGCCTCCGCCTTTTTGTAATGGCTGGCGTACTGGGCTTCCCATGCATTCATGAAGCGCACGTGCCACTGCTGCTCGGGTGTGAGGCTGGCAATCCGCCGGTTGAATTGGGCGAGCAACTGCAAGGAGCGCCGGTGATCGGTGACCTGCAGATCCCGCGTCTGCTTGAGCAAGGCATCCGTATCGGCATGGCTTGAAGCAGCATCAACTGCCTGCAGGCAGAGGCATCCAGCCAGGATCGCAGCCGCACACCATTGCATCAGCCCGCCTGGTTTCCGAAGCATGCTGCTCCACTCACTGGCTTCTGATTGACGGGACTACCGAGCCCATGAGGGCATCAAACCGTGATGGTCTCGCCCGCCATCACGCAATTTCGCCCGCCGCGTTTGGCGCGGTACAGGGCGGCGTCGGCGTCGGTGCACAGCCGGCGCAGGTCGTGGCCGGAACTATCCGTAAAGGCGAGGCCGATGCTGGTGGATATCGCGATCACCATGCCGTCGCATTCCACCTCGGTGTCCTCGATGGCGGCGCGGATGCGCTCGGCGATGGCGACGCCCTGATCGCGCGAGCAGTCCACCAGCAGGATGCCGAACTCCTCGCCGCCGAGGCGGCCGAACAGGTCGATGGGACGCAGGTGCTCGCGGCTGGCATCGACCGTGCGCCGTAGCACTTCGTCGCCCGTGGCGTGGCCGTGTGAGTCGTTGACGCGCTTGAAGTGGTCGAGGTCGATGATGGCGAGGCAGGCCATACCCTGCCGCTTCTCCAGCAGACGTAGTGTGCGCGCCGCCTCGTCCATGAAGTGCTGGCGGTTGTAGGTGGTGGTGAGCCCGTCCAGGTGCGACAGCCGCTTGAAGCGCAACTGCGAGCGCTTGAGCCGGAACATCCAGATCACGCCGAAGCCCAGCACCACGAGCAGCAGCGTGAGGTACAGGCGGTTGGTCTCGGCCGTCTTGGCATCCAGCTTCTGCTGCAAGCGCAACGCCTCGTTCTGCTGGCCCAGCTTTTCCGTCTCCAGCTTCTGCGCCAGCAGATGCTGCTGCACGGTTTCGTAGGCCATCGCGCGCGCATTGATGTCGTCGAGATAGGATTTGTCCAGTGCGGCGTATTTCTCGTAGTAGTCGAGTGCCGCGGCAGCGTGACCTTGTTTCTTCTCGATGTGGTAAAGCACATCGTAGGTGTCTTTTAGCCAGGCATCGATGTTCCCGAAGTGCTTCCTGGCCACCACGGCCAAAGCCACTTTTTTGGCAACATCGTCGTCACCAAGCGCGGCAAGTGCCTGCGCCCTGGTTACCATCGCTGACAACTCGGCGACCGCATAACCGTTGGTTTTAAGATCAGGCGCAACCCGATCAAGCAGAGTCAACGCTTTGCGTGGCTGGCCTCCGTTCGCATACAGGTCGGCTAACGTGAGCACCAGCTGCGTGTGGTACACGGGCTCGCTGGCCGATGGGCAGTCATCGAAAGCCCGTTGCAACTCGGGGCTATCGGGCCTAAGCCTTTTGCCGTTGTAAAGTGCAACGACGACATAAGTGGCGGGATGGCATAGCCCCTCGCCTGGCGGGGTGGCGGCCATTGCCATTTTTGCGTAGTGCACCGCCAAGTCAGACTGACCAGCCAAACCGAGCGTATTCGACAGATTCACCAATAGAGTCGAGCGAATCTGCGGATCTGTTACCTGCGGCAAATGTGCTGCTATGTGGTTGGCGAGCTCAAACGCATCGGTGTAGCGCTTTGTAAGGCCATACTGGCTGAGAAGTAACGCAGATGCCTGGCCAACCCACTTGGGGTCGCCTGAGCGCCGAATGATGTCCTGAAGTAGAGCCTCTGCCTTGAGGTGACTCCCTTCGTAAGCAGCCTCCCACGCGTTCAGAAGCTGCAAATACCACCGTTGGCTCGGCGTCAAGCTAGATGCTTGCCTGTTAAGTTCGGCAAGTTGCTGGAGGTATCTCGGATGATTGATGACTTGCAGATGCTGGGTCTGCTTGAGGAAAGCATCCGTATTGGCGATAGACGCGACAACAGGACCGACTGGCCAGTACACACAACTGGCGAAGCCAATATATGCAACCCATCTCCGCAGGTATCTCGACTGCCGGAACATGTCGCACGCCGACGGCGTCAGTTCGCCGAGTCTCGCTGAGAGGATGAAGAAGAAGTGCAAACAGCCTGACAACCCTCCGGTTGAGATACATCGCCTTCCTCTTCCTCCTCCGGCTCGTACCCGGGAACCTGGGTCGGCGACTGGGGAGACTCGGGCACTTGATGAACCCCCTGCTCTGCACGCAACGGCGAGCTGTCGCCCATCATCAAGGCAGTTGCAAGCTCGACACTTGCCTTGGCCTGCACCAGCACACCCCGCAATTCGCCAGCCCGCGCATAACGCAGCGACGCATCGCTGCCGATGGCTTCCAGCAACTCGATCGTGTCGGCCGTATCGGTCATGTTCTTCCCCTGTTCCCCTTGATCAAATCGCCCCCTTGCGGGGCGCACCTGAATTCAGGCCGCTGCGCCGGACCGGGCCGCTGCATCAAGTTTCTGCAGTCGCATCAGCATCGCATGGTTTGGTTGCAAGGTCACGGCAGGCGGCAACACTACGGTCTCCTCGGCGGTCAGCGGCACCGTGGCCAGTTCGCGCAGGGGGATCCGCTGGATGCGCGGCTGCTCGATGGGCAGGGTGGCGCCGCGGTAGACGATCACCTCTTGGTCGGGCGGGTAATCCTGCTCCAGCCGCTCCACCAGCAGGGCGCGGTAGGCCGGTCCGGTGTCGAAACGCCCCACCGAGCGGTTACCGACCACGCCCACCTGCCACAGCACCAAGTAAGCGGCCGGGTCGATGCGCCGCTCACAATAAAGCAACTGGCTGGCCTCGAAGTGCTGGCAACCATAGCGGCGGGGGTCGAAACCGAGATCGGCGTAGAGGCAGTCCTCGGCGGAGATGCCCGGCTCCATGTGCGCGTCGTGGCCCTCGGCGCGGGCCTGCGCTATCACCTTGTGCGGCGACCAGGCAAAGATGCCCGGGTGGCCGTAGAACACGCCGCAGACCCGCCTGCCGGCGCGCAGCTTGTCCATCATCAGCGCCACCCACTCGCGGTAGGTCTTCATGCGCGGCTTGCCCTCGGCGTAGTAGGGCTGCAGGCTGCGCACGTCCGGATGCATGCGCTTGAGCCATTCCTCCGCGATGGCGTCGGAGAGCGCCGCGAACACCACATCCGCCTGCGCGATATGACTGCGCGCCAGCGGGGTGAGGTGGGAACCCAGGGGCATGCCCAGGCCCACGCAGGCGAGGCGGCCGCGGCCGGGGACGTTCAGGGAGGGGAGCTGGGTCTTGGTCCGGGGCGAATCTTAGAGCACGCCAGCCCGCAGGACACGCACAGGACACGACGCCCGCTACCCCAACCTGTCCAACCAAGCGTCAAGTCTCGGCAGCAAGGCGCTCGCCCCCCGCATCGGCAATCACGCAGTTGCGACCGCGGTCCTTGGCCAGGTAGAGCGCGGCATCGGCGTCGGCGCACAGGCGTCGCAGCTCGTAGCCGGAGCTATCGGTGCATGCGAGCCCCATGCTGGCGGTGATCGTCACTGCGAGGCCGCCCTGCTCCACCACCACGTCCTCGATGGCGCCGCGGATACGGCCGGCGATCAGCCTGCCCTGCTCGCGTGAGCAGTCCGCCAGCAGGATGCCGAACTCCTCGCCGCCGAGGCGACCGAACAGGTCGGCATCACGCAGGTATTGCTTGCACGCGGCGACCATGCGGCGCAGCGCTTCGTCGCCCATCGCGTGGCCATGCGTATCGTTGATGCGCTTGAAATGGTCCAGATCGATGATGACCACGCAGGCCGCCCCCTTGCGTTTCTCCAGTTGGCCCAGCATGCGCTCGGCCTCGGCCATGAAGTGCTGGCGATTGGCGATGGCGGTCAGGCCGTCGAGGCGGGACAGCCGCTTGAAGCGCAGCTGCGAACGCTTGAGCCGCAGCATCCACAGCGCGCCGAGGCACAACACCACGAGCAGCAGCACGCGCTGCAGCCGGTTGGCTTTGGCTGTCTCGGCATCCAGCGCCTGTCGCGCGCGCAGCTTCGCGTTCTGCCGGCTCAGTTTCTCGGTTTCCAGCTTTTGCGCCAGCACGTGCTGCTGCACCGTCTCATAGGCCATGGCGCGTGCATGGATGTCGTCGAGGTAAGCCTGGTCCAGTGCCGCATATTTTTCGTAGTAACGGAGCGCGGCACCAGCGTCGCCGCCTCGTTTGTCGACGCGGTAAAGCACCTCGTAGGCCTGTCGCAGCCATAGATCGATCTCGCCCGGCTTTCCTGCCGCGACCACGGCCAGAGCCAGCCGCCTGGCGTCGGCATCCCGGCCCAAGGCAGCCAGCGCCGATGCCTTGTCCACCAGCATCGAGAGCCTGGCTGGGACATACCCATTGGCCTCGATGCGCGGCCGCATCCGCTCAAGCATGGCCAGCGCCTTGCGCGGCCGTCCCTCGTGCAGGAGTTGTTCCACGAACATGAATTGCAGGTTGCTGTTGAACAGCGGCTGCCGGTCCGCCGGGCAGTCGTCGATGGCCTGGCGCAGCTCCGGACTGCCGGATGCGAGCTTTTTGCCGTAGTAAAGCCCCTCGACCAGGATGGACGCGGGATAGCACAGGCTCTGCCCGGCCGGCACGGCCGCAATCGCCATGTGCGCGTAACGCACGGCCAGGTCGGTCTGGCCGGCGTGCCCCATCAGTTGCGACAGGTTGGAGAGCAGCAGCAGGCGGTCCTTGGCATCGGTGACCCGGGGCAAGCGCGCCGCGATGCGATTGGCCAGCTCGAAGGCCTCGGTGTAATGTTGGCTGGCCGTGAGCTGGCTCAGCAGCATGGCCGATGCGTGGTTGACCAAGTGACTATTGCCGGAGTGCTCAATGATGTCGTCGAGCATGGCCTCCGACCGGGCGTAGTCGCCTTGGTACATCGCCTCCCAGGCATTGAGATAGCGCCTCTGCCACTCCTGCTTCGGCGTCAGGCGGCCCTCCTCCCGATTGAGCTTGGCCAGCACCTGCAGGGAACGAGCGTGATCGGTGATTTGTAGCCGATACAACTGGCTGATCAGGACTTCCGGGTCGGCCGCGGGCGCCGCAGCGAGGGTGGCCCGGCAGCACACGCAGACTGCGAGGCCTGCCCACGCGAACCACGCCCTGATGCCGCCGGAAAGCCAGGCCATCCACCCTCCCACGAATTCGCGCAACGCCCGTCGCCCCTGCCGCGACGCCCTTCCATCGCCCAAGTCGCTCCGAAGCTACGGCGCAAGCATGGCACGGTCCGGGCCCACGATCACCGACGGCTTTCGCGATGCCACCTCCCCCTGCGGGCAGCAGGCATGCGGCGCCTTCGACTCAGCCATCCGTGCCATCAGGCATGGTTGCACTGCACGGCGGCTCGCTAGGCTAGGGGTTTTACCGAAACGAGGACACAGCCGTGCGCAAGCCGCTGCAAACGAGCCTGCTGGCAGCCCTGCTGCTGGCCGGATTCCACCATTCGGCGCTGGCTGCTGACAGCAAGCCGCCGGCCGCGGCGGAGGCTCCCGGCGCCAGCGACGGCTTCCACCTCCGCCCTTCCCGGCAGACGCCCACGTTATGCAGTCCACCACCGTGGACGGCCACACGCTCAAATACACCGTCACCGTAGGAACGCTGCCGGTGCGCGACGAGACGGGTAAGGTGATCGCGCAGGTGATGTTCACCGCCTACACCATGCCGGGCAGGAGCCGCCCGGTGACCTTCGCGGTGAACGGCGGGCCCGGCGCCTCGTCGGTCTACCTCAACCTCGGCGCCATCGGCCCGAAGAAGGTGGACTTCGGCGTGGAAGGCGACCCTCCGTCCGAACCAGCCGTGCTACACGACAACCCCGGCACCTGGCTGGGCTTCACCGACCTGGTGTTCATCGACCCGGTGGGCACCGGCTTCAGCCGCGCGCTGGTCGACGACGAGCAGGCCACCAAGGACTTCTACAGCACCGACAGCGACATCCATTACCTCTCGCGCATCATCTACGACTGGCTGGTGAAGAATGGCCGCATGGGTCGCGCAAGTACTTGGTGGGCGAGAGCTACGGTGGCTTCCGCGGCCCACGCATCACCGACTACCTGCAGACCTAGCTCGGCGTGGTGCTGCCGTCGCCCTACCTCGATCCGGCGGCATCCGACGACGAGAACGTCTCGCTGCTGCCGTGGATGCTGACCCTGCCGTCCATCGCCGCCGCGCATCTGGAGCGCGAGGACAAGCTCACCGCGCAGGCGATGCAGCCGATCATCGATTACACCCGCACCACCTACGCCACCACGCTGATGGAAGGCCGCAGCGAACCGGCCGCCACCGCCGCGATGATCAGGAAGGCGACGGAACTGACCGGGCTCGACCCGACGTTCGTCAAGCGCTCCGGCGGCCGCCTGGATACCCAGGCCTACCTGCGCGATGTCTACCGCGCCGAAGGCAAGCTGGGCAGCCGCTACGACTCGAACGTCACCGCGTGAGACCCGTTCCCGTGCGCGCCGCACCAGGAAACCGGCGGCCCATCCTCAACGGCATTATCGCTCCACCCACCACCGCGATGGTCAACTTCATCACCCAGGACGTGGGCTGGAAGTACGACGGCCGCTACAACGCGCTGAGCTACAAGATGAACCGCCTGTGGCACGAGAACGATGACGCCCGGCTCGGCTCGGTGAAGCAACTGCGCGAGGCGATGGCGAACGATCCGGGCTTGCGCGTGCTGATCGGCCATGGCTGGGACGATCTCTCCTGCCCGTTCATGGCCTCGGTACTGATCGTCGACCAGATGCCGGCAATGGGCGATCCCACCCGCGTGCAGGTGAAGGAGTACCCCGGCGGCCACATGTTCTATGCGCGACCGTCCAGCCAAGCGAGCCTAGTGCGGGACGTGAAGGCGCTGGACGGGGTGAAGTGATTCGTACCCGCGCCTCCAGCGAGCCGGTACCATGGACGACGCCGACTTCGCGCGGCCGAGAAGCGACACGCCGGAGAGCGTTCACCTTCTGCGGTACCGAGCCAACCGATGATGACGCTCGGTACCGTCGTGACGCACCGCTCCGCCGCATCCGCTGATGAGGTGTTCCATGAAATCCACTCTGACCGGACTGTTCACGCTAACGCTCGCCGTCGCCGCGAGCGCCGCCCCTACCCAGACAAAACCGAAAGTCCCCGCCTATACCCCGTTGCGCCCTGTCGCCGATTGCCTGCGCACCGACCGCATCAACGAGTGGCACCTCGTCAACGACCGCACGATCACCGCGCGCACTGGCCCGTACCGCTATCTGGTGAAGCTGCGAACCGCCTGCCCCCGCCTCAGCTACGGGCCGCCCACCCTGCTGTTTCATTCCAATCCCGCCAACCAGGCGGTGATCCCGTTCAGCATCTGCGGCGAGGTCGGCGAATCGGTGCGCGCACTGGGCCAGCCACCCTGCCCGATCCAGTCGGTACGCAAGATCGACAAGGCCGAGTTCGACCGGCTCAGCGCGCACGCCAGCCGCAGCGGCAGTGGCGAGGACCAGCCCACCGAGCCTTGAACAAACCACCCGGAAACAAAGGAGCCCGGCGCTTGACCGGGCTCCTTTGTCGTGGGCGTCGACAGTGTCGATCAATCGCCGTCGTCGTCGTCGTAACCGTCGTCCCGCACGTAACGCGAGGGGTAGCCGTTGTCGTACACCACGGTGCGGGTGACCACGCGGCGGGTCACTACCGGCGGCGCATCCTCGTAGATCACCGTGGGCGGGCCGTAGACGACCTGCGGGCGGGTGTAATAGACCGGACGCGGCGGCGCCAGCGCGTCGCCGACAAGGCCGGCGACCGCACCAGTGACGATCGCACCGGCGATCCAGCGGCCACCGCTCCAGTAGCCGTCACGATGGTAGTCGCCGCCATGGCGCCAACCATCATGGCCCCAGCCGCCGTGATGCCAACCACCGTCATGATCCCAGCCGTGCGCGGATGCACTCAGCGGCATCGCTACCGCCGCCACCACGGCCATGCCGATGGCCAGGAATTTGCCGACATTGCGCTTGGACATGGAAGAAGCCCTCCTGTTGGTCTGCGGGATGGATGCTGAGTCCGAGGCACTTAATGCCCACTGAAGGGCTTCCTATAAGCAAAACCTCAGCTTTTGATACGTGATGCGTCCCACGGACTGCCTGCGCTTGCCGCGTGCCGCAACAGCCAGCAGCCGTGGATATCCGCGCGGCGCGCGAAGTCGAACGGGATGCTGGCGGCGCTCCAGTCCTCGATGGCGAAACGCTCCGTGAGCGCGGCCTCGTCCAGCTTGAAGCGGCGGAAATTGTTGGAGAACACGATCACGCCGTCGTTGACCAGCCGCTCGGCGCAGGCTTCGAGCAGGGCCACGTGGTCGCGCTGCACGTCGAAGTCCTGGGCGCGCTTGGAATTGGAGAAGGTCGGCGGATCGACGTAGATCAGACCATAGTGCGCGCGATCCTGCCGCAGGAACGTGAGTGCGTCGGCCTGCATCAGCCGGTGCTTCGTGCCGGTGAAGCCGTTCAGCGCGAGATTGCGCGAAGCCCAGTCGAGATACGTCGCCGACAGGTCCACGCTGGTGGTATCGCGCGCACCACCCGCCGCCGCGTACACGCTGGCGGTGGCGGTGTAGGCGAACAGGTTGAGAAAGCGCCGTCCCGCGGCCAGCTCGCGCAACTTTGCGCGCACCAGGCGGTGGTCGAGGAACAGCCCGGTGTCGAGGTAGTCGGTAAGGTTGACCAGGAACTTCAGGCCGCCTTCCTCGACTTCGACGAACTCACCGCGTTGGTCGAACTGGCCGTACTTGGAGCCACCCTTGCCGCGCTCGCGGGTCTTGATCGCGATGTGCTCGCGCGGTATCGCGAACACCTCGCCGGCCACGCGGGCGATCTCGCGCAGGCGCTGGCGCGCCACGTCGACGGGCACTTCCGCAGGCGCACGGTATTCCTGCACGTGCAGCCACGCAGCGCCGCCCTCGCTGGCATAGACGTCGATGGCTGCGGCGTATTCGGGCAGGTCCTGGTCGTAGGCGCGCCAGCAGTGGATGCCCTCGCGCGCCAGCCGCTTGCGCAGGTGGCGCAGGTTCTTCTCCAGCCGGTTCTTCAGCATCTGCGCGCCGGAGGAGAGCGGCCTTGGCTCGCGCGGCGCCTCGTCGCGCTGGCGGATCTCGAAGGTGAGCAGCTGGGTCTCCAGCGCTCCGTTGTAGAGCGCGTATTTCTTCTCCGCATGCAAGCCAAGCGCACGCCCCAGCTCCGCATCGCCCGCCAGCACGGCGGCGCGCCAACCTGCGAAGTGCGTGCGCAGGCGCTCGCCCAGTGCGTGGTATAGCTCAGGCATCTGCGCGCGTTCGCCCAGGCGCTCGCCGTACGGCGGATTGGTGATGACCAGGCCGCGTTCCACGCCCTCCGGCGGCTCGACGCGCGCCATGTCGCGCTTCTCCAGCACGACGAAGCCAGCCACGCCCGCCTCCTGCGCGTTGCGCTTGGCGGTCTGCGCCATGCTTGGGTCGGCGTCGCTGCCGAAGAAGCAGGGACGCAATCGCTTGAGGCCCACCTCGGCGCGCTGCCGTGCCTCGTCCAGCAGGCATCGCCACAAGGCGATGTCGTGCTGCTGCCAGCCGAGGAAGCCGAAGTAGTCGCGGCGCCAGCCGGGCGCGACGTCGGCGGCCATCAGCGCGGCTTCCACCAGCAAGGTGCCCGAGCCGCACATGGGATCGAGCAGGGCGCCGCCTTCCGCGTAGATCTCCGGCCAGCGCGCGCGCAACAGCATGGCGGCGGCGAGGTTCTCCTTCAGCGGCGCCTCGCCCTGAAGCTCGCGCCAGCCGCGGCGATGCAGCGGCGACCCGGCGAGGTCCAGCGACAGCGTGGCGCGGTCGCGCTTCAGGCGCAGGTTGAGGCGCACGTCGGGCTCCTCGATGTCCACGCCGGGGCGCGTGCCGCCCTGCTGGCGGAACTGGTCGACCACCGCATCCTTCACCCGCTGCGCGACGAACTGGCTGTGGGTGAGCTTGCTCAGCGCGGTATGCGCATCCACCGCGAGCGTGGCGTGCGCGGCCAGGTGCTGCGACCAGTCGATGGCCTGCACGCCGGCGTACAGCGCATCATCCGTCGCCGCATCGAACTCGGCCAGCGGCAGCAGGATGCGACTGGCGAGGCGCGACCACAGGCAGGCGCGGTAGGCGGTTTCCAGCGTGCCGGCGAAATGCACGCCGGCCAGCGCCTCGTGCACGTCCTGTGCACCCAGCGCGACCAGTTCGTCGCGCAGCAGGTATTCCAGGCCCTTGGGACAAGTGGCGAAGTATGGGCTCATGCCAGCGCTCCCAGCACGACGTCGAATTGCGCGGCGATGGCGTCCATGCTGGCGAGCAGGCGATGGTCGTCGTCCAGCAGCAACAGCGGCAGCCGGCGCGACGCGGCGAATGCCTGCACCGCGGCTACCGGGCACACCGTGTCGCGCCAGCCGTGCACCAGCATTGCGGGCACGCCGACGCGCAGGTCCAGCGCCTGCGCAAAGCCGGGGACCAACGGCGGCGTGGCCAGCAGGAACAGCGCCGCCACCGGCACCTGCAGCGAGACCAGCGCCGAGGCGAACGCGCCCATGCTGGAGCCCACCAGCACCGGCGGCGTGTCGCAGTCGGCAATGAGCTCGCGCAGTTGCGCCACGCGCGGCGCGACGGCATCCGCGTAGCCGTTGCCGTCGTGCGCGCGGAAATCCGGGCGCTGCGTGCGCCAGCCGCGCGCCTCGGCCCGGGCCGCCAGTGCGCTGGTCTTGGTGGCGTCCGGGCTGGAATCCAGACCGTGCGAAAGGATGATGTGGCCGCGCATCGCGGTCTCCGTGGGTCGTGGGCGCCGCGTGCTGCGGTTGTCCATGATAGCTGGGGCCGTGCGAGACTCCGTGCATGCCCATGCTTGCCATCCACGACCAACCCCTGCCCTACGTGGCGAAGCTGCCCGAACGCCCGACTTCCGCGGTGACCCTGGCGGTGATCCATTGCACGGAGCTGCCCGACCTGGCGATGGCGCGCGAATGCGGCGAAGAAGTGCTGTACGACAGTGGAACCGGCAACTGCGGCCACTACTACATCGACCGCGACGGCGCGGTGTACCGCTGCGTGCCCGGCACTCTTGTGGCGAACCACGTGCGCGGCTGGAATGCACAATCCATCGGTATCGAACTGGTCAACCGCGGACGCTACCCAGACTGGTTCGACTCGCGCCACCAGGCCATGACCGAGCCGTATACCGAGGCGCAGGTCGCCGCGCTGTGCGCCCTGCTGGCGCAATTGCGCCACGCGTTCCCCAACCTGCGCGAGATCGCCGGCCACGAGGATCTGGACACCGTCCGCGTGGCGGCCAGCGACGATCCGGCGAAGCAGGTGGCGCGCAAGCTCGACCCGGGCCCGCTGTTTCCGTGGGACGAGGTCCTGCACGGGAGTGGCCTGGTGCGGATCAAGGCGGACACCGCGCCCGCCGGCCCGTGACCGACCGCTGCCCGGCCCGTCTCCCGCGGGCGGGCGAGGGGCTGGGCGTGCGGGCAGCTATAATCGGCGTTTACCCAAGCCCGAACGCCTCCCGCATGCGCGAAGAACACGTCAAGGAACTGGTCGAACTGCTGCAGCTCGAACGGCTGGAGGACAACCTGTTCCGCGGCCAGAGCCGCGACATCGGCACGCGCTTCGTCTTCGGCGGCCAGGTGCTGGGGCAGGCGCTATCGGCGGCACAGCAGACGGTGGACCCGTCGCGCGAGGCGCATTCGCTGCACGCCTACTTCCTGCGCGCCGGCGACATCGACGCGCCGATCGTCTACAGCGTGGAGCGCGCCCGCGACGGCGGCACGTTCTCCGCGCGGCGGGTGGTGGCGATCCAGCACGGACAGCCCATCCTGAATGGCGCGATTTCCTTCCAGGAGCCGGAAAGCGGCTTCGAGCACCAAGTGGCGATGCCCGAGGTCCCGGCGCCGGACGACGTGGAGCCGATGCGCCACCTGCCGCCGGACGAACTGGCCAAGCTGCCGGTGAAGCTGCAGCGCTGGCTGGGCATCGACGGGCCGTTCGAATTCCGCCAGGTGTGGCCGCGCGACGAACTGAACCCGGCCAAGCGGCCACCGATCCAGCACATCTGGTTCCGCCTCACCGCGCCGGTGGACGATTCGGCGGTGCTGCACCGCGCCCTGCTCGCCTACGCCTCGGATTTCCACCTGATCGGTACCGCCACCCTGCCGCACGGCATCTCCTACCTCACCCACAACGTACAGATGGCCAGCCTCGACCACGCGCTATGGTTCCACCGCCCGTTCCGCGTGGACGAATGGCTGCTGTACTCCTTCGACAGCCCCACCGCGCAAGGCGGCCGCGGCCTGGCGCGCGGGCAGATCTTCGACCGCGCCGGGCGGCTGGTAGCTTCCTCCGCGCAGGAAGGCCTGATCCGCCTGCGCGGCGGTTGAGCAGCATCCGATGCGACAGATCTACACCTCGCCCCGCCCCGGCAACATCGACCGCGTGGTCGCCCTGCTGGCCGAGCACGGCATCGAATCCCAGGTGGAGAACCGCTCCAGCTGGCGCACTCCCGGCCACCGCCGCTTCAGCTACCAGGAGCCCGACGATGCACGCGCGCGCTGGGAACAGGTGTGGATCACCCACGCCGACGACTACACCCGCGCCCGCGAGCTGATGCGCGAACTGGGCATCGAGCCGGTGGTTCGTTTCGGCAAGGACCTGGCCGAGGCGCGCAACCCCTCGCCGCAGGCCCGGCGCAAATTCACCGTGGCACGCGTGCGGCGCATCGTGATGCTGGCGATCCTGGCCGCCTTCGCGCTGGTGGTGCTGCGTTACCGGGGCGTGATCTGAGGCCCGCGCCCCCGGATCCGCCGAAAAACAGCGCGCCCCCAGATGCGCGCGCCGCCGCTCAAGCCTAGAATCGGGCCATGCGCTCCGAACAAGTCCGGTTGTTCCAGACCCTGCCGCACACCTGCGGCTACTACGCCGAGCGCACGGCGCAGAACCTCGTGCTCGACCCGGCTGCGCCGCAACTGGATCAGATGTACGGACCGGCGCTGGAACGCGGCTTCCGCCGCGCGGGCGGCCACCTGTATTTCCCGCACTGCCCGGAATGCCATGCCTGCACGCCCTGCCGCATCGACGTACAGCACTTCCAGCCTGACCGCTCGCAGCGGCGCTGCCTGAAGCGCAACGCCGAGCTCACCATCGCCGAGTGCCAGGCCGGCTACAACGCCGAACGCCATGCGCTGTACGAAAAATACCTGCACCAACGCCACCCCGGCGGCGGCATGGACGAAGCCGACGCGAGCGACTTCCGGCGCTTCCTCACCGCGCCGTGGAGCCCCACCGTGTTCCTGGAGTTCCGCCTTCGCGAGCGCCTGCTCGGCGTGGCGGTCACCGACCTCTGCCGCAGCGGCCTGTCGGCGGTCTATACCTTCTTCGACCCCGGCGAGACTGCGCGCGGCCTGGGCACTTTCGCGATCTTGCAGCAGGTGGCGCTGGCCCGGCGCCGCAAGCTGCCCTGGGTATACCTGGGCTTCTGGATCGACGGCCACCCGAAGATGGACTACAAGCGGCGTTTCCGGCCATTGCAGTTGCGCACCGCCGAGGGTTGGCGTGCGATGCCCTGAATCCGGCGCATCGCACGGCGGGGCTTACGCCACCTTGTGCCCTTCGGGATACGGAAACAGCTTCACCAGCGGCACCGAGATGCCGTCGTCGCCCACTACGCGGCAATGCGTGCGGTCGAGCTGGCGCGGGTCTTCCACGCCGCAGCTGTGGGCGATGATGCCCACCTCGTGCATCACGTTCCTGGCGTAGTTCGCCACCTTCTCGCTCTTGTCGGTGACCACCAGGCCGCGCTGCAGCGTCGGATCCTGCGTGGTGATGCCGGTGGGGCAGGTATTGCGGTTGCACTGCAGCGACTGGATGCAGCCCAGCGCCAGCATGAAGCCGCGCGCGGAGTTGACGAAGTCCGCACCCATCGACAGCGCCCAGGCCACGTCGTAGGCGGTGATGCGCTTGCCCGAGCAGATCACCTTGACGCGTTCGCGCAGGCCCTTGACCACCAGCGTGTCGACCAGTGCGGGCAGCGCCTCGTGCAGTGGCAGGCCCACGCCTTCCATCAAGGTCTGCGGCGCGGCGCCGGTGCCGCCCTCGGAACCGTCGACGACGATGAAGTCCGGTGCGCTCTCGATGCCGCGCCGGTGCACCTCGTCGCACAGCTCCTCGATCATCGCCATGTCGCCGAATACCGCCTTGAAGCCGGTGGGTTTGCCGGTGAGGTCGCGGATGTGGCGGATCGCGTCCAGCAGTTCGGTCACGTTGCCGATGTCGAGGTGCCGATTCGGGCTCTGCGAATCCTGCGCCACCGGAATGCCACGGATCGCGGCGATCTCCGGCGTGACCTTGGCCGCCGGCAGCAGGCCACCCATGCCGGGCTTGGCGCCCTGGCCGAGCTTGATGCTGACCATCTTCACCTGCTTGTGCGCGCAGATCGCCAGCAATTTCTGGTCGTCGAGCTTGCCGTCCGGCGTACGCACGCCGTACTTGGCGGTGCCGATCTCGAACACGATGTCGCAGCCGCCTTCGAGGTGGTAAGGCGCCAGCCCGCCCTCGCCGGTGTCCACCCAGATGCCGGCCTTGGCGGCGCCGTGCGACAGCGCGCGCACCGCGGGCGCGCCGAGCGCGCCGAAGCTCTTCGCGGAGATGTTGAAGAACGCGGCATGGTCGTAGGGCTCGCGGGCATAGGGGCCGATGCGCACCGGCTTCGGCTCCACGTGGTGGTCGCCCAGCGCCGGGAACGCCGCATTGACGAAGAACGGCACGCCTTCGCCGCGCAGGTCGCGGGTGGAACCGAACGCATTGGTGTTCTCCGCGTTCTTCGCCGCGCGGTACACCCAAACGCGCTGGGCGCGGTTGAACGGCAGCTCCTCGCGATCGCTGGAAAACAAGTACTGGCGGAAGAACTCGCCCAGGCGAAGGAAGCCGTAGCGGAAGTGCCCGATCACCGGGAAGTTGCGCAGCACGGCGTTGCCGGTCTGGTTCCGGTCAACCACCCATACCACCGCCACCACGACCACGCCCACCACCAGCAACAGCAGGAACAACGCGGCGAATGTCTGCACCAGTACCACCAGCCAGCGCGAAAAACCCGTGGAATGCATGAGCGGCTCCCGTGAATGCGAATCGGCCCAAGCCTAGCGCATCGCTCCGCCGAAGGCTTGGCGCCTGCCTCCCCGCACTCGGCTCGCACACCTCAGATCATGGATCGGGGCCTAAAGCTCCACCCGAAGCTGTGCCGCCGCACGCACGGCCTTGGCGCGTGCCGCGTCCACGTCGACATCGCGCGCCAGCGTCACCGCCATGCGCCGGCGCCCCTTCACCTCGGGTTTGCCGAACACGCGCAACTGCGTGTCCGGCTCGGCCAGCGCCGCTGCCACGCCGTGGTAGCGCGGCGCGCGGCCTTCGCCCTCCACCAGCACCGCGCACGAGGCGGACGGGCCAAACTGGCGGATCGCGGGAATCGGCAGGCCGAGGATCGCGCGCGCGTGCAGCGCGAACTCCGAGAGGTCCTGCGAGATCAGCGTGACCAGGCCGGTGTCGTGCGGACGCGGGCTGACCTCGGAGAAGATCACCTGGTCGCCCTTGACGAAGAACTCCATGCCGAACACGCCCCAGCCGCCCAGTGCGTTCGACACCGCCGCAGCCTGCCGCTGCGCCTCGGCCAGCGCCTTGTCACTCATCGGTTGCGGTTGCCACGACTCGCGGTAATCGCCGTCCTCCTGGCGGTGGCCGATCGGCGCGCAGAAGCTGGTGCCGCCCTGGTGGCGCACGGTGAGCAGGGTGATCTCGAAATCGAAATCGACGAAGCCCTCGACGATCACACGACCCTTGCCGGCGCGGCCGCCGGACTGCGCGTAATCCCACGCCTGCTGCACGGCCGATTCGTCGCGCACCACGCTCTGGCCCTTGCCCGAGGAACTCATCACCGGCTTGATAACGAAGGGGTAGCCGATCTCGGCCACCGCTCGGCGGTAATCCACCTCGTTGTCGCAGAAGCGGTAAGGCGAGGTGGGCAGCTCCAGTTCCTGCGCGGCGAGACGGCGGATGCCCTCGCGGTCCATCGTGAGCCACGCGGCGCGCGCGGTGGGGATCACGTGCAGGCCTTCGCGCTCCATCTCCACCAGTGTGGGCGTGTGGATCGCCTCGATCTCCGGCACCACCAGGTCGGGGTTCTCCTGCTCGATCAACGCGCGCAGTGCCTTGCCGTCCAGCATGTCGATCACGTGGCCGCGGTGCGCCAGCTGCATCGCCGGCGCGGCGGCGTAGCGATCCACCGCGATCACCTCGACCGCGTAGCGCTGCAGCTCGATCGCCACTTCCTTGCCCAGCTCGCCGGAACCCAGCAGCAGCACGCGAACGGCATGGTCGGAATGCGGGGTACCGAACGGCTTCATTGGGGGCTTCTCCCTGCAAAGCGCCATTGTACGAGCAGCCGGTCGACCACTTGCACATGCCCGGCGATGCGGGTTTGCATGGCTCACGTCACCGGAGGAAACACCGGCTCGAGTGACCTTTACTTTGATATCATAAAGATATCTAATAATCCCATCCAATCGAGGGTTAACAATGAACGAACGCACGGGTTTTTCGATCACCGGCATTCCGTTTGTCGGGATCTGCGTGCTCGTGGCTGTCGTCGGCCTCGTCCTGCTGTTCGCGGGCGGCCTGTACGCGGCGCTCGGCATCGCGCTGGAAGCACTCGAGCTCTTCCTGGCCAAGGGTTTCTTCCAGGTCGCACCCAACACCGGACAGGTCCTGCAGTTGTTCGGCAAATACGCCGGCACGATTCGCGCGGAGGGACTGCGTTGGACCAACCCCTTCTACAGCAAGCGGCGGATTTCGCTGCGCGTGCGCAACTTCGAGAGCGGCAAGCTGAAGGTCAACGATAGCGACGGCAATCCCATCGAGATCGCCGCGGTGGTGGTGTGGCAGGTGGTGGATACCGCCGAGGCGATGTTCTGCGTGGACGACTACGAAAACTTCGTGCGCATCCAGAGCGAATCGGCGCTGCGGCAGATGGCACAGAGCTACCCCTACGATGCGCACAGCGACTGCGAACCTTCGCTGCGCAGCCACGGCGAGGAAATCAATTCGCACCTTCGCGAGCAGATCCAGACCCGCCTGGGCAAGGCAGGCGTGCAGGTCACCGAGGCGCGCATCAGCCATCTCGCCTACGCTCAGGAAATCGCCCAAGCCATGCTGCAGCGACAGCAGGCCGGCGCCATCGTCGCCGCGCGCGAGCGCATCGTGGAGGGCGCCGTGGGCATGGTCGGCATGGCACTGGAAGAACTGCGCAAGCAGGGCGTGGTCGAGCTGGACGAGGAGCGCAAGGCGGCGATGGTCAGCAACCTGCTGGTAGTGCTGTGCGGCGAGCGCGGCACGCAACCCGTGCTCAACACCGGCACCTTGTACAACTGACGCCGCATGGCCGACGAGAAGAAAGCCTACCCGCTGCGGATCAACGCAACCGTGCTCGAGGCCATGCAACGCTGGTCCGAGGACGAGCTGCGCAGCCTCAACGCACAGATCGAGTACGTGCTGCGCGATGCGCTGCGCAAGGCCGGCCGGTTGAAACAGGGCAAGGCTGGGCCAGTCGGGGACGACGACTGACCCGCGAGCGACGGCGAAGCCGGAACGGCCAGCGGCACCCGGCCAGCCCCCGTTGCGCCGGCAAGGGGCGTTCCGGATGCTTCAAGGCACTCGGCCAACACCTTTGCCCGGTTACGGCGATGCAGGCTCGTTGCGCATGCCGTCGGCGGCGATCACGAACACGCGGCCATGCTGCTGCAGCTTGCGTCCGTCGGCGGCATAGAGGGTCAGCCGGCTGGCCTGGCGGTCGACCACGAGCAAGCGGTCCCGGCTGGCCTCGCGTCCGTATAACGGCATGCCGCCTGCCGGCTTCGGGCGGATCGTGTCGAGGCCGCTTCACACGATCGCGACCATGGCCGCCAGCATGACAGCGACCAGCCATCGCGAATGCGCATGCGGGGACCGATCCGGCGCTCAGTCCGCATACGGCTGCAGCGAGAGGCCCAACGCCACCCAGCCCACTACGAAAGCCACGCCGCCGAATGGCGTGACGATGCCTGTCCAGCGCGACGCGCCCAACGCCAGTGCATACAAGCTTCCGCTGAACAGCACGATGCCGGACGCGAACGCGACCATGGCGCAACGACCCGCGCGCCCGCGCCCCGATCCCACCGCCAGTACCAGCGCCAGCGCATGCCAGGCGTGGTATTCCACCGCCGTGTGCCATAACTCGCGATGGGCTGGATCGAGTACGTTGCGCAGGCCATGCGCGCCGAATGCGCCGAGTAACACGGCGCTCGCACCGGCCACTCCGGCAAGCATGCCGGCTCGGGATGAGGCAATTTGTCGCAGCATGGACTGACTCCGAGAGCGAGTGGCGCCCGATGTGGATGTCACTCAACGTAAAGCGCCAACGACTAGGTTTTGCATCACGCCGGCAACGGTCCGCAAGCCAGCCGCGATGGGCGCCGTCCGTCAACGATGGCGTATGCTTAGATGATCGCAGTCGACTGATTCTCCCATGAAGCACCCGCGCGTACCTCGTCTCGCTCTGTTCCTTCTGGCGCTGGCCTGCTGCCTGCTGCTGGCCGGCTGCCAGCACCACGAAGCGCTGCCGTTCAAGCTGACCCGCATCAGCGGCCACATGCCGGACCTGCAGTTCCGGCTCACCGACGACAACGGCAAGACCGTGACCGCCGACGACTATCGCGGCAAGGTGGTGCTGCTGTACTTCGGCTACACGCACTGCCCCGATGTCTGTCCGCTCACGCTCGCCCACCTGCACGTGGTGATGCAGCAGTTGGGCAAGCAGGCCGACGAGGTACGCATCCTCTTCGTCAGCGTCGACCCCACCCGCGATACGCCGCAGGTGCTCCACGAGTACGTACGCGCCTTCGACAAGCACACCGTGGGCCTTACCGGCAGCGCGGGCGCGATCGAAGCGCTGACCAAGCGCTATCGCGCAGCGTTCAGTCGCGAGCCGTCGGGCAAGGATGGCAACTACGAGGTGAGCCACAGCTCGGCGATCTACGTGTTCGACCGCGACGGCCACGCCAGCGTGCTCTCCACGCCCATCACACCTCAGGCCGACCTGGTGCACGACCTCAAGCTTCTGCTCGATTCGGGAGACTGACCATGAGGCGAATCGCCATCCTGCTTGCCGGGCTGCTGGTTGCCGGTCTCGCCCACGCCGATGCCGGGACGGCGGTCAAGGCCAGCCATGCCTGGATACGCGTGCTGCCCGGCAACTTGCCTGCCGGCGCCTACGTCGTGCTGCACAACGACGGCGCCAAGCCCCTCGCGCTGACCGGCGCCGACACTGCCGCCTACGGCGAGGCGATGCTGCACGAAAGCTCTGCGACGGGCGGCGTGAGTCGCATGCGCGCGATCGATGCGCTGCCGATCCCCGCTCATGGCACCCGGACTCTTGCGCCCGGCGGCTACCACCTGATGTTGATGGATGCGAAGCACCCCGTGCATCCCGGCGCCAAGATACGCATCACGCTGAAATTCGACGACGGCTCCACCCTGCTGGTGGATTTCCTGGCACGCCCGGCCAGCGCGTTGAGCGACAAGGACTGAGGCTTGCCTTGCGATCGTCCTGATCGCAAGGATCGCACGGGCGGACATCCATGGCCGCACTGCTAATTGATCGCGGCCCGGCGTGGGGATGCCCAAGTCTTGCGCGGCAGGCGTCCGCTGCGCGACAGCCGCAACCACTGCCGCAGCGCCAGCAGCGCGCCGATGGATTCGATCAACGCTGCCGGCACCCAGGTGATCACGCCGCCGATCATCTGGCCGGTGAGCACGTTGAACGTGAACGCGCGGCCACAGATCTCGAAGATCGGATAGAGGTCAGTGCGTGAGAACGTGACGATCGCACCGGCCAGGATCTGCGGCGTCATAGTGATGCCCGGCGACAGCACGCGCATACCTGCGCCCATGCGCCCGGGCGGGTGCGGGCGATGGTCGAGGATCAGCGACCAGTAAGCGAAACCCGAGAGCAGCATCGTCCAGTTCATGAAACGGTAGACGCGCCAGTCCAGCATGGCCAGCGTCTGCATCGACGGCACCAGCCAGATCAGCACGAAGAACACAAACAGCACCGTCGCCACCATCGGCTGCAAGAGCACGCCGCTGGCGATGCGCCATGGCCACGAACACCGCAGCCGCTTGAACCAGCGCAGCCGCCAGCGTCGCGGCAGGCCGGCGCGCAAGACGCTGGCCGGGTACGTAGCACAGACCAGTAGCGGCGCGAGATGGTGCAGCAGCAACTGCTGCAGGCGATGCACGAAGAATTCGTGCTCGGCGTAGAAATCCAGGTAGGTCTGCAGTGTCAGCCAGATGACGGCCATGCCGATCCAGAACACCAGCCGGCGGCCGCGGCTCACTGCGATGCGGCGGCTGCCTCGCCAGTACAGCAAGCAGGTGATCAGGAACACCGTGAGGAACGCCCACGAGAACTCCCACGGCACCAACCATTTCAGCAGTATGGACATCGGTCCAGCATAACCTTCAAGGCAACGTGATTGTTGTGGCGGATTGCCGTCCGCATCAGCGGCGCCGCCGGTTGCGGCGCGTTCGACGCCACCCGTACAGCAGGCCCAGCAGCGCCAGCAGCGCGGGCACCAGCACGATGTTGATCACCTTCAGGCGCAGGCCCAGCGAGTCGATCTCGGCATTCAGCTGGTGCTGTACGTCGCGCAATTCCTTGTTAATCGCCAACTGCCGCTGGCGGAACTGTTCGATCTCGTGCCGCTGCTCGCTGCTGCTGTTGTCCGCACGACCTGCCTTGCCCGGCTGCAGCTCAGCCAGTCGCTGGCGCGTCTCCGCCAACTCGCGCTCCAGTTCCTGTTCCTTCTGCAGGAACTTCTGGTCGGCCACGTTGCGCAGCGCTTCCACCCGGGTAAACGGCCGCTGCGACGTGGAACGACTGCGGATCGACAGCAGCGCCGAGGAGCCGCTGAGGTTATCCACCAGGTTGCCGAGGAAATCACCGTTGTTGGCGAAGGGCCGCATCACGGGCTGGCCGAGTATGGTTTGCGGCTCCACCCACAGGCGATCGCTGAGCAGGTCGGTGTCGGCCACCAGGACGACCTCGTCATCGGGCGCGGATTGCGCCAGATGGCCGGGCTGCTTCGCGCGCTCCGGGAAGGCGCTGACGAACCGGCCGCGCAGGCGCGCGGCGAATACGTAGCGGGTATCGTCCGGCTTGTAACCCTGCAGCAACAGCGAGGGATTGTCGGCAGCCCGCTGCACTCGCTGCACCGGCACCACCTCGGCATCCGGGCTGCTCTGCAGCAGCGGGATCAGGCGCGCAGTGGCGTTCTGCGTGAGATCGAAATGCCCTGCGGTGGAAAGGTCGATGCGTTGCAGGCTGGCGGTGACCGCGTCGTCGCGGTTGAGCTGCTGTGCATCCAGCCCGAGCATCGCCGGATGGCTGATGCTGGTACCCGCGAGCTCGACGCTCAATGCATGAGTGGGATCGAGCACCACTTCGTGCGGGTTGTAACGCACGCCCCAGGCCGCAAACAGCCGCGGCAGGTCCGAGCTGTGGTCGGGCAAGGCTCCGGTTGTCGGGTCGCCCGGCGTGTTGTCCAGCTCGGCGTCGGGATCGACGAACACCACCAGGTGGCCGCCGCGCAGCACATACTGGTCGATCGCGTAAAGGGTGTCCGCCGACAAGTGCTTGGGGTGGATCAGCAGCAGGACATCGATGTCGGCGCCGATCCACTTGAGCTCGGTCGGATCCAGCATCTTCACGTCGAACAGCTGGGACAATTGCTGCATCGCCACCCATGGTTGCTGGCCCAGTACCGGATTGCCTTCCACCGGCAGCGAACTAATCACGCCGATATGGGGCTTGCTGGTCTGGTTCAACTCGAACAGCAGCTTGGCGATGTCGTACTCAAGGAACGCCTCGCGCGCCCGGTCGAAGAACGGGATCGCCAGCGTGCGTTCCGGCGACGTGCCCTCGGCCGCGTCGTTGTCGGTGCTTGCGGACATGGCGCTGCCGGCCAAGCCGAAGAAAACCCGCTCGCCATTGCTGCCGCCGCTGGCCGGCGTGAGGCCAGCGCCTTCGGCGCTGGCTTCGTCATCGGAGTACGGCAGCGGGTCGATCACCGACAGCTGCACGCGGCCATGCGAGCGCGCGACGATCTCCTGCAGCATGTAGCGTACGCGCTGCTCATAGCTGCGCAACTTGGGCAGGTCGCGCGCGGCGTGCTCGGAGAAATACAGCGTGAGGCGCAGCGGCCGTTGCAGGTGGTCGACGATCTGCAAGGTACCTGGCGAGAGCGTGTACAGCTTGTCCGCGGTGAGGTCGATGCGCCGCGCGCGCAGCCAGTGCCCGCTGGAGACGATCAGCGACGCGGTGACCAAGGCAAGCAAAGTCAGCGCGACATGGATCGCGGCGCGCCGGCTCACGTGCAGCGGCTTGTGCAATGCCCCGGGCAAGCGCAGGCGCGGCATCTCAGCGCACCCGCTTAAGTTCGAGCAGCAGTACGCCGGCTATCAGCCAGCCCAGCGTGCTAAGCAGGAAATACGCCAGGTCGCGCAGGTCCAGCACGCCGCGCGCGATCGCCTCGAAATGCCGCAGCATGCTGAGGTAAGCCAGCGCGTTGACCAGCCGTCGCGGCAGCGCGCCGGAGAAGAAATCCATCACCTGCGGTTGCCCGGCAAGGATCAGCAGCACGCAGACCACCGCGGTGAGCACGAATGCCACCACTTGGCTGCGGGTGAGCGCTGACAAGCAGGCACCGATCGCCACGAAACTACCGGCCATCAGCCAACTGCCGAGATAGCCCGCGAAGATCGCCCCGTTGTCGGGCGAGCCCAGGTAGTTCACGGTGAGCCAAATCGGGAAGGTCAGCGCCAGCGCCATCCCGATGAACAGCCAAGCGGCAAAGAATTTGCCCAGCATCGCCTGCCAGAGCGTCATCGGCAGGGTCAACAGCAATTCCAGCGTGCCGCCCTTGGCCTCCTCCGCCCACATGCGCATGGTGACCGCCGGCACCAGAATCAGGTACAGCCACGGGTGCATCACGAAGAACGGCTGCAGGTCGGCCTGGCCGCGTTCGTAGAAATCGCCGGTGTAGAACGTGAGGATGCCCGCCAGCACCAAGAAGATGACCAGGAAGACCCAGGCCATCGGCGTCACGAAAAAGCTGCGCAACTCCCGCCGCATGACAGCGTTGACCGGGCTCATGGCGCCCGTTCCTGCACGGTGGTGATCTGACGGAACACCTCGTCCAGCCGGCCACGTTCAAGCTGGATCTCGGAGACCTCGAGGCCCTGCTCGCGCAGCAACTGCTCCACCGGCTCGAGGATGCGCGCGCCCGGCTTGGGGAACACGGTGACGCGGCCGTCCAGCGGGTCGACCTCGATCGCCGCCACCTGCGGCAGGCGCCCCAGCATCTCCTGCGAGACGCCGCTGCCCGCGGCGCTGAACGATACCGCGCCGTGGTAGCGCGAACGCGCCTCCAGCTCGGCCGGTGTGGCGTCGGCCTGCAGGCGCCCATGCGCGAGGATCACCACGCGGTTGCACAGCGCATGCACTTCCTCCAGCAGGTGGGTGGAGATCAGGATGGTGCGTTCGCGCGCCATCGCATCGATCAACCGGCGCACCGTGTGCTTCTGGTTCGGATCGAGGCCGTCGGTGGGTTCGTCCAGCATCAGCACTGGCGGGTCGTGCAGGATCGCCTGCGCTAGGCCGACGCGTCGACGCAGGCCCTTGGAGAGTGTCTCGATGCAGCTTTCCAGCACGCTCTCAAGCTGCAGCCAGCCCACCACCTCGTCGAAACGGCGCCGCCCTACCTCCGCGCCAAGCTTGCGCATGCGGGCGATGAACACTAGGAACTCGCGCACCGTCATCTCGCCGTAACTCGGCGCGCCTTCGGGTAGGTAGCCCAGCGCACGGCGCGCCGCCAGCGGCTCGCGCTGCACGTCGTGACCGCAGACCCGCGCGGTACCGCTGGTGGGCGCGAGGAAACCGGCGATCATGCGCATCGCGGTGGACTTACCCGCACCATTGGGACCGAGCAGGCCCAGCACCTGACCCGGTTCGGCGCGGATGCTGAGCGCATCCACAGCGATGAGTTGGCCGTAGCGTCGGGTGAGTCGTTCAGTCTCAATCATCGATGTGCGGGCGGAGAAATTCCATGCAATGTACCGCAAGGACGCGGCAAGATTCCGCTGCGTCGGCATGAATGGCGTAGTGGCAGGTTGCGTGCCTAGCGTGTCCGGGGCGGCGACAGGGTGTGCCGATGGCAGCATGATCGGGAGGGAGCCGAAATCCTCCGGCCCCTCCCTCACCATGCATGCGGTTCCGCATGGGGCGGCTCCTGTCGATCGCCACGCTCACGCGTTCGTTTGCCCGACGTCTGCCGTGACCGACTCAGCACCCCTCGACCTACCCTCAGGATACTGTCCCGATTCGTGGTCTGTGGCCTCACAAGAAAAAAGGCCCTTCCGGAGAAGGGCCTTTCGGTGATGCGACGGCTACGGATCAGTTGCTTGCCGCAGGTGCTGGTGTGGAACCGGCGGGCGCCGGAGCGCTGCCGGAGGCAGCCGGCTCCACGTCCAGGGTCGGCTGCTTCATGCCGGCGGCCTGTTCCGGGGTCTGGTTCGGCGCGTTGGTGATCGGCAGATAGACGTCGTATTCGGCGTAGCTGGTGATGTTGCCCTGCGCGTCCTTCACCTCGGGCTTGGCGAGGATGTCGTAGCTGCGGTGGACGACATCGTCGAACTTGTATCCGTGGGTAAGCGCGTAGGCCTTCAGCATGTCGCGGGTCTGCGGCACGCCGGCGGCGGTACCGTTCCAAACGCCTTCGAGCGCCGCACCTCCGAACTCCAGTGTGGCGCGCACGTTACCGTCCACCACGAGGCGCCCGTGGCCGTCGTGATCGCCCGGATTGAGCGTGGCCGGAGCGGCCGGGGCAGCAGCGGTGCTCGCGTCGGCCGGAGCGCTTAGGTCCGTCGCCGGCGTGGTCGGCGCAGTCAGCTGCTGGGTCTGGCCGTTGACGTTGAGACTGCTCGAATCGATCGGCATCGCCACGTCGAAGGTGTAGGTGGTATCGCCGTAATTGGTAGTGAAGACGATGCGCGGGCCGGTGACGTTCACGCCCAGCTTCTTCGCCGCAGCCTGGATCTGCGCTACAGCCTTGTTGACGGTGTCGGCCAAGCCTTCGATGCCGTCCTTGCGCTGGATCGAGGCCGGTACCAGCAGCACCGGGGTCGGCTCGGTCTGGCGGATGTACGGGATCAGGTCACCGTAGTTGACGTTCGGCACCGCAGCCAGCACGTTTTGCAGGCTGTTCAGGCCGTACTGGATGAACGCATCGGGATCGCCGTGGATGTAAAGGTTGGCGAAGCGGTTGACCAGATTCCAGCCGTACTTCACATCGTACGACCAGGTGACTTTGGTGAGCTGGTTGCGACTACCCTGGCGCTCCAGATCGAAGGTGAAGGTCTTGTCGTAGCCCTTCCAGCCGTTCTCGATGTCCCACACGACCTGCGCGGTCTTGGCGGTGCCGTCGACCTTGTTGAAGTTTGGGGTGGCGGTGTCGATGGTGATCGAGCCATTGCCCACGGCAGGGTTGCCGCTGGCCCAACTGATCTCTGCGCCGGGGCCGTAAGACTTGCCGGAGAAGGTGTACTTGATCTGCGGGTCGCGCGCAGTGAGCAACGAGTACTCGGGTAGGCGGCGCAGGTTGTCCACCACGTCGTACACCTGCCGCATGTCCTTGCCGAGCACCAGCGAGCGCTCGATGTGGCCGCTGCCGGGCATCACCACCGCGGCTAACACGCCAATGCCGATGACGATGGCACACGCCATCAAGAATTCAAGAACACGAACACGCATCATTCCAAGGTCTCCGAGCGTTGGTACGCGATACTCAGGTATTGCCCCAGCCGTCGTGCGAGCCGTGCAGTCGGCTCGAACACGGGGAGATGGCGAGGGTCGGCAAGCGCCGAAGGCTGGGATGTTACTTGCTCGTGCGCCGGAACGCCATCGGCTCGCGGTAGGCCGTTTGGACGGCGACAAAGCCTTGCTGCGTCTGGCTTGCCGACAAGTAGGCGGCATTGCGCCGCAGCATCCGCGTGCGCATGGCGGACGCCACCGCGCGGCGCGTCAGACGATGCCAAGCTCCAGCGCCTTGAGCACGGCCCGGGTGCGGTCACGCACGCCCAGCTTGGAGAGAATGTTGGAGACGTGGTTCTTCACCGTGCCCTCGGCTACCTTCAGCGAGTTGGCGATTTCCTTGTTGGAATAGCCGCCGGAAAGCAGCCGCAGGATCTCGGTCTCGCGTTCGGTCAGCGGGTCGGGCTGCTCCAGGCTGGTGAACTGGTTCTGCATCCGCCCCACCCCGGCCAGCAGCCGCTGGGTGACCATCGGCGCGACCAGCGAGCCGCCGGCGGCCACGGTGCGCACGGCTTCCACCAGTTGTTCCAGCGAAACGTCCTTCAGCAAGTAGCCGCGCGCACCGGCTTTCAGGCCCTGCAGCACCAGCTGGTCGTCGTCGAAGGTGGTGAGGATGATGGTGGGCGGCAGCTCGTTGCGCGTGGACAGCGCCTGCAGCACTTCCAGCCCGCTCATGTTCGGCATGCGCAGGTCGAGCAGCACCACGTCGGGCTTGACCCGCGGGATCTCCTGCACCGCCTGCGCACCGTCGGCGCACTCGGCCACCACGCGGATGTCCTGCGCAAGGTCGAGCAGCGAGCGTACGCCCTGGCGCACCAGGTTCTGGTCGTCGACGAGACAGACGGAAATCATCGCGGATCCTCGAAGCGGTCGTCACGCCGGCCCGGCGGCGCGCGACAAAGGGAACAGGGCGGTGTCCGAACCTCAACATTCTGGCACGCGAAAACCGTGCGGGGCGAACCGTAAACGCGCATCACGGCACACTCAGCGCGGGTGGCTCGGTGCGCGAAGGCGCATGCGCCAGCTCCTGCTGCTCGTCCAAAGGCAGCCGTACGGTGAGCGCGAAGCCCTCGCCCGGCGCGGTTTCCAGCGTGAGGCTGCCGCCGAACTCGGCCAACCGTTCTCGCATGCCGGACAGGCCGTTGCCCGCCTCCGGGTGCGCCGCGCCGCGGCCGTCGTCGCGTGCGTGCAGGCCCAGCAGACTGGGGCCGGCATAGGCGAAGGTCAGCCACAGATGGCGCGCGCCGGCATGCTTGGCGGTGTTGGTGATGATCTCCTGCGCACAGCGCAACAGGACCTGGGCCCGGCGTGGGTCCTCTACGCTGAAGCGCGGCGGCATCGACACCTGCACGCTCAACCCCGGCACGCCCTCGGTGAGGCTGCGCAGCGCTTGGGTGAGGTCGATCGCGTCGTCCTGGCGCAACTCGCTCACCGCCTCGCGCACGTCGGCTAGCAGCAGCCTGGCGGTGGCCTGCGCCTTACGCACGTGCGGCAAAGCGTCCGCGCTGCAGACATGGCTGGCCACCTCGAGGTTCAGACTCAACGCGGTGAGGTGGTGGCCGATCAGGTCGTGCAGTTCTCTCGCAATGCGCATGCGCTCGGCCAGCCGGCTGGATTCGGCCAGCAGCGCGCGCGTGGCGCGCAGCTCGGAATTGAGCCGACGCAGCGCCTCGCGCTCGTCGGTCTGCCGGCTTGCCACCATCGAGGCGACGAAGGCCAGCGCGCAGATCCCCAAGTAGATGATGGTCTGCACGAAGGCCAGCATCAGCGTGGGGTACTCGGGAAAGCGGGTAAACACCGCCACCAAGCAGGCGTTCTGCAACACGATACACAGCACACCCAGCCAGAACGGCAGCAGCCACGGCAGCACCATCGCCATCACCGCCAGGAACATCGCGGTGAGGCCGCTGTGGCTGTACCAGCCGACCGCCAGTGAAGCGAGCGTCATCACCATCAGGCCGAGCAGCCGCAACCCGAGGTGGCGCCGCGAACCGAGGTCGTAGGTCACCGCCCAATACAACACGCCGAACACCAGGTAGCAGACCGACCACAGCAACAAGGCAAAATTGGGGCGATGCAGCATATTCAACCGATCGGCCGACCAAGGCGTGAGCAGGGGCACGCCCACGCACAGGTAGGTGAACAAGCCGGCGAAGCGCAGCAATCGGACGTGGCTGAAATTGACTTGGGACATGCCCCGCATGATTGGACACGCGCCCCGCCCGCGCAATGCATGGGAAGTCATCCGTGACCAACGGCACGCCGCGACTTTACGGCGCCTTTACATACGGCGCCGCGAGGTGTGCCGCTGGCGGGCGCATGCCATAATGAGCGCTTGCCGCGTGGCCGCACCGGCCCAGGCCCACATCATCCCCTGCGGAGCAACGAATGGCCCTCGCCATCCGCGACGTCAGCGAGCACGACCTGGATGCCGTGCTGGCCCTCAACAACGCAGCCGGTCGATCCATCATCGCCCTCGATGCCGCGCAGTTGCGCTACTTCTTCGAGCGCGCTGATTACTTTCGCGTGGCGGAGATCGACGGCCATCTCGCCGGCTTCCTTATCGCGCTGCGCGAAGGCAGCGACTATCAGAGCCCGAACTATCGCTGGTTCGCCGAGCGCTATCCGCAGTTCGTCTACATCGACCGAATCGTGATCGCGAACGCCTACCGCCGCCACGGCCTGGGCCGCATCTTCTACTGCGATGTCACCAGCTACGCCGAGGTACGCGTGCCGCTGCTGGCCTGCGAAGTGTTCCTGGAGCCGCGTGACGACGTGGTAGTGCTGTTCCACGGCACCTACGGCTTCCAGGAAGTGGGCCAGCAACGCATGGGATCGAAGGGACGCCAGGTCAGCCTGCTGGCCAAGGATCTGCCCAGTTACGCCTACGTGCGCGAGACCTGGCTGGCGCATGGTGGCCTGCCCGATGTGCCCTGGCTGGCCGAACGCCTGCAGGACAAACCCGCACCCAACCCGCGCCGACTCGCCGGGGACCGCGCCCAGTGAATGCAACCATGGAAACTTCCGACGCCTGCGACCTACGCTTCGGCCAGGTCGGCATCGCCAACGTGCGCATCAAGCGCGTGGACGCCGCCGCGCTGAGCGAAGAGCTGGAACGGCGCGTGCGCAGCGCGCCGCAACTGTTCTCCCGTGCCGCGGTGGTGCTGGACCTTAGCCACCTGCTGAAGCTGCCCGACGACGGCACCGTCGACGCGCTGCTGGAAGCCGTGCGCAGCGCCGGCATGTTGCCGGTGGGCCTGGCCTACGGCACCAGCGAGACCGAGGCGTTGGCCAAGCGCATGGGCCTACCGCTGATCGCCAAGTTCCGCGCTGCCTACGAGCCGGCCAGCGCCGGCGACGCGCCGACCCCGGCACCGACTCCAGCGGCGACGCCGGCGCGCGAAGCCGCACCGACCGCGGAGGACGCGGGCGGCACGCTGCACCACGACGGCGCCGTGCGTTCGGGCCAACAGGTCTATGCGCGCGACCGCGACCTCGTGGTCACCGGCGCGGTCGCCAACGGCGCCGAAGTGATCGCCGATGGCGACATCCACGTCTACGGGGGCCTGCGTGGCCGCGCCATGGCCGGCGCGCAGGGCAACGCCGACGCGCGCATCCACGTGCACGACTTCCGCGCCGAACTGGTAGCCATCGCCGGCCACTACCGCGTGTTCGAGCAGATCCCTAAAGACCTGGAAGGCCAGTCCGTGCGATGCTGGCTGGAAGGGGAAAAACTCCTGCTGGCCAAGTTCTGACCCGCCGCAGGCGGCGACAACCACAACAATAAACGTTATCGGGAGATGATTCCTTGACCGCTGAAATCATAGTTGTCACTTCGGGCAAGGGCGGCGTCGGCAAGACCACGACCAGCGCCTCGCTCGCCACCGGCCTTGCGATGGCCGGCAAGAAAGTCGCGGTGATCGACTTCGACGTCGGCCTGCGCAACCTCGACCTCATCATGGGTTGCGAGCGCCGCGTGGTGTACGACTTCGTCAACGTCGTGCATGGCGAGGCCACGCTGAAGCAGGCGCTGATCAAGGACAAGCGCCACGACAACCTGTTTGTGCTGGCCGCCAGCCAGACCCGCGACAAGGACGCGCTGACCCAGGAAGGCGTGGAGAAGGTGCTCGACGGCCTCTCCGAAGACGGCTTCGACTACATCGTGTGCGACTCGCCCGCCGGCATCGAGAAGGGCGCCCACCTGGCCATGTACTTCGCCGACATGGCGGTGGTGGTGGTCAACCCCGAGGTGTCCTCGGTGCGCGACTCCGACCGCATTCTCGGCCTGCTCGCCAGCAAGACCCGGCGCGCCGAACGCGGCGAGCCAGCGGTGCGCCAACACCTGCTGCTGACCCGCTACAACCCGGCGCGCGTCGCCAACGGCGACATGCTCAGCGTGAAGGACGTGGAAGAGATCCTCGGCATCAGCGTGGTCGGCGTGATCCCGGAATCGGAACAGGTGCTGGCCGCCTCGAACTCAGGCGTGCCGGTGATCCTCGACGAAGCCTCCAACGCCGGCCACGCCTACCACGACACCGTGGCCCGCATCCTCGGCGAGGAACGTGCGCTGCGCTTCCTCGAAGTACCGAAGAAGGGTTTCCTGCAGCGCGTGTTCGGAGGCTGAGCCGATGGGCATTCTCGACTTCCTGAAACGCAAGCCGGAGCCCACCGCCGGGCTCGCCAAGGAGCGCCTGCGCATCATCGTGGCGCAGGAGCGGTCGACCCGCGGTGCCCCGGACTACCTGCCGCTGCTGCGCAACGAGTTACTCGAAGTCATCAAGAAGTACGTCCACGTGGATCTCGATGCGATCAACATCAACGTCGAGCACGACAGCGGACACGAAGTGCTGGAGCTGTCGGTGGCGCTGCCCGACGGCAAGCCGGCGTCTAACCCGGCAACCTGATGCCTTTCCCCCTCTTCCCGGAGGGGGAGAGGGAGCACCATGTCCAGCCCCGTGTTACGCCTCGCCGATATCGACACCGGCACCGTCGAGTCCCTGCTCGCACGGTACGGCCTCGCGCTGCAGCGCGTGGACGACGGCGTGCCGATTCCCGGCAGCTACTGGGGTGACGAGGAGGCCGGCATCATCGGCCACAGCGTGTATGCGCGCAGCGACACGCCGGTGCATTCCCTGCTGCATGAGGCCTGCCACCTGATCGTGCTGTCGCCCGAGCGGCGGGCAGCGGTGCACACCGACGCCACCGACTCGATCGAGGAGGAGGACGCCACCTGCTACCTGCAGATCGTTCTGGCCGACGCGCTGCTCGGCGCGGGCCGCGCACGCCTGATGGCGGACATGGACGCCTGGGGCTACAGCTTCCGGCTCGGCTCGGCCCGTGCGTGGTTCGAGCAGGATGCGGAGAACGCACGACGCTGGCTGGTCGAACGCGGCCTGCTCACGCTCGAAGGCCGCCCATCTGCGCCGGCTGACGCTACGATGCGCGCTGCCGACTGACTCCCTCTACTCCTGCAGGCCCGCCGTGGCGCGATCAACGCACGACTCCTTCGACCTCGACCACCTGCGCCGCCGCGTGGCTCGCAGCCTGATGCGCCTGCTGTACGGCAAGGGGGCCGACCCAAGCGGCGAGCCGCTCCCGCGTCGAGGCATCCATCGCATCCTGATCTGCCATGTCAGCCATACGTTGGGCAACGCGCTGCTACTGACACCGCTGATCCAGGAGCTGGAAGCCACTTGGCCGGGCGCCGAGATCGACATCGTGACGCGCAGCCAGGTGGGCAAACTGCTGTACGGCCATTATGACCGTGTCAGCCGGGTATTCCAGTTGCCGTCGCACGGCTTCGGCCATCCCGTGCAGTGGCTGCGCGCCACGCGCGGCATGCGCGCGGCGGATTACGACCTCGCCATCGACGTGGATCCGCAATCGCAGACCGGCCGCCTGCTGCTGCTGAAGGCCCGCGCTCGCTGGACGCTGGGCTTCCGCGGCGCGAAGAAGCACGGCGGCGTGACCCACGCGGTGGACGTGCCCGAGCACGTGCAGAGC